>JAWOJK010000070.1:0-5010 GCA_046481705.1 Desulfobacterales bacterium | reverse complement strand
GCCCAGCGCGGGGTGCTGCAGGAGGGTGTCGAGTTTATCCAGAAACCGTTTTCGGTCAGGGGGTTGCTGGAAAAAATAGGCCAGGTGCTGTTTCGTTAATCATCCGCCCTGGCCTCCAGGCCGGACGCGCAGGCGCCCGGCGCGCAGGTCGGGGCCGGCGGCACAGGGGAACGCCATGCTTTCAGCTGAATGGAGAACCGTTGTCGGTACACGCCATTTGTCCAAAATGGTCCCCTAAGACTGGACCCCTCCCCCGGATCGGTTGCCAGATCACACCTATTTGCAGGGAGCCCAGGAGAAGATGATCCCGTGGCTTCGAAGCCGGGTGCGCCGGGCGCACCCCACCAACTTACTGCTGCTCAGCTATCTGGCGACGATCGCCGCCGGGTCTCTGGCCTTGATGCTCCCGGCGGCCACCGTCGACGGCGCCATCGGTGTGCTCGACGCGCTGTTTACGGCCACCTCGGCGGTCTGCGTCACCGGCCTGATCGTCGTGGACACCGGCACCTACTTTACCTTCTTCGGCCAAGTCGTGATCCTTTTGCTGATTCAGATCGGCGGCTTGGGCATCATGACGGTGTCCGTGGCGCTGTTTCAGATCATCGGCAAAAAGGTGGTCTTTCAGCAGCGCATGGCCATGCAGGAAATCTTTTCGCACACCCCGCGGGAGGACATTTATTATCTGATCCGTGCGGTGTTCTTTTTCACCTTGGCCGTCGAGGCCGCCGGCGCGGTCCTCTTGTTTTTTTACTGGCGGCCCGCGTTTCCTTTTTCCGAGGCGCTCTTCAGGGCCGTTTTCCATTCGGTCTCAGCCTTCTGCAATGCCGGCTTCTCTCAATTCAGCAACAGTCTCATGGACGGACGCTCCTCGGTTTTTTTGAATTTGACCATCGGCGGGCTGATCATCCTGGGCGGAATCGGATTTCCGGTGGTTTACGAGATTTACCGCCGAACCCTGCGCGGCGAGCGCGGCAAGGTGTCGCTTCAGACCAAAAGCGTTCTCATAACCACCACCGGCTTGATCGCGGTCGGCGCCCTGGTGATCCTGGTGTCCGAAAGGCCCCTGGGCGCTTTCAGCCCACAGGGGCTGCTGGCGGCCGTCTTTCAATCGGTCACCTGCCGCACGGCCGGTTTCAACACCCTGGAGATCGCCTCCCTCAACACGGCCACCCTGACGTTCATGATGTTTCTGATGCTGGTGGGGGCTTCGCCGGGGTCCTGCGGGGGCGGCATCAAAACCACGACCTTCGCTGTCCTGGCGGTTTTTTCCTGGAGCCGTTTGATGCGCTACAAATGCGTTAACCTGTACCAAAAGACGATTCCCCAGGAGACCGTCAGCAAGAGCATTTCGGTTCTGGTGTTTTCACTGGCCGCGATCTGCATCGCCGTTTTCCTGATCGTATTCTTGGATCCCGACCACGGCGCCCGCGCCCAGGGGAATCGTCAATTCCTGAGCTTTCTTTTCGAAACCATCTCGGCCTTCGGCACGGTCGGTCTTTCCATGGGCGTGACCCCCGCCCTCTCCTGGTCCGGCAAGCTGGTGATTATCGTGATGATGGTCATCGGCCGGGTGGGGGTGCCGGCTTTCACCTACATCGTCGCCGGTGGCGGCTCCACCAAAGGCGTTCAATACGCAGAGGAAAACCTGATGATCGGATAAATGGGAGGGGAAAATGAAACGATTCGCCGTGATCGGCGTCGGGAAATTTGGTTTTTATGCCGCAAAGGCCCTTTACGAGAACAAAAACGAGGTGATCGCCATCGACCGCAGCAAGGAGCGGATCCAGGCGGTCGAACCGTTTTGCACCAGCGCCATCGTGCAGGATGTGACCGATATGGAGGCCCTCAAAGGCCTTGGGCTGGAGGAGGTGGACGCGGTGATCGTCAGCACCGGGGCCAACATCAAACCCAGTATCCTGATCTGCTATCACCTCGGCCGGTTGGGAGTCAAAAGGATCATCGCCAAGGCCGAGGACAACGACCACGGGGAGATTCTCAAGCTACTGGGGGCTTCCGAGATCATCCGACCGGGAATGGACATGGCCAAGCGTCTGGCGATGCAGCTGACCTCGCCCAACATCCTGGAGTTTCTGCCGTTGGAGGAAGAGTACACCATCGCCCAGGTCGCACCGCCGGTACCGTTCACGGGCCAGTCGCTGCGGGATCTCGCTCTGCGCCAGCGCTACGGGGTCAACATCATCGCCATCAAGGAACTTGCCCCGGAGCGCTTCGTGATGGTGCCCACGGCTGATTTTGTGGTCAAGGACAGCGACCTTCTCATCATGATCGGTAAAGAAGCGGATTTAAAGAAAATCAAAGAATTGAAGTGACATGCAAGAAGCCGCTCCTGCAGCGCGCTCCAGAAGCGCCGCAGGCCATCACCGCGAATGTCCCCTTGGGCAGGAAGGCTGAAACGTTCCAGGCGTGAATGGCGCTTCAAACAGGACCATCCATGAAGACCAATAGCGACGCTGAATTCACGCCCCTCAAAGTCCTCATCGTGGACGATGAAGCCAATATCCGCAAGACGCTCTCCTATTGCCTGGCGGCTGAGGGGCATACGGTCATCGCCGTGAGCAACCCAGCCGACGCCGCCGAGGAAGCGCGCAGGCATTCCTTCGATCTGGCCTTTGTGGATCTTAAACTGGGTGAGGAAAACGGTATGGACCTGATCCCCACCCTGCTGTCGGATTCACCTTGGACCAAGGTTGTGGTCATCACGGCGCATGCCTCCATCGAGAGTGTCGTGGAAGCCATGAAGCGGGGCGCCAGCGACTATATCGCCAAACCCTTCACCCCGGATCAGGTCAAGCTCCTTTCCCGGCGGATCGGCAGGATTCGGGAACTTGAAACAGAGGTTGCGGCGCTCAAGGAAGACGCGCAGCGGCTTGGACCCGAGGATCGGCTTCAGAGCCTGAGCGCCGGCATGCAGCGGGTCATCGAGACCGCAAGAAAAGCCGCTTCCTCGGAGGCGATTGTCCTGCTTTGCGGGGAAAGCGGTACGGGCAAATCAGTGTTTGCCAGAGCTATCCATCACTGGAGTCCGAGAGCGGCGAAGCCCATGGGGGTTGTGGCGTGTCCGGCGGTACCGCCCGATCTTCTTGAGAGCGAGCTGTTCGGGCATGCCACAGGATCGTTCACGGGGGCGGTGCGCGACAATCCGGGACGCATCGCGGCCTGCGAGGGGGGTACGCTCTTCTTGGATGAAATCGGCGATATGGCGCCGTCGGTGCAGGCCAAATTGCTGCGGTTTATTCAGGACAAGGAATACGAGCGCCTCGGGGAATCGAAGGTCCGCAAGGCGGATGTGCGTATCATCGCGGCCACAAACGCCGACCTTGAAAAACGCGTGGCCGAGGGCCGCTTCCGGGAAGACCTGTTCTACCGGCTCAACGTGATTTGCCTAACGATCCCTCCGCTTCGGGAGCGGCCGGATGACATTATGCCGTTAGCCATGGATTTCCTCGCTTATTTCTGTCGAGCCAACCACAAGATGTTGCTTGGGCTCACCGAGGAGGCCGAAAAATCGCTGACGAGCCATGCGTGGCCAGGAAATGTGCGCGAGCTGCGTAACACCATCGAGCGGGCTGTAATCCTGGGCAGCAGCGAACGGATCGACAGATCCGATCTTCCCGACAACATCGCGCCCGCCGCTGGCACGCCCGCCATCGGTGACAAGGTGCCCTTGTCCACCATCGAAGAGTTGCACATCAGAAGAGTTATGGCCGACACCTCCTCGCTCCAGGAAGCCGCGGACGTTCTGGGTATCGACCAGGCGACGCTTTGGCGCAGGAGGAAAACCTACGGTATCTGATTCCGTCCTTTATCCCCCCCGCCTTGCATTTTGCAAGGCCATTGCCGACCCGACCTTTCAGGCTTCAAGGCCGTCCCCCCGATATCTCTCATAACCTATTGAAATTGTTAATGCTGAATACTGGCATGGCTGATGCTCTTTGCATTGGTGCCTGCAATAACCGATCGGAGGCTAAAGTCCCATGACGTTGAAAAAGAAAATCTTAATCGGATATGGCGTCGCCTTTGCCCTCATGGGCCTTGTGGTCGTGTGGGCGGTTTCAAACCTGATATCGCTGGGCAAGGCGACCGATGCCATCCTGAGCGAGAACTACCGAAGCATCCTTGCCGCCGAAAACATGGTGGACGCCCTGGAGCGCCAGGACAGTGGCATGCTGCTCATGTTTCTGGGCGACGCCGACAAAGGTATCGCCCAATTCCGGGAAAACGAGGCGGTCTTTCTGGAATGGCTGGCGCGTGCAAAGGATAACATCACGATTCAGGGCGAGGCGCAACTTGCCCGATCCATTGAGGCCGGCTACGCGATCTATCGAAGACAATTCTCGGAGTTGACCGACTTGCGTGAAACCGCCAAAGCGGCTTTACGACCCACCGATTATCAGGAAACGGTCTACCCCCTTTTCGCCAAGGTACGCGAGGCGTGCATCGGCCTGCGCAACCTCAACGAGGAGACAATGTATGCCGCCAGCCTTAGGGCCGGAAAGGTAGCCAAGCGCGCTATCTGGTCAACGCTGCTTGTATCGGCATCGGCCCTGATCGTAGCCCTGATGTTCAGCCTGATTCTCGCCGAGCGGATCGTCCGACCGATCCGGCGCTTCATGGCGGCGTCACGGAAAATCTCCTCGGGTGACTACGCCGTCCAGGTACCCGTGGAAACCGGCGACGAACTGGGACGCCTGGCCGAAGAGTTCAATCAAATGGCCCATCAGCTTGGCCGTTATCACGAGATGAATATCGAGCAGATCATCTCCGAGAAGAACACGGGTGAGGCGATTCTCTCAAGCATCGAGGATGGCTTGGTGGTTTTCGACACCAAGCTCAAGGTGACCGCCATCAACCCCGCCGCGCGCCGGTTGATGGCGGTCACCTTGAGCTTGGTGTCGAAAACCACCAAGCCATCCTCGATGCTTGAGAGAATCGCCTCACCCGTGTTCTTCTCGGAGATGATCTGCTCGAGATTCATCTCGTGATAACGGC
>JAWOJK010000377.1:0-18095 GCA_046481705.1 Desulfobacterales bacterium | reverse complement strand
CGGTTTTTGACGTGGATCAGTTCGTGGGCCAGCACGCCGGTGATCTCCTCGCGGTCCATTAAACGCAGCAAGCCTTCAGTGACCGCCTCGACGGAATGCTCGAGGTAGCGACCGGTGGCAAATGCGTTCGGGATTTCCTGGGGGATGATGCACACCTTGGGCATCGGCAGACCGGCCAGCTGGGTCAGGGAAGCCACGATATCGTATATCTCCGGGGCCTGGCTGCGGGTGATCTCGCGGGCGCGGTACATCCGCAGGACCACTTTATCCGAGAACCAATAACTGAAAAAGTTCATCCCGGCCGCCAGAAAAAGCGCCAGGATCATCCCCTGCTGACCGCCCAACAATCGCCCTACCAGGACGATGAAGACCGTCATCAGAGCCAGAAGAAAGGTGGTCTTGAGTTGATTCGCCATTTCTGAGGACTCCTTGGTTCGATGTGGGTAAAGCCCCACTGGTGACGTCCTGAAAATGGTATAATATAAAACCAAACGCCCGTTTTGCAAGAACTCTTTTCAGCCCGCGAACAGCGAATTGCGAGGCCGCCGCCGGCATCCGAGTCTTACGGCATCCAAATCCTTGACAGGTCTGCAACAGGTGGCTAAAAAAGAATTTTGAGATATATCCTGTTTGATGCCCCTGGCGGGTGCCGGCCATGTCGGCTGCCCGTCATCGCAGCGCCACCGCACACGCCCGAAACGGCGCGCCGGCGGGGGCCGACAGGCGGCAACAGAGGGTTTGCGCAGCCTCAGCGGTCGCAGGCTTTCACCTGGACAGGCCTGCGGACGGGCTGCCGCATCTTTATCGCAACCGTATCAGAGCGGTCCCGGACCAACCGGGCAAGGAGACAAGGAATTATGGCAAAGCGTGTTGTAATTGTGGGCGCCGTGGCCCTGGGCCCCAAGGTGGCGGCCAGGGTGATGCGTCTGGACCCTTCGGCAGAAGTCAAACTGCTGGACAAGGACTATATCATTTCCTACGGAGGCTGCGGCATTCCCTACTATATCGGCGGCGACGTGGCCGACCTGGAAGGCCTGCGCTCCACGAGCGCCCACGTCCTGCGCGACAGCCAGTTTTTCAAAAACGCCAAGTGCGTCGATGTGGTGCATGCCGAGGCCCTGGCAATCGACCGCCGGTCCAAAACGCTCAAAATACGCCACCAGCCCGACGGCAAAGAAGAAAACCTGTCCTACGACAAACTGGTGCTGGCCACCGGCGCCACCCCGGTGCAGCCGCCCCTGCCGGGAGTCGACCTGCCCGGCGTGTCGCTGGTCGCCAACCTCCATCACGCCAAGGCCATCAAGGACATGATCTCCAAGGGGCAGGTGGAAAGCGCGGTGGTCATCGGCGGCGGCGCCATCGGTCTTGAAATGGCCGAGGCCCTGACCGACCTGTGGGGGGTGGAAACCACCCTGGTGGAGATGATGGACCAGCTGCTGCCCCCCGCCTTCGGCCCGGACATGGCGCTGCTGATCAAAAACCACATGACCGAAAAAGGGGTCCGGGTCTTGCTTTCGGAGCGGGTCACGGGCATTCTGGGGGATGCCCAAAACGGGGTTCAGGCGGTGGCGACCAGCAACGGCCAAATCCCGTGCCAGCTCGTGATCCTGGCCGTGGGGGTGCGGCCGAACAGCACCCTGGCCCGGGAGGCCGGTTTGGCGGTCGGGCGCTTCGGCGGCATCCGGGTGGACGAGGGGCTGCGGACTTCGGACCCGGATATCTACGCCGGCGGGGATTGCATTGAAATCCTGCACAAGGTCAGCGGCGAGACCGTCCACATGCCGCTGGGCTCCCTGGCCAACCGCCAGGGCCGTGTGATCGGCACCAACATCACCGGGGGCTGGGGGCGTATCGGCGGCACGGTGGGCACCTTCTGTCTGAAGGTTTTCGACTTCGGCATCGCCCGGGCCGGGCTGACGGAGCGCCAGGCGGCCGCTGCGGGCTTTGACCCGGTGCACGCGGTGGTGGTGCAGTCGGACCGGGCGCATTTTTACCCGTCCCAGGAGCTCATGTATGTCAAGCTGATTGCCGACCGCAAGACCCGCCGGGTGCTGGGGATCGAGGCCGTGGGCAAAGCCGGCGACGCCGTCAAGGGGCGCGTGGATGCGGTGGCCGCCCTGCTGCATCACGAGGTTTGCCTGGCGGAAATATCCAACCTCGAGGTGGCCTACGCCCCGCCCTTTGCCTCGGCCATGGACATCGTCAACAACGCGGCCAATGCCCTTGAAAACATCCTTGAGGGCCGGCAGGAGCCCATCGATGTGGCCGAGTTTCTCGAAGACTTCAAGGACGGCAAGATCCGGGTGCTGGACGTGCGCAGCGTGGTGCAGTCCTCGCCGTTTATGGAAAAATACGGCAGCCAGTGGCTCAACATCCCCCAGGAGGAGCTGATTTGCCGCCTGGACGAGGTCCCCAGGGGAGAGAAGCTCTGCCTGATCTGCGGTTCCGGGCCGCGCTCCTACGAGGCCCAGCTGCTGCTGCGCAGCAAGGGTATCAAAGAAACCAAGAACATCCAGGGCGGCGTCGGGATGGTCAAGTTCAGCGACCCGGATTTCGCGCCGTCAGAGTAAGCGCCTGCCGGCCGCCCGGTTTTGCGGGTGGCCGGCGCCTTCAGAGCTTTTCGATCAGCTCCCAGAGCAGCCGGACGCCGAAACCGGTGCCCCCCGCGCCGCAATAGGCATCTTCCTTTTTGCGATAGACCGGGCCGGCGATATCGATATGCGCCCAGCGGGTGTCGCCGACGAATTCCGACAGAAACAGCGCGGCGGCGATGGCGCCGCCCCAGCGGGTGGTCCCCAGGCTGCGCAGATCGGCGATGTCGCTTTTGAGCAGGTCCTTGTAGTCGTCTGGCAGGGGCATTTTCCAGCAGCGTTCATGGGTGACCCGACCGGCGCGCACGATGCGTTCGGCCAGGTCATCGTCGCGCGAAAACACCCCGGCGATTCCCTCCCCCAAGGCCACCACGCATGCGCCGGTCAGCGTTGCCAGATCGATCAGGGTGTCCGGCTGATAGGTCTTGACCACGTAGGCCATGGCATCGATCAGGATCAGGCGCCCCTCGGCGTCGGTGTTGCCGATTTCAACTGTTTTGCCGGCGTAGCTGGTGACGACATCCCCGGGCCGGTAGGCGCTGCCCGAGATCATGTTCTCCACCACCGGCAGGGCCGCCACCACCCGCAGCTTGGGCTTCAGCCGGGCCAGCACGATCATCGTGGCCGCCACCGCGGCCGCACCGGCCATATCGATCTTCATTTCCTCGATGGACCCGGTGGGCTTGAGATTCAGGCCGCCCGCATCAAAGGTCACCCCCTTGCCCACCAGCGCCAGGGTCTGGCGGGCCTCCTGGGGGCTGTAGTCAATCAGCACCAGACCGGGTTTGCTGTCGCTGCCGCCGCCGACGGCCAGCAACGCACCGAACTTCTCTTTTTGCAAGGCCTTTTCATCGAGCACCGTCACGTCCAGGTTTTCGGCCCGGGCCCGAACGGTGAGATCCCGCACGAACTGCTCGGGGCGTTTGTCGTTGGCCGGCATCGAGACCCACTCCCGCGCCAGCAGGGTGCCGCCGCAGATTGTGGCCACCCGTTCGGGCAGGTCGCGGTGCGCCCGGGCCGCCTGGGCCCGCACAAGAAGGGCCAGCTGCGAGAGGGGCGTTTCTTTCTTTTCGCCCTTGTAGCGGTCAAAACGATGGTTGGCCAGAAAGGCGCCTTCCAGCAAGGCCGTCAGCAGGTCCACGAGCGCGCACTTCAGCCGGGCGGCCGACGGCACGGCGATCAGCGCCCCGTCCAGATGGCAGCCGATGCACTTCTGAACGGCAGCCCCCGCAAAACGGCGCAGGGCCTCGCGATCGATTGCCGCCAGGGGGCCGAGACCGAGGAAGATCGCGCGGCGGACGCGGACCCCTTCGGGCGCGTAGAGGGTCACCGCCTCGCCGATTTTCCCGTTGAATTCGGGAAGCCTCATGGCCGTCGCCGCCAGAGCGCTCAGGACCGGGTTGGCGTGCAGCTCGGCGTCTTCGCCGACCGGCACCACAAGGGTTTCGACATCGGCCGTTGTCAGGTTCAGGCTTTTCAGTTGCATGGCGATTTACGCTCCTCCGGCCGCAGGGGGCGCCGTTTGCGCGGCGTTGACCACGTCCGCCGCAAGCGCCAGGGCCAGCCCCCGGCCGGCGGCATGGGCCTCTTCCAGATACGCGGGATGCTTCAGCACATCCCCCTGGAAGTCGAGGCCGCGAAAGCACAATGAGCGCCACAGCTGGGTGTCGATGGCGTCAAAGAAATACCGGACGCTCAACTCGACCCCTGCGAACAGCTTGCGCCCCTGGGTGGCCCCCGCGGCGATGAAGAGCCCCTTGCGGCGGTTTTCCCATTTTCCCATCACGGCTTGGTCGATCCAGTATTTTTTGACCCAGTGAACGTTGCAGCGGTCCATGAAAATCTTGGTGAAAGCCGAGACGGTGTAGAAAAAAATCGGCGAGGCCAGCATGATCCCGTCCATGCGCAGCAGCTTGTCGTGGAGTTTCTGATAGTCGTCCTGGATCACGCAGCGCCCGTCTTGCTTGCAGCCGTATATTTCGAGGCAGGGGGACATCTTGAGGTCCCGCAGAACGATCTCCTCGACCTCGGCGCCGGCTTCCCGCGCCCCCTGCACCGCCTGTTGCAGCAGGGTCGCGGTGTTGCCTTTGCGCCGCGGGCTTCCGTAAACCGCCAAAATGTAGGACATCGGTTACCTCCTTGGGCAGTGGGCCGGTGGCGCCTGGTGGCCCCGCTCCGGCTCTCGGCTGACGTTTGGGTGCAGCCAAGCGGCCCGTCGCGGGCGGCTTCACACCGGTTTCTGCGGTCGCGGCAGGCGGTAAAAGGTCAGGGCATTGTCGCGGCTCAGGCGCACCAGGGATTCCGGCGGCAGGCACTGCGATGCGACGAAACCCTGCAGGTCCTCGTGGAACGCGCTGCCGCTGTCGCTGTTGAGCATCACGCGGTGCAGCGCGCGGGGAAAGTCCGCCAGCATTTCGATGACATCCGCCGCCGAAGATTTCTGCGGGTTGAGGGTCACGCCGGCCCAGAACCCGCGCTCCAGAACGGCCCCGAGCGTCGCGCGGCTGCAGTGGTCCACCACGATGCGATCCGCCCAGGGCGTGTAACGGTTCAAAATCGCCAGTGTTTCCTCGGTCACCCGCTCTTTGTCCTGCCGTGGGGTGTGCACCCCGATCACTAGATGGCGGCCCATTTCGGTCCGCAGCAACTCCAGTTGGGCTATGAAGATTTCCTTTTCACGACCGCCGGCGGTCTCCAGGCCGATCTCGCCGACCCCGCGACAGAGGGGGTCGGCGAGAAAAGGGGCCAGCAGAGGCCCCAGCGCCTCGGGTTTAAGGGCCGCCGGGATGTGGCGGGGGTGCACGCCGGTCAGGAACCACCCCGCCAGGCCCGCTTTGCGCAGGCGGTGCACGGTGCCCCGCTGGGCCTTGAGGTACTTGCGCAGCTGGGCGACACTTCCCGCGCCGCCGCCCATGGCCCAGGAGACCGGCAGGCAACCCGCTTTGCGCAGCCAGGTTATTCGCGCCCGATGGGTTTTGGCGACGAGATCAAGGTGCACATGGCTGTCGACAAAGTGCGTTTCGTTGGCAGCAAGGGTCTCCATGGCGAACGCTTTCCGTTAGGTGTCCGTGGGTTCGGCCACGGCCGCGATCCCCGCCCGCGCCAGGGCCTCCCGCAGCGCGGCGGCATGCAGGTGGCCGGCAAAATGGACCGGGCTGCGCCCCCGCAAGGCGTCCCAGCCGGCCGGATCGGCCGTACAGAAAAACAGCGCTTCCAACCCGATGCGCTGGGGCGCTGCCGCCCCATCGCTGCCAGCGGGCCTGCCGCTCTCAGCCAAGGGCTTCACCCTCCCCCAGCTGGGCCAGCTGCGCCTGGTAGTCGGCGTTTTTGCGGTCCAGAGCAGCAGTGAGTTTTTCCAGCTCCGCGAAATGGCGTTCGATGGCCTTCTGGCAGGCGTGCAGACTTCGCGAGAGCTCGGCAATCCGTGCGCCGTCACCGATCCGGGAGGCGACCAGGATCTCGCCGTTGAGGTCCTTCATCCGGGTTTCCTCGGACTCGATCCGGTTTTCCACCCCGGCGATGGTCTCCTCGAGGGGCCGCACTTCCCTGCCGCGCCGGGTGACGACCTCCGAGCGCCGGCGCCGGGCTTCTTTCTTGCTCAGCTTGACCAGCGGCGCGCTTGAGCGGTTATCAGCGGCGCCTGCGACCCCGCCCTCGGCGCTCCAGCCTTCGGTTTCCAAGAAGCGCTGGTAGCCGCCCTCGAACAGCCGGGCATTGCCGCCCTGGAAGACAACCAGGCGCTCGGCCAGGGTGTGCAGAAACATCTCGTTGTGGGTCACCATCACCACCGCGCCCTTGAAGCTGTCGATGGCGGCCAGCAGGGCGTCGCAGGATTCCATGTCCAGATGGTTGGTGGGCTCGTCGAGCAACAGGAGGTTGGCCGGTGTCAACAAGAGCTTGCCCAGCATCACGCGCGCTTTTTCACCCCCCGAGAGCACGCTGATTTTCTTCAGCGCCTCGTCGCCCGCAAACAGCATCGCGCCGCAGATGTTGCGGGCCTGCTGACGGCCCACATCCGGGCTGGTCCAAAGGATTTCCTCCTCCACCGTACGGCTGTCCACCAAGCTCTGCACGTTGGTCTGTTCGAAAAAACCCGGGGTCGCCGCCGGGTGCAGGCTCACCTCGCCGCTGGTGGGGGTCAGGGCACCGTACAGGAGTTTGAGCAGGGTGGTTTTGCCCCGGCCGTTGGGGCCGATAATGCCGATCCGGTCCTGGGCGCGCACCGTGAAGTCCACCCCCTTGAAAAGCGGCCGGTCGGGCTTGAAACCAAAGGCGAGGTTCCGTGCGTGGAGCAGAAATTTACCCTTGAAGGGCCGGCTGCGAAAGGCGAAATCGAGTTCCTGGAGCTTTTCCAGCTTTTCTGTTTTTTCCATCTTGCCGAGGGTCTTGATCCGCGATTGCACCAGGTTGGCCAAACGAGCCTTGGCGCGGAAACGCGAGATGAAAAGCTCGACCTCCTTGCGGCGGCGCTCGTCGTTGATGCGGGTTTTTTCGAAGATCTCCTCCTCCTGGGCGATCTGGGCGTAATACTTGTGGGTGTCGCCGGCGATCTTGCGGGCCTTGCCGCGATGCAGGCCGACGATGTGAGTGGCCAGCTTGTCCATGAATCCACGGTCGTGGGTGACCAGCATGACTTCGTGGGGCCAGTTCAGCAGAAAGCGCTCGACCCAGCGAATGGAGGTGATGTCCAGGTAGTTGGTGGGCTCATCGAGCAGCAGGAGGTCCGGCTCGGAGACCAGGACCTTGGCGAGGTTCAGCCGCACCTGGTAGCCGCCGGAGAATTCCGCCGGGTGCCGCCCGAGGTCGCCTTCGGAAAACCCCAAACCGGTCAGGATCTTTTCGACCTTCCAGACATGCTCGCGCTCGTGGGGCGGCAGCCCGCGGATCCCCTCGCCGAGAACCGTATCGGCGGTGAACTCGAGTTGCTGGTGCACGTAGCCGATGCGGTAGTTGCGGGGAATGACGAGGCTGCCGGCATCGGCCTCCTCCTCTCCGACGATGATGCGCAGCAGCGTGGTCTTGCCCTCGCCGTTGCGGGCCACCAGCCCTACCCGCTCGCGCGGGTTGAGGCGAAAGCTGATGGATTCGAACAGCACCCTTCCGCCGTAGCTCTTGCTGAGGTTTTCGACACTGATCATGGCACCTCCGCGATTACAACCGCACCGATTCCCCGACGTGGGGCACAAAAGCGTCGAACCCCTCGCTGCGCAGCAACTCGGCGAAGGCGATGGACTGCGCCTCCTCTCCGTGCACCAGGGCGATCCGGCGGATTTTGAGGTTCGAGGTGCGCAAGAAGCGCAGCATTTCGTCGCGATCGCCGTGGGCGCTGAAGCCGTCGAGCTTCACCACCCGCGCCCGCAGGGGGTATTCCTTGTTGAGAAATTTGACCACCGGCGCCGGCCCGGAGCGGCCGGCGGCCTCATAGGCCTGCCCAAATTCCAGGATGCGCCGGCCAAGCGTGTTTTCGGCCATGTACCCCACGATCAGGATGGTGTTGCGCGCGTCGTGGATCTTGTAGCGCAGGTGATGAAGAATCCGGCCCGCCTCGCACATGCCCGATGCCGCGATCACAATCGCGGGCCGGTTGTCCCGCATGAGGGCCATGGACTCCTCGACCGAACCGACGAAGTTGACGTCGTGGGACGAGAACGGGTTTTTCCCGTTGGCCAGGAACACCTGGTTGGCCTCGCGGTCGTAGACTTCGGGGTGCTCGGCATAAACCTGAGTCATCTTGGTGCCCAGAGGGCTGTCCAGGTAGATCGGCAGGCGCGGCAGCGCGCCCTCGTCGTAGAGCAGGTGCAGCGTGTACAACAGCACCTGGGCGCGCCCGAAAGCAAAAGCGGGGATCAGGACCGTGCCACCGCGCGCGATGGCGTCCTGCAGGGCAACCTTGAGGGTACTTTTGAGATCCGCCACCGTGTTGTGCAGCCGCTGGCCGTATGTGCTCTCCATGATCATGAGATCGACGGCAGCGTCCTCGGGCGCGAAGTTAAGCGTCGGGTCCCGCAGGATCGGCATGCCAAACCGCCCCAGGTCGCCGGTAAAGCCGATGGTGCAGTCCCGGCCGTCTTCACGCAGGCGGATGATGCTGACCGCCGATCCGAGAATGTGACCGGCATCGTAGAAGGTGCAGTGCATCTCGCGGCCGATGGCCACCGGCTCCCGGTAGGGGTACCCGTCGAAATAGCCCAGCGCGGACTCGGCGTCCGCAAGGGTGTAGAGCGGTCGCACCGCCTCCAGATGATGCTTTTTGATCAATTCGTCGATGGCCTCGGTATTGAGGCGGTTGTGGTTGAACTTGAGAAGCTCCTTGATCCTGCGCACCTCGCGCTTGCTGACCTTCTGGGTGCGGGGCGATGTCTTCAGGTCGTAGAGGAGCGAGCGCACGGTCTTGTAGTTGAGGTATTCGGCGTCGGATTCCTGAATGCGGGCGCTGTCAGGCAAAAGGTAGCTGCAGGCGCCGGCGGTGGCGCGGGTGCAGATGATGCGGCCGGTGAAATCTTTTTGGGTCAGCAGCGGCAGGCGCCCGGAGTGGTCGATGTGGGCGTGGGAGAGCACCACGTTGGTCAGGATCCGGGGGTCGAACGGCAGGGTGCGGTTCTTGCGGTCGCTTTCCCGGCGTCGTCCCTGGAAAAGCCCGCAGTCCAGCAGGACCCGGTCGGTTTCCGAGCTGATGAGGTGCATGGAGCCGGTAACTTCACGCACAGCGCCGTAAAAGGTGACATGCATCGGCAGACTCCCTGGGCATTTGCGCCGGCAGGCGGCAGCCGCCAACCGGCGCCGGCACTGCGGGCGGTTTCAGGCCGCACCCGGCCAGAAAGGTGGACTATAATGAAAAGGCCCAGAACGGTCAAGGCCGCAAAACGGGCCGGGCACCGGCGACGGGGTTCGAACCAACGCAGGTTGCGCGGCACGGCCGCCAATCTTCTGTGGACATACGCGCCGCGAATCACTATGATGAGCTGTAAAAAAAACCCGACGTTTGACTGCCGACGCCACGGCGAGATACCCATCCAAAACCCCGGTCGTTGCTCCCGCCATGGCGAACTCTCTGTTCTGACGGATACGTATCCTGCAACGGCGCTTTTGCGGACGCGAGAAGCGGTGTGCGTCAGCGCCCTGCGTTTTCGATAGCCTTCACAAGCAGCGGGGAGAGAAGGGCGATGATCAAAGCAAATGTGCTCCTGGTGGACGACGAAGTGCCTTTTGTGACCACCCTGGCCCGGCGACTGCGCAGACGGGGCTTCACCGTCAGTGCCGTTCACAGCGGCGAGGCGGCCATCGAATGGCTGGACGAGCGGGCCGGCATCGATTACACCAATCGGGTGATGGCGGGCCTGGACGAGGGTGGAAATGCCGAGGTGGTTCTTCTGGACGTCCGCATGCCGGGGCTTGACGGTATCGAAACCTTTAAATTGATCCGGGAGCGGCACCCGCTGCTGGAGGTGATCATGTTGACCGGCCACGCCACGGTCGCCGACGCCATCGAGGGCATGAGGCGCGGGGCCTTCGACTACCTGATGAAACCCTGCCCGGTGGAGTTGCTGGAGGAAAAGCTCACGGCGGCGGCCGAGCGCCGGCGAAGGCATATGAAAAAGATCGTTGAGGCCCTGAGCCAGCCTTATCGCAGCCGCCGCGACCTCAAAAACATCGTCGCTGAGGTAAAAGCCTCCCCCGATGCGGAGTAGGCGCGCATCTTCGGGCCGGCATGACGGGCAAACCCCCAGACAGGAATTTAAAACATGAAGGCAACACCCCTGCTAGACGTCAGGGACCTCAGGGTGCGGGTCGGCGCCAAGGAGATCTTAAAAGACGTCACCTTCAGCATCAATAAAGGCGAAATTCACGCGATCTTCGGTCCCAATGGTTCCGGCAAGACCACCCTGCTCAACGCCCTGATGGGGTTTTCAGGCTACACCGTGACCGGAGAAATCTGGTTCAAGGGGCAAAACATCATCGACCTGCCCACAGACGAACGCGCGCGGCTGGGTATGGGGATCTCTTTCCAGCGCCCCCCGACGATTCGCGGCGTCAAGCTCAGGGAGCTGATCGCGGCCAGCGCCCGGCGCAACGGCGAGCTGCTGGACGAATTGGCCAGAGGCCTCAACCTGTTGGACTTCCTCGACCGCGAAATCAACGTGGGGTTTTCCGGCGGTGAAATCAAGCGCGCCGAACTGCTCCAACTGCTCTTGCAGGACCCCGACATGGTCCTCCTGGATGAGCCCGAGTCGGGTGTCGACCTGGAGAACATCCACCTCATCGGCGAGTACACCAACCACGTCCTCGGCCGCAAACACACCCCCAACGGCAGCCGCACCCTGAAACAAATCTACGCCCAAACCCGCAAGTCGGGCCTCGTCATCACCCACACCGGCCACATTTTGGAGTACGTCAACGTCGATGTCGGCCACGTCCTGATGGAAGGCCGCATCGCCTGTCAGGCCAACCCGCGGGAAATGCTGCACACCATCCGGGATTGCGGTTTCAAGGAATGCTACCGCTGCTTCCGCCGAGGAGATGAAATATGAGCACCCCAAAAGGGATCAGCGTTGCCGACCTCGACCTGAGCATCTACCGCGAGGACGTCCCGGCCCACCCGCCGCTGGCCGACTTGGCTGGCCTGTCGGCAGATGACCAGAAGCAGCTTCTGCGGGCCGGGGTGGACCCCGGCGAGAAGGACCGCTCGGGCAGTTTTTTCCAGATGGACCACTCGGTGGTCCACTGCCGAAGCCGCCATGCGGGCGTTGAAATGCTGGCCGTCGGCGATGCGCTCCAAAAATACGACGGCCTTACGGAATACTGGTGGCGGGCGGTGGCGGTCGACAAGGACGCTTACACCCGCAGGGCCGAGGCCCGCCACGGTCAGGGGTATTTCATCCGCGCCCATGCCGGCGCCAAGGTTCACTACCCGCTGCAGGCCTGCCTTTACCTCACCGAAGACAAGCTGACCCAGGATGTCCACAACATCGTCATCGCCGAGGAAAATGCGGAGCTCAACATCATCACCGGCTGCGCGACCTCCCATGGGGTGCGCTCCGGTCTGCACGTGGGGGTCTCCGAGTTTTACGTCAAAAAGGGCGCCACGCTCTCCTTCACCATGATCCATCACTGGCCCGAACAGATGGCCGTGCGTCCCCGGACCGCGGTGATCGTCGAGGAGGGCGGCACCTTTATCTCCAATTACATCTGCCTGGTGCCGGCCCGCGACATCCAGATGTACCCCAGCGTAACCCTCAAGGGGCCACATGCCGCCGCGAGCCTCAACTCGGTTCTCATGGCGCGGCCCGGTTCACTGATGGACGTGGGCTCGCGGGTGCTGATGGAAGCCCCCGACTGCCGTGCCGAAATCATCTCCCGCGCGGTTTCCACCGGCGGCAAGATCATTGCCCGGGGCCACCTCGTCGGCGCCCAGCCGGGCGCCAAGGCCCACCTGGAGTGCAAGGGGCTTCTCCTCTCGAAGCAGGGCGCGATTCACGCGATTCCGGAACTGGAAGCGCACACCCCCGATGTGGAGATGTCACACGAGGCGGCGGTGGGCAAAATCGCCCGTGATGAAATCGAGTATCTCATGGCCCGCGGGCTTTCCGAGCAGGACGCCACCTCGCTAATCATCAAGGGGTTTCTTTCGCTTGAAATCGTGGGACTGCCGCCGAATCTGAAAAAGGAGCTGAACCGGATGATCGCCGAAACAGACGTCGACGCCATGTAGCGACCGCCGGCGGCGTCAGTCACCGGGATGAGGCGGCCGGACGGAACTTGACAACCACCAGGGTGATGTCGTCGTGCTGCACGGCATTTCGGCGAAACGCCGCCAGATCGTCGGTTACAGCCCGCATGATGTCCCCCGGGCGACGCTGGTGGTACGCGCGCAACAGGCGCCGCAACCGTTGTTTGCCGAAACGCTCCCCTTCCGGATTTTCAGTCTCCCAGATACCGTCGGTGCCGAAAAGCAGCAGGTGCCGGCCGTTCCAGCCGGCACAGGTATAGCTGGCGTATTCCTGGTTTTCATCGACGCCCAGGGCCATGCCGTCGCCGCGCAGTTCCATGAAGGTGTCTTTTCCGGCGTCGTAGACCAGGGCCGGTTCGTGGCCCGCCCGCACCCAGCAAATCTCCCCGCCGGCGGGGTCCAGCAGGGCGAAAAAAAGCGTCATGAAATTTCCCGCCGCGGCAGTGTCCATGCACAGCAGCCGGTTGACATCCGCGATAATCCGCGCCGGCCCGCCCCCTTGCGACGCCCGGCTGCGCAGCAGGGCCCGCACGGTGGCCATCAACAGCGCCGAGGCCACGCCGTGGCCCACCACGTCCCCGACCGCAATCCCCAACCGCCCGCCGCCCAGCTCGGGAAACTGCAGAAAATCGAAGTAATCCCCGCCGGTCTCCTCGCAGTAGAGGCTGGTGCCGGCGACCTCCAGGTTTGCGAACGCCAAGATGCGGTCCGGCAGCAGATTCTGCTGGACCTCTTGGGCGAGCCCCAGGGCTTGCTTGATGCGGATGCGCTCCTCAAGCTGGTGCAGCATGGTGTTGAAGCTGCGGGTGAGCTCGCCGACCTCGTCCCGGCTGCGCACCGGCAGGGGCGCGCCCAGGCTGCCGCGCGCCACGGCCGTGGCGGCCCGCGAAACATCCTTGATGGCGGCCACGGTGCGCTGCGTCATCAGGCGGATCAGGACCAGCACAAACCCGATGAAAGCCACCCCGGTGACGGCGTAATAGCGCCGGAAGCGCAGGATCGGTGCCAGGACCATATCCCCCGGGGCGATCACGATCAGGGTCCAAGGGGCCTCCTGGAGGCGGTAGAAGCCGCTCACCGCCGCCGGGGGCAGGCCCTTGCCCAGAACGGTCCCCGACGCCCGGGTCTGCATGGCCGCCAGGGTTTCCCGGGTCAGGGCGTCACCCGTGGCGCACAACTCCGGGGAGCCGCCGGGAACCGTGCAGGTCAGCACCCGTCCGGCATCATCCACTAGAAACGCCCGTAAACTCTGCCACCAGCCCGACCCTAGCATGTCCTGGATAATATAGTCGAAGCGAACCGCCACCTCCAGGCGCCCGATGCGGTTGCCGTCCGGGTCGTTGAGGGTGGACACCAGGGCCACGGTTTCTCCCGCCACCAGCTCGTCATAGCGTGGCGGCATGATCTCGGCCCTTGCGCCCCCATGGTGCATGTGGGCCAATCGCCTCCCCAGGACCGGATCACTTCCCATTTGGCCGGGCATGCCATCGACCCTGCGGTCCGTCGGGATTGCAGCCGCTGCGGCAGCCTCCCACACCAGGTTGACATAGGCGACCCCCTCCATGGCCTGCAGGCGCTCGATGATCATCTGCTGCACGGCGGATGCGCTGGGATGACCGACCGTGCTGCTGAAGATCCCCATCCATTCCTTGGGCTCGATGAGCCGCATGTCCACCTGATGGGCGGCCCGCTGGAGTTTCAGAACGGCCGCTTCCCGCCACTGAATCAGCATGCTGTTGCGGGCGAACACAAACCCGATCAGCCCCATCGAAAACAGCAGCAACGCCACGGGCAACAGCACAAAAAGCACCAGCCGCTGGCGGAGACTTCGCGGCTGAAAGCGAAAAACCCAGCGCCGATCTGCGGCATCAGATGGGGCCTTGAGAGCCACAGGGTTTTTTTTCATAGCGCTCTGTCTGGAAACCCCCTTTGCACCTTTGCGGTAGGCTTGTCCGAGTGTTTTAATACTATCGATCCGCTGCCTTGCCGCCCGCAGGAAAAGCAGCATGGCGTTTCCGACACGGGCAGAGGTAAGACCGGCCATCAGGCGGGGTGGCGCGACAACACGGCGGGGCTGCAGGCCGCGCGGGAGCGCCAGCCGCGGGTATGCTGCTGGGGGGTCAGGCGCCGATGGGGCCGCGCTCGGCCGCGTAACAGCGCCGCTCGACGTAGGAGCCCCTGCGGTGGTCGAAGACCGCTTCGTGTTCGTGGATCAGCCGGGGCCCGCCCTCCCACGCACCACAGGCCGGCACGACGGTGTCGCCCAGTGAGAACTTGCGGCCGCAGGCCGGACAGCCCTCGGCGTTGGAGCGGTTGAGACGTTCCAGATCCATTATGATTTTAAGCCGTTGTTTGTCGGCATGGTGTGACGTCATGGCGCACCTCCTGATCCTTTTGGGGGAAAAAGCGATTACAGCACCAAAGTGCGCCCGCAGCGGCAAAAGTCAAGCGGCGGGCCCCTGCAGGGACCCGCCGCGGGTCATTCGACAAAAATCAGGACGCTCAGCCCGCGGCTAATCCAGCAGGTGTTCCACCCGTTTGCGCAGGTGCGCGGCCTCCTTTTCGCCGCGGTACGAAACGATCGTGATGGGGCTGCGCCGAAACATCTTTTCGGCCACCGAACCCACCAGGACATGCTCCAGATCCGAGCGGCCCTTGACCCCCATCACGATCAGATCGACCTTTTCGCGCAGCGCCGTCTTCAACAGCTCGTCCAGGGGGTCACCCATCAGGATGCGCGCCGCGACGCGCTCCTCGGGGAAGCCGGCTTTGGCCACAAAGGCCTCGAGCATTTTCAGGCGCTCGTCGCGGACCCCCTGAACGTAGTGTTCGCCGTCGACTTCGTAGCCCAGGGCTGCAATCTTGCGAACGGCGGCCACGTCCCGCTGGTTGATGACGCTGACCACGAGGATATCCGCGTCCAGGTTGCGGGCCAGCCGGACCCCATAGGTGAAGATGCCCTCCGAGTAATCGCTAAATGCGATTGCCACCATGATTTTCTGAATGTCGCCCATCCGTTTCCTCCTTTCCGATCAACCCGCCGGCAGACCGGCGGCCCTTGGTTCAGCCGGTTTGCGCCGCCGCCGTTTGCGGGATGCGGGGCCGTTGCATCAAGTAGAGCAACCCGAAGATGGCCAGGCCGATCGGGTATGTCCAGTAGCGCTGCTCATGGGGCAACCCCACAACCGGCGCCACCGCATCCGGCCGCATCAGAATGAAGGTGACCAACAGAAAGAGGGGAATTTCCCAGATCCGGTTGCGGGCCACGAACCACCCTTGGGTGGCCGAGGCAAAAGCGAAGTTGCCCACGCAGGCCATGGCGAAAATCAACAGGCCCTGGGGCCAGTTGTTGACATTGTGCAGGATCAGGTCGGTGTTGAAAATGAACATGAACGGCAGAATCGCCGTGCGGATGTCGTACATGAAGCCCTGCAGACCGGTGGCCACCGGCGGAGACTTGGCGATCGCCGCAGCCGCGTAGGCCGCCAGACCCACCGGCGGGGTGTCATCGGCCAGGATCCCGAAATAGAAGCAGAAGAGGTGAGCGGCCATCAGGGGCACGATAAAATTGTTTAGACCGCCGATTTCAACAATGGCCGGGGCGGTCAGGGAGGCCATCACGATGTAGGTGGCGGTGGTGGGCAACCCCATGCCGATGATCAGGCTGGTGATGGCCGCGATCACCAGCATGAGGAAGATGTTGCCCCCCGAAAGGGTGTCGATGATGGCGGTGATCAGCTGTCCCAGCCCCAGGGCGACCACCCCCACGATGATGCCGGCGGCGGCCGTTGCCAGGGCAACCGAGACCATGTTGCGCGCACCGCCCGCCAGGGCGGCGAAAATTTGGACGACGCTCTGCCGGAAGGCCGGCCCTAAAGGCTCCTTCTTGAAGTAGGCCTTCACCGGGTTCTGGAAAAACATGATCAGCGCCATCACCCAGATGGCGTTGAAGGCGGCCAGTTCCGGGGAGTGGCGCACGACGATCAATTCATACAGCAGAAATACCAGGGGCACCAGGAAATGGGCGCCGCCGAGCAGGGTTTTGAAAAAAGGCGGCAGTTCGCTGCGGGCCATACCCTCCAACCCCAGTTTGGAGGCCTCGATGTGGGTGATGTAAAAGAGCGCGGCGTAAGAGGCGAAGGCTGGGACCGCGGCGGCCTTGACCACCTCCACGTAGGGCACGTTGACGTATTCGGCGATAATGAAGGCCGCGGCCCCCATGATGGGCGGCGCCAGCTGGCCGTCGGTGCTGGCGGCGACCTCGATGGCGGCGGCTTTGGTGGGGGGATAGCCCACCTTCTTCATCAAGGGGATGGTGAACGTGCCGGTGGTCACGACGTTGGCGATACTGGAGCCGGAGACAAGTCCGGTCATCCCGCTGCCGACCACCGCGGCCTTGGCCGGCCCGCCCTTGAACCCGCCCAGCATGCTGAGGGCCAGGTGGATGAAGTACTGCCCGGCACCGGCCTTGTCCAGCATGGCGCCAAACAGGACAAACAGAAAAACGATGGTGGCCGAGACGTCCAGGGGAATCCCGTAGATCCCCTCGGTGGACATCGTCATCTGACCGACGAAGCGGTTGACCGAAACGCCTTTGAAAGCGATCAGGTCCGGCATGTAGGGGCCGAAAAAAGAGTAGCCGATAAAAAAAAGGGCAATCACCGGCAGGGCCGGGCCGATCACGCGCCGCGAGGCCTCCAGCAGCACCGCCACCAGCAGCATGCCGATCAGGATGTCGCGCAGAATCGGGGCGCCGTAGCGCCCCGTCATCCCGCTGTAGTCGATGGCGATGTAAAGCGCTGCAATACAGGCCACAATCGCTACGATGAAGTCGATGATGGGGATGCGGTCGGTGGCGGAGAGAAACTTGAGCCCCAAGCGCTCTTTTTTTAAGAGGGGATAATTGAGAAAAACGATCAGCAGGGCAAACCCGAGGTGAATCGCGCGGATGAAGGTGGAGTCGAGGATCAGCCAGCTGGCGATCGACAGCTGAAACAGGCTCCAGACCACGGCAATCGTTGGAATCACATATTTTTGCAGCCCTCGGGGCCGCCGCCCGATCCCCTCCTCTTCTTCCGCCATTCGCCGGGCCAGTTCGAGGCCTTCTTCTTTGTCCTCAATATCGGTTTTGATCATAGCGGCCACCTGTCTCTTCGGTTGAAAGGGAGGGTCAGCCCGCGCCGGCTTCCGGGTCTGGGGGCGGCAGCGCCGTCTGTGGACGCCTCGGGTGCGATCCGCAACAGCCAAATTTTTCTAGCGCAGCCGAGACCCCGCGGGACCGCCGCGGGGTGCAAGCGGATCAGGGCTGACCGGATTCAGCGCCAAGCCCCGGCCCCGCCCTGATGCGCCTCTCAATGCCTTATTTCAGGCCGGCTTCCTTGAAGTATTTCATCGCCCCCGAATGAATCGGGGCCGACATGCCCTCCAGCATGTTTTCCTTGGTCAGGATCGCAAAGGCCGGGTGCAAGTTTTTAAAGGTCTCGAGGTTGTCGAAGACTTCCTTGGTGATGGCATAGACCACGTCGTCGGGCACCTTGGCGGAGGTGATCAGCGTGGCCAGAACGCCGAAAGAGTTGACGTCTTCGGTGTTGGCCGCGCCCTGGTAATTGGCCATGACGGGCACGACGGATTTGGCGTAGTAGGGTTTGGCCTTGATCAGTTCATCGATGCCGGGGCCTTCAAGGGGCACGAAGAGCACCTTGCGGGCGCCGGCCGAGGCCTCCTTGAAAGCGCCGTTGGGATGGCCGACGGTGTAAAAGAACGCGTCGATCCGGCCG
>JAWOJK010000211.1:0-3428 GCA_046481705.1 Desulfobacterales bacterium | reverse complement strand
TCCGCCTTGGGAGGGGAGAAATCCGGCCCCAGGGTGGTGCAGGCGTTCAGACAAAGCAGTAAAACACCCGACAGGCCCCAAAGGATCTTGTGCGGTATGCTCATCATGGTGATATGGTCCGCTCCGGGAAAAGAAATTTTCGGGTTAAAAAAGCCGCGGCGACGCCGCTTCCCATCCTCAGCCACCGGCGGTTTCGGCGGTGCCGGTCCGGGACGCACCGCCGGAGAAGGCCGGCTTTTTGCGAAACTCGCTCAAGCGCTGCATCACAACATAAAATACCGGCGTAAACAGCAGGGACATGATCGTGGCGGCGGCCATACCGCCCACCACCGCAAGCCCGATGGCCTGCCGGCTGGCGGCCCCGGCGCCGGATGCCACCACCAGCGGCATGAAGCCGGTAATGGAGGAGATCGACGTCATCAGGATCGGCCGGAAACGCAGTTTGGCTGCCTCCACGGCCGCCTCCCTGATGCCCAGCCCCTTGGCGCGCTGCTCCGAGGCGAACTCGACGATCAGAATGGCGTTTTTGCTGGCCAGGGCGATCAGCAGCACGATGCCGATCTGGGTATAGACGTTGTTGTCCATCCCGCGCATCATCAGCGCTATGACGGTGCCCAGTACCGCCAGCGGCACCACCAGGATGACCGCCGACGGGCTGGTCCAGCTCTCGTACTGGGCCGCCAGCACCAGGAAGACCAGAACAATGGCCAGGGCGAAGACGAGAATCGCTTCCGAACCGACTTTTTTCTCCTGGTAGGACATGCCGGTCCATTCGTAGCCCATGGATGGGGGCAGCTTGTTGTCGGCCAGCTGCTCCATCAGGTTGAGCGCCTGGCCGGAGCTGAAACCGGGCGCGGCACCGCCCGTGATGGAAGCCGACGGGTAGAGGTTGTAACGCTGGATCGTCTGGGGCCCCAGAACCTGGTCGACGCTGATCAGCGTCCCCAGCGGCACCATGTTTCCCATGGCGTCCCGCACGTCCAGCTGACGGATGTCTTCGGGCTTGTTCCGGAACTGATGATCCGCCTGCACCTGCACCTGCCAGGTGCGGCCGAACTTATTGAAATCGTTTACGTAGGCCGAACCCAGATAGGCCTGCATGGTGTTGAAGACACTTGTCAGGGCAACGCCCAGGGTCTTGGCCTTGGTGCGGTCAACCTCGGCAAAGATCTGGGGGACATCGGCCCGGAAGGTGCTGTTAAGGCCGGCCAGACCGGCCTGGGCGTTGCCGTCCTGGAGGATCTCGTCGACCATTTTCTGCAGCTCCGGAAGCCCGACGTCGGCCCTGTCCTGAAGCTGCATCTGGAAGCCGCCCGCCACCCCCAGACCGGGGATCGCCGGCGGCGTGAAAACAAAGGCAATGGCCTCCTGGATTTGAAACAGCTGCGCCTGGATCGCCCCCCCAATGGCTTCCTGCCGCAAAGCGGGGTCGCTGCGCTCGTCCCAGGGCGTCATCGTGATGAAGATCGTGCCCGCATTGGATGCATTGGTCCCGTCAATCACCGAGAACCCCCCCAGGGAAACCCAGTCCTGAACGCCCGCCGTTTTTTCAAGGATGCCGTCGATCCGCTTGAGAACCGCGTCGGTGCGTTCCTGGGAGGCGGCGTCGGGCAGTTGAACGTTGGCGATCAGGTAGCCCTGATCCTCGGTGGGCAGAAACCCGGTGGGCAGCAGCGCAAAGCGCCAGCCGGTGACCCCCAGCAGGACGAGATAGAGCAGCATGACGATCGCCGTCCGCCGGGTGAGGGTTTTGGCCACGGCGAGGTAGCCGTTTTCGGTTTTCTGGAACAGGGCGTCGAAACCCCGGAAGAATGCGTTCTTCTTCTCCTTCGGGGGCCGCAGCAGCAGCGCCGCCAGCGCCGGGCTCAGGGTGAGGGCGTTGATGGAGCTGAAAATGGTGGCGATCGCGATCGTCAGGGCGAACTGGCGGTAGAGCTCGCCGGTGATGCCGGGCAGAAAGGCCGCCGGCACGAAAACCGCCAGCAGCACCAGGGTGGTGGCCACCACCGGCCCGGACACCTCGCTCATGGCCTGGATGGCGGCCTCCCTGGGGCTCTTGCCGCGCTCGATGTGGTAGGCGGTGGACTCCACCACGACGATGGCGTCGTCCACCACGATGCCGATGGCCAACACCAGGCCGAAGAGGGTCAGCATGTTGAGGGAAAACCCCATGGCCAGCATGACCGCCAGGGTGCCGACGAGAGAAACCGGTATGGTCACCGCCGGCACCACGGTGGCCCGCCAGTCCTGGAGAAAGATGAAGAGCACCAGGAACACCAGCAGGGCCGCCTGGAAGAGCGTGACGTAGACTTCCCTGATCGAGGTCTCAACGAAGATCGTGGTGTCGTAGGGAATTTCGTAGGTCAGACCTTGGGGAAAGGCCGCGCTGATCGTCTTCAAGGCGGACTTTACCTCTTGGGCCACCGCCAGGGCGTTGGCCCCGGGCAGCTGATAGACCATCAGGCTGGCGGAGGGCGTGCCGCTCTTGCTGGAGGTGATGCTGTAGGTCCTGCCGCCCAGCTCGATGCGGGCCACGTCCTTGAGTCGGGTGATGCGGCCGCCTTCGGCGGTCTTGACGATGATCTCCTCGAACTGCTCGATGTCCGACAGGCGCCCCAGCACGTTGACCGTGTATTGAAAGTTCTGGCCTGCCGGCGCCGGCGGCTGGCCGATCTGACCGGCGGCCACCTGAACGTTCTGCTCGCGCAGGGCGGCGAGCACGTCTTCGGTGGTCAGACTGCGGCTCTTGAGCTGGCGGGGCTCCAGCCAGATGCGCATGGCGTAGTCACTGGCGGGAAAAATCATGACCTCACCGACGCCCTGGATGCGGCTTAAAACGTCCCGCAACCTCAAGGTCGCGTAATTGACGAGGTATAGCTCGTCGAAGCGGCCGTCCGGGGAGAAGAGCGAGGCGAGCAGGAGGATGTTGGTGGACTTCTTTTTGGTGTTGATTCCCTGGCGGACCACCTCCTCGGGCAGGGCGGGCTCGGCCAGGCTCACCCGGTTCTGGACCAGCACCTGGGCCATGTCCAGGTTGGTGCCCACCTCGAAGCTGACCGTGAGGTTGTAGGAACCGTCGCTGGCGCTGGTGGAGGACATGTAGATCATGTTCTCGACGCCGTTGACCTGCTGCTCGATGGGCGCCGCAACGGTTTCGGCGACCACCTGGGCATTGGCGCCCGGATAGAGGGCCGATACGGATACGGTCGGCGGTGTGATCTCCGGGTACTGCGCCACCGGCAGGGCACCGAATGAGACGACGCCCGCAATGACGATCACGATGGAGATGACGCTGGCAAAGATCGGGCGTTCGATAAAAAACTTTGAGAACATGGCTCCCCTCTTCAGGGCTTCTGGGCTGTTTCACCTTTGAGGGCGGCGGAACCGGCGTCCGCATCTTTCATCGATTCGCTCCGCCGGAGCTCAAG
>JAWOJK010000319.1:0-5940 GCA_046481705.1 Desulfobacterales bacterium | reverse complement strand
CGGCACGGCCCCAGGATAAACCAGGGTGGCCGCAATCACCGAGGCCAGGGCGTCGAAATCGGTGGCTTTGTGAGTGCTGACGATCTGCATGCGCTTTCGCCCCAAACGGGTCTCCGGGGAAGACCCGTGAAAAAGGACGCGGGGGCAGGGATTCCGGCCGGGTCAGTTCTCCGCCGAAGCACCCCCGGTTTCCGTGTTTTGGCGGTCGACCGCGCCCGCGTCGTCCGGCTCCTGCCAGGCGACTCGGGGGCTGCCCGCGGCGGCCCCGCCGCGGTCCTCGAGTTGCAGCAGTCCTTGGCCGCGCTGGCCGAACTCCAGCTGCAGACGGTGTTTTTCGACTTCTGTGCGGCATTCGATGCTTTTGCGGGCCAGTAGATAGCGCAGGTAAACGATCCAAACCAGCAGCCCGGCCAGAAAGGCCGCCGTCGAAATAAAGACCCATTTGAAACGCACCACCGTATCGATTCCCACCCGCCCCACGTGGGTGATCAGGTTGGGGATGACCCAGTAGGCGAAAACAGCCAGAAAAATCAGAAACCCGATGGTGAAGATATTAAAGCGGCTCACCCGCGCCAACGTCTTTTCAAAACCGCTCTGACCCTCATCCACGGCCTGCGAGGCCGACGCGGCCCGGGCGGTTTCGCCGTAAAAGAGCGCTGCGTAGGCGCGCAGCACAAAGGCCAGCAGCAGCACCACCCCCACCGGAAGGCCGACGGCGGCGACAAACCAGGCACGGAAAGGAAACGGCACGTCTTGGGACGCCAGCCGGACCTCATAATTTTCAAAGGGGCCGAAGGTTTTTTCGAAATAGTAGCGGTTGAAGTCGCTCAGATTGCTGCCGTCGGTTTCGTGAATGACGTTGCCGTTGGCGTCGATCACCTGCAGCCACGACTTGTGCCCCGATTTCATGGCGGCCACAGCGAAAATCTCCAGTTCGATCAAAAAAAGGGCGACGGCCATAATGATAATTAGCTTCTTGTTTTCTCTTAGCAAAGATGCCATATTTTTAGATTCAGTCATACAAAACCTCATGGTTCAACCAAGCATCGGTGGATGCTGCCACCATTTTTTTAACACAAGCGGCAGGCCTTGTACAAGGCGCGCGGCGTCGAAATCCACCGCGCACCTGCCCGCGCCACCGGATTCAGGAGAGGAAACGCAACACATGCAGGAAATTCGCCAAAAAGCCAGGGAGCGCATGAAAGGCTTCTGCCGGGTGTGCCCCATTTGTGACGGCCGCGCCTGTGCCGGGGAGGTTCCCGGGATGGGCGGTCTGGGCACCGGGGCGGCCTTTCAGGCCAACGTCCAGGCCCTGGCGGCCTGGCGCTTCAACATGCGGCTGATCCACGACGCCGCCGAGCCCGACACCCGCAGCGAACTGCTGGGCCGGCCGCTTTCGATGCCGGTGCTGGCCGCGCCCATCGGCGGGGTCTCGTTCAACATGGGCGGCAAGGTTTCCGAAGCCGATTACGTCCAGGCGGTGTTGGCCGGGTGCCACGCCGAAGGCTTGCTCGGCTGCAGCGGCGACGGCATTCCCCCCTTCATTCACGAAACCGGTTTCAGCATCATCCGGCAGCTGGGCGGCGCCGGCATTCCATTCATCAAGCCCTGGGAAGACGCCGAGCTTTTTGAAAAGCTTGCAAAGGCGGCCGATACCGGGGCCACCATCGTCGGCATGGACATCGACGCCGCCGGGCTCCTGACCCTCAAGCTGATGGGCCGTCCTGTATCTCCCAAGTCCCCGGCCAAGCTCGCCCGGATCATCCAACGCACCCCGCTGAAATTCATCCTCAAGGGGATCATGACCCCCGATGACGCCCGTCTGGCCGTCGACGTCGGTGCAGATGCGATCGTGGTCTCCAACCACGGCGGGCGGGTGCTGGACCATACCCCAGGCGTGGCCGAGGTCCTCGCCGGCGTGGCCGGGGCCGTCCGCGGCCGGATTGCGGTCCTGGCCGACGGCGGGGTCCGTTCCGGGGCGGATGTTCTCAAAATGCTCGCCCTGGGCGCCGACGCCGTGATGATCGGCCGCCCGTTTTCAGTGGCCGCGATGGGGGGGCTGCAGGAGGGTGTGCAGGCCTACATCGCCAAGATCCGCTCGGAGCTGCGCCAGGCCATGGTTCTGACCGGCTGCGCGACGCTGGCCGCGGTGGACCGTTCGATTCTCTTTGAAAAACAGGAGCCTTGCTCATGACCAAGGTGATTATTTCAGTTCTCGGCAAAGACCGCCCCGGCATCGTGGCGGCGGTTTCGCGGGTATTGTTCGAGCGCGACTGCAACATCGAAAATGTCAGCCAAACGATCCTGCAATCGGAATTTGCCGGGATCTTCATTGCCGCCATGCCGGCCGGGGCCACCGCCGAGACGTTGCGCGAGGATTTGGCAGCGGGCCTTGAAGCCTTCAAAATGTACGTTCAAGTCAAACCCCTGGCCGCCACCGGCAGCCCCGCGCCCCCGCCGGCGGCCGAGCCGTTTGTGATCACCACCATCGGGCCGGACGCCAAGGGCCTGGTGGCGCGCATCACCGCGGTGATCGCCCGCTACCAGGTCAACGTCACCAACCTGCAGGCGGTCTTCAAGGGCGGCAATGAGCCGGGCGACAACATCATGATCTATGAGGTCGACGTACCCACCGAAATCGATCAGCAGCGCTTCCGCAAAGACCTCCTGGATCAGGCAACCGCCCTGGGGCTGCGTTTGACGATCCAGCACCGCAATATTTTCAGCGCCATGAACCGCATCTGACGTCCGCCGCCGACCGCGGCGGCGCATTGCCAAACCCCTTACCATTCAGAAGGCCGCCATGTTAAGCCACCAGGAAATCATCTCGACCCTCGAGATGCTCAAAAACGAGCATCTCGACGTCCGCACGGTCACCCTCGGCATCAACCTCTTTGATTGCGCCAGCCACGATCTGGCCACGCTCCAAACCCGCATCCGCGACAAGATCGGGCGCATTGCGGAGGCCCTCGTGCCGATCTGCGACCAGATCGGCGACAAGTACGGCATCCCGATCGTCAACAAGCGCATCGCGGTCAGCCCGATCGCCGTGGTCTGCGCCCCCATGGGACCCGACGGAATGGTGGCAATCGCCCGCACCCTGGACGAATGCGCCCGATCGATGAACGTGGATTTTATCGGCGGCTTTTCGGCCCTGGTGGAGAAGGGCATCGCCGCCGGCGACCGCGCGTTGATCGCCGCGATTCCCGAGGCCCTGACCGAAACCGAGCGCGTCTGTGCATCGGTCAACGTGGCCTCCACCAAGGCCGGCATCAACATGGACGCGGTCCTGCTGATGGGCCGGGCCATCAAGGCGGCCGCCGAGCGCACCGCCGAGCGTGACGGCCTGGCCTGTGCCAAGCTCTGTGTGTTTGCCAACATTCCCCAGGACGTACCCTTCATGGCCGGGGCCTACCTGGGCATCGGCGAGCCCGACTCCGTGATCAACGTGGGGGTCAGTGGGCCGGGGGTGGTCAGAAAAGCCGTGGACCGCGCCCTCGCCGCTCACCCCGACCTGGACCTGGGCCAGCTCTCGGACCTGATCAAGCGCACCGCCTGCAAGGTCACCCGCGTGGGGGAACTCATCGGCCGCGAAGTGGCCGACCATCTCAAAATCCGCTTCGGGGTGGTGGATCTGTCACTGGCCCCGACCCCCAACGTGGGCGACAGCGTGGGGGAGATTTTCCAGAGCCTGGGACTGCTGGCCATCGGGGTTCCCGGCACCACCGCCGCCCTGGCGCTGCTCAACGACGCGGTCAAAAAGGGCGGCGCTTTTGCCAGTTCCCACGTGGGCGGGCTGAGCGGCGCTTTCATCCCGGTCAGCGAGGACCTCAATATCTCGGATGCGGTCGCCGCAGGCCACTTGTCGCTTGAAAAACTGGAAGCCATCACCAGCGTCTGCTCGGTGGGGCTCGACATGGTGGCGCTGCCCGGGGATACCTCCGCCGAAACCCTGTCGGCCATCATCGCCGACGAGATGGCCATCGGGGTCATCAACAAAAAGACCACCGCGACCCGCCTGATCCCGGTTCCCGGCAAGAAGGCCGGCGATCGGGCCTACTTCGGCGGGCTGTTGGGCGAGTCGGTGATCATGGCGGTCAACAACGCTGCCGGCGGCAATGCCTTCATCCGCCACGGCGGCCGGATCCCGGCGCCGATTCAGAGCCTCACCAACTGACGGTCGCCAGCAAGCTCCCCGGAGCGGACATGGAAATCCAGATCATCACCACCGGCGGCACGATCGACAAACTCTACTTCGACGCCCAAAGCGAGTTTCAGGTCGGCGACCCCCAGGTCATCGACGTGCTGCGCGAGGCCCACGTCACCATCCCGTACGTGGTGCGGCAGCTGATGCGCAAGGACAGCCTGGATCTGACCGACGCGGACCGCGGCCTGATCCGGGACACGATCGCGGCCGCCACCCACCGGCATTTCGTCGTGACCCATGGCACCGACACGATGCTCGCTACGGCGCACGCACTGCAAACGCTCAGCGACAGGGTGATCGTCCTGACCGGCGCCATGCAGCCGGCGCGATTCCGCTTCACCGATGCGGTTTTCAACATCGGCTGCGCCGTGATGGCGGTGCAGCTGCTGCCCCCGGGGGTTTACGTCGCGATGAACGGCCGCATCTTCGACCCCCGCCAGGCCGTCAAAAACCGCGCGCAGAACCGCTTCGAGACGCCCGCCTGACACAAGCGGCGCTGCAAGTCCGCGGGGACGTGAGCGGGGGGTGCCATCCAAGGCACAAAAAAAACCCGCTGATCCCCTTGACGGGGGGCGGGTTTGACCAGAACGCCGCGGGCCGGCCGCGGCTTACTTGATGGTCACCACCGGGCAGTTGGCCTCCATGATCACGTAGCGGGCATTGGAGCCGAAAATCAGCTTGCCGACATTGGAGCGGCGCTTGACGCCGACGATGATTTCATCGATCTCGTTTTCGTTGGCGAACTGAATCAGGTCCTCCCCGGGGCTCAACCCGCGGATCAGCAGGTGGGTTTCGCAGGGGATGTTGTCCTTCTCGAAAAAGTTCTTGGCATAATCCAGATCCCGCTCGGCCTGTTCGATCTTGGGCAGCTGGTCCTCGCTGCCTTTCTCCAGTGAAGAAAGCACAAAAACCTTGCCCTCAAAGGCTTTGGCATGCTTCTTGGCCAGTAAGAGCGCATCTTTGGCTGCGTTGGATCCGTCATAGCCTACCATAATTCTCATTTTACGCTCCTGTCGTCGCCCGTTGGGGCCATCGAACACCGGGTTCGCCGTTAGCCCTCAGCCCCGAACCCCCGGCCGTGAGGGCAGAAAGTTTAACTGGTGTTGTCACCCGTTCTTTTACACCAGGTCCGGTAATTAATCAACGCTTATCCGGCCGTTTTCCACCGTCTGCCGCCGGCAACACGGGATGCGACGGCGCCTTGGGATCTTCTTGGGCCCCGCCGAAAAGCGTTTCGCGCGGCTTGGCGGACACCGCCGCAATGTCCTGCCGAAACCGGCGCTGCGATGGTGGGTCGGACCCAACGCTGTGGCGGCATCTCGCCTGTCCCTTTAAAATTGATGGACCGGTAAAAAGTGAAAAATCAGACAGTTTCGTAAAAAAGCCAAGTTACGGCGCGCAAATCTCGAGGAGTGAGGCGTAATTATGTACGCCGCAGCGACTTCGAGATGCAGCGCAACGCGGAAATTGGGTTTTTTACGGAACTGTCAAAATTCATATTCCCGCCCGCCCACAAACACGCGTTCGGTGCGTATCGCCGCGATTTGATCGGTCGGAACCGCGAAGGGGTCCCGATCCAGGACCACCAGGTCGGCCAGCTTCCCCGGCGCCAGGGATCCCTTTTGCTCTTCCTCAAAGGCGCTCCAGGCAGCCGTGACGGTGAACATTTCCAGCGCCTCGCGCAGCGAAACGCGCTCTTCGGGGTTGGGGTGCAGGACCGCCGCCTGGACACC
>JAWOJK010000145.1:0-4359 GCA_046481705.1 Desulfobacterales bacterium | reverse complement strand
GCGCCAAACGAGCGTCAGCACGCTGACTGGAATGCCCTTCAGCTCCCGTATGGGGCTGGGGAACTCCAAAGGGTAAAACAACGAATCTTGACGATTCCGCAAAAAGCATTTTACCCCGCGGCGCGGTGTTTTTGCAGAAAAAAACTTTGGTGGGCACCCCGGGGGAAAGGCCGAGATTTACCAACTTCCATTGGCAGCTGTTCATTTTCTTGTGCGGACAAGCAAACGAACCAAAAGAAGCCGTCCGCGTCCCGGGGCCCTTTAAAGTCTAATTTCTGCGTTGCACGGTCTCGAGGTCGCTTCAGCGTACGTAAAGTAAGCCTCACTCTTCGAGATTTGCGCGCCGTGACTTGGCGCTTTTTTCGAAACCGCCTGGATTTTGACTTTTTAGCGGGTAATCAATCTTAAGTTACCGGAGTGATGGTTAATTGTCAACGTTGAATTTACTATATCTAGTTTGAAATATTGGTGAATCTGGTTTTCCGGAGAGGGGCCCGCAACCGAACCGAGCGGCCACCGGCGTCAGTGAAGGCGCCTGTTTCAAGGGTGACACGGTTTTTTCCGACCGGAGGCGCAGGGTCGTGCATGCCTGGCGGGCGCGGGACTAGATGTCTGGCAAAGTCGACGGTATTGCCCCAATTGGCGGTTGACATTTCCCTGTTATATCGTACAAATATCAAGAGTCATGGCACTGTGACAGTCGTCGCCCGATTTGCTGGCGGTCCTGATTTGCAAAAGGCGCCACGCTTCCTGCCGCTGGAAAACACCGGCCGTGCCGGCCTTGGGCGGGCTTAGAGCTTGCAAATGATCTGCCCCAACCTTAAGTTATCTCGCAAAGTGCAGGGTATGCGCGGTTTTCCAAGATGATCGCTTTGGGGCCGCGTCGCCCGCCGCTGGGGGTAGCGACACGATGAAAGACAGCGAACATCGCCCCGAGGCCCATGAAATCGAAGCCGAAAACCGCGAGTGGCGCGAGTCGCTGGACTATGTCTTAGACAGCCAGGGGCCGGAGCGGGTTCGCGACCTGCTGCGGCGCCTGCAGGTGCGGGCCCGCGAGCGGGACGTGCGGATCCCCTTTACGGCCAATACCCCCTATCTCAACACCATCCCCGTCTCGCGCCAGCCGGTGTTTCCCGGCAGCCGCGAGATCGAGCGCCGCATCAAGAGCATCGTGCGCTGGAACGCCATGGCGATGGTGGTGCGGGCCAACCGCCAGTCGGACGGCATCGGCGGGCACATCTCGACCTACGCCTCCAGTGCCACGCTCTTTGAGGTGGGCTTCAACCATTTTTTTCGCGCAAAAACGGCCCGGCACCCCGGCGACATCGTCTACTTCCAGGGGCATGCTGCCCCTGGCATCTATTCCCGCGCCTTTCTGGAAGGTCGCCTGAGCGAAAAGCAGCTGGAGAATTTCCGTCGCGAGCTGCAGCCCGGCGGTGGGCTTTGCTCCTACCCGCATCCCTACCTGATGCCCGAGTTCTGGCAGTTCCCGACGGTTTCGATGGGCCTCTCGCCGCTAATGGCCATTTACCAGGCGCGGTTTAACCGTTATCTGGAAGACCGCGGCCTGAAACCGGTCGACGACCAGAAGGTCTGGGCCTTTCTCGGCGATGGGGAACTCGACGAACCGGAGTCCCTCGGGGCGATTACCCTGGCATCCCGGGAGCGGCTCGACAATCTCATCTTTGTGGTCAACTGCAACCTGCAGCGCCTCGACGGCCCGGTGCGCGGCAACGGCAAGATCATCCAGGAGCTCGAAGCCGCCTTCCGCGGCGCCGGCTGGGACGTCATCAAGGTGCTCTGGGGGGCCGACTGGGATCCGCTGCTGGCAGGGGACGAAAAGGGGCTGCTGGCCAAGCGCATGGAAGAGGTTCCGGACGGACAGTACCAGATGTACTCCACCGCTTCGGGCGCCTATATCCGGCGCGATTTTTTCGGCCGCTACCCGGAGCTGGAACGCATGGTGCGCCACCTCACCGACGAGCAGCTGCAAAAGCTTCGCCGGGGCGGCCACGACCCGCAGAAGGTCTTTGCCGCCTATCAGGCCGCGGTGAGCCACACCGGAGCCCCGACGGTAATTCTGGCCAAAACCATCAAAGGCTACGGGCTCGGCGAGGCCGGCGAGGGGCGCAACGTCACCCATCAGCAGAAGAAATTGAACGAGGAGGAGTTGCGCCATTTTCGCAGCCGCTTCGGCATCCCGATTCCCGATTCGGCCGTCGCCGATGCCCCGTTCTATCGCCCGGCAGCCGACAGCGAAGAGATGCGCTACCTCCACGAGCGGCGCCGCGCGCTGGGGGGGCTGATGCCTGCGCGCAGCGTCTCGGTGCCGGTTTTCCGTCCGCCGGGGCAGTCGCTTTACGCCGAATTCTGGAAGGGCAGCGGCGAGCGCAAAGTCGCCACCACGATGGCCATGGTGCATCTCTTGGGCAAATTGCTGGCAGACAGCAAAACAGGCCCCTTCGTCGTTCCGATTGTTCCGGACGAGGCCCGTACCTTCGGCATGGAGGCGCTCTTCCGCAAGGTGGGGATTTACTCCCACGTGGGGCAGGTCTATGACCCGGTGGACAAGGAAAGCTTACTCTACTACCGGGAGGCCAAGGACGGCCAGATCCTGGAGGAGGGGATCACCGAAGCCGGTGCCATGTCGTCTTTTATCGCCGCCGGCACCGCCTACGCGACCCACAGCCTCAACACTGTGCCCTTTTTCTTCTTTTACTCGATGTTCGGTTTTCAGCGCATCGGCGACCTGATCTGGGCCGCAGGCGATGCTCAGACCCGCGGCTTTTTGCTGGGGGCCACGGCCGGGCGCACCACCCTGGCGGGGGAGGGACTCCAGCATCAGGACGGCCACAGCCATCTGCTGGCCTACGCCAACCCCTCGGTGCGGGCTTACGACCCGGCCTTTGCATACGAAATCGCGGTCATTGTGCGCGAAGGGTTGCGGCGGATGCTCGAGGAGGGTGAAAACCTGGTCTACTACCTGACCATCACCAACGAGTTCTACCCGATGCCGCCCATGCCCGAAGGCGTGGAGGACGGCATTCTCAAGGGGATTTACCGCTTTCGTCCGGCCTCGCGCAAGGGCACGCGGGTCAAGGCCCATCTTTTCGGCAGCGGCGCCATTCTCAACGAAGCCCTCAAGGCCCAGGAGCTTCTGGAGGCGCGCTTCGGTGTCGCCGCCGATGTCTGGAGCGTCACCAGCTACAAGAATCTTTACTGGGATGCGATCGAAGCCGACCGTTGGAATCTTTTCCACCCGCAGCAGACCCCGAAGGCGTCCTTTCTCGAGAGCCAGCTGGCCGGCGAAAAGGGGGTATTCGTGGCGGCCTCGGACTATCTCAAGGCCTTGCCCGGATCGATCGCCAAGTGGGTGCCCGGGCCGATGGTGCTCCTGGGCACCGACGGCTACGGCCGCAGTGAAACCCGCAGCGCCCTGCGGGACTTTTTCGAGGTCGATGCGCGCCACATCGCCTTTGCGGCCCTGAGCGCCCTGGCGCGTGAAAAACGGGTCAAAGCGACGGTGGTCGAAGACGCCCGCCGGCAGTTGGCGATTGACCCCGACAAAGCGCATCCACTGTATTCCTGAGGAGAAAAGCGGCATGATCGAAGACCTCAAGGTTCCGACAATCGGCGAAAACGTCGAATCGGGCAGCGTCGTGGGCGTCCTGGTGCAGGTCGGCGACACGGTGGCGGTCGACGACCCCATAATCGAACTGGAAACCGACAAGGCCGTGGTTGAGATTCCGGCGTCGGTGGCCGGCAAGGTGACCGAGGTGCTGGTTGCGGTCGGCGACGAGGTGCGGGTGGGGGATGTCATCGCGCGGGTCGATACCGCCGGGCGGGCGGCAGAAAAAGACCCGGACGCCCAAGAGGCGGACGAAAGCGCGCCGGACGCGGAATCCCAGGATCAGGCGGCCCAAGAGACGGGCGAAAAGCAAAAACCGGCGGCCTCTCCGGCGCAACCGTCTGACGCGACGCCGGCTGCCGGTACTGACCCTCATCGGCCCGAGGCCCGGCAGCCGGCAGCTGCGGCGGCGCCGCAAAAGACCGACAGTGCGGAAGCCCAGCGCTCGCCCGCGCCGACCACCCCCGCGGTGCGGCGGTTGGCGCGCGAACTGGGGGTCGAGATCCACGCCGTGAAGGGCAACGGGCCCGGCGGCAGGATCAGCGAGGCCGATGTCAAGGCGCATGTCAAGGCCGGCCCCCGCTTCGAGAGCACCGCAGACCCGGTGCGGCCGCTGCCCGATTTCAGCCGCTGGGAACCCCTTGCAGGACTTTAGGAACGATGCTGACCCCCGAAAAGTCGATCCCTTGCTGGCGGCGGTAACTCTTTTCATCGAGTGTTTTACCAAAACT
>JAWOJK010000103.1:0-13760 GCA_046481705.1 Desulfobacterales bacterium | reverse complement strand
GCTGAAAGCTGCGGCCTGAGGCCGGTCTACGGTGCGCCCAAGACCTGTCCCCACTCGATGGTTTCACGGTAAAGCGGCGGCAAGGCCTCCTCGGGGATGCCGATCCGCGCGCACAGGGCCGAAAGGTCTTGCCAGTCGCCGCGTTCGTAAGCGATGGCCAGGTTTAGAACCTCCCTCAACGGCCCGCCCTGCCCCAGGAGGGCCTCCTTTATGTTTTTGGCAAGGGGCAGTTTTTGCAGAATGCTTTCCATGGTGTCGTCCATGATGGCGTCGATCAGTGAAAAGAGCCCTACGGTAAACAGCTCCCCGGCGCTGTCGTTCAGTTTCGCCTGGCTTCCCAGGCGTTCACAGAAGCGGGCACGGATGGCGGAGAGGTTTGCCAGTTCCTGGGGTTTGCCCTTGGCCAGCTTGGCCATGGCCATGAGGGAGATAAATCTGCGAATCCCGACTTCACCCAGGAGCAGGATGGCCTGTTTGATGGCGGTTATCTCCTGCAGGCGGCGGAAGTAGGCCGAGTTGATGTAGCGCAGGAGTTTGTAGGAAACGGTGATATCCCGCTTGATATGGTCTTCGATCTGGTCAAAATCCAGTTCCTTGCCGTGGACGGCGGCCATCAGCCGCAGCAGGTGAATCTCGGGGGTTGAGAGGGTGCGGCCCTGGATGACCTCGGGCCGGGCGAAAAAGTAGCCCTGGAAATACTGGAAGCCCATGTCGCGCCCGCGTTTGAACTCCTCGTAGGTCTCGACCTTTTCGGCCAGCATGCGTTTTTTGTCGCGGCTGAGCAGGTTGAAGTAGGCGCTGATGCGCTCCGGGCTGGTGCTGCGGAAGTCGATCTTGACGATGTCGCAAAGTGCGATCAGGGGTTTGATTTCAGGCCGGTAGACAAAATCATCCAGGGCAATGGTAAATCCCTTCTGGGCTATTTCCTGGCAGGCGGCCACGACGTCCGCCTCGGGGCTGACGTCCTCGAGAATTTCCACGACGGTGATTTCCCGGGGAAAGAGAAGCGGGATGCGGTTGACCAGGTGGTTGCGGGTGAAATTGACAAACGCTTTCTTGACGCCGGTGTAGGTGTAGATGTCGCTGGTCAGGAAGGTGCTGGAGAGCAGTTCAGAGGTGGCGGTATCGCCGCTGACATCGGTCGGGAAGGTCAGTGCGCCGTCCCGGAAAAGCAGCTCGTAACCGAAAATATTCAGGTTTTTATCGAAAATCGGTTGGCGGGCGACATGTCCGTGCATCGCGTGACCCTCTGCCAAACGGTGGCCAAAAGCTTGAGTAAACACCAAAAAACTTTAATTAATGAAGGCGTCGGGTTTTGTCAAACAATAAAAAAAACGGGCCCGGCGCCGCGCGCCAGATTATAGCCGGATGGCTGATCGACGGCAGCGGACAGCCGGCCCGGCGCAACATGCGGCTGGAGATCCTCGATGGGCGCTTTGCAGCCGTTCACCCGCTCGGCAACGACGGTGCATCGGCCGGGGCGGCCGCTTCCGGCGATCTTGATTTTGCTGATTGTACGCTGATGCCCGCACTGGTGGACAGTCATGTCCACCTTTTCATGTCCGGCACGCCGGACCCGTCCGTCCGCCGGCAGCAGTTGGCCGCCGCTTACGACGACATGCGGCCGGTGATTGCGCGCCATCTGGGGCAGCACCTGGCGGCCGGCGTATTGGCCGTCCGGGACGGGGGCGACCGCCAGGGCCATGCCCGGCGTTTCAGGGACGAAGCCCCGGCGGGCGGGCTGCAGGCCATGCGGTTGCGGGTGGCCGGCGTCGCCTGGCATGCCCACGGCCGATACGGCCGGTTGATCGCCCGCCCGCCGGCCAGCGGCGGCTCGCTGGGGGCGTCGCTGTCAGCCGCCCTGGATCTGGACAGGCAGGGCGGCGCCCGGCAGCCCGATCATGTCAAGATCGTCAATTCCGGACTCAACAGCCTGGTTTGCTTCGGGAGCCAGACCCGGCCGCAGTTCAGCCTCGCGGAATTGCGCGAGGCCGTGCGGGTCGCCCACCGACGCGGGCTGACGGTCATGGTGCACGCCAACGGGGCGGTGCCGGTCGGGCTGGCCCTGGCGGCCGGATGCGATTCCATCGAACACGGGTTTTTCATGGGCCCTGACAATCTGGCCAAAATGGCGGCAGGCGCCGCGGTGTGGGTGCCCACGGCGGTGACCATGCAAGCCTATGCCCACACTCTGGATCCCGCTTCGCGCGAAGCCGGGGGGGCGCTGCGCAACCTGGAACACCAGTTGGCGCAGCTGCAGACCGCCCGCACCCTGGGGGTGAGGGTGGCGCTGGGTACGGATGCCGGCAGTCTGGGGGTCCACCACGGCCGTGCGCTGCACGAGGAAATGGCGCTTCTGATGACGGCGGGCTTCAGCGTCGAGGAGGCGGTGCGCTGCGCCACGGTCAACGGCGCCCGGCTGCTGGGCTTGCCGCACGCCGGGCGCATCGAGCCGGGCGCACCGGCGACCTTTATCGCGGTCACGGGCAGCCCCCGGGAGCTTCCCGCAAGCCTGACAGGGGTGGCGGCGCGCTTCAGCGACGGCGCCCTGCTGGATTCGCAAGAATTGAACAGTGCGGCCGGCACTCAGGGTCTCGGCCACACTAAACCCCCATCTCACCCCGCTTGCGGCCCGTCTGGCGCCTGACCGCCACCGGCGCCGACCCGGATGGGCACCGGCGGATGGGCCGCGCGGACCAACCACCATCCGGCGCACCCCGGTGTCTTCGTTATTTACCGCGACCCGTGCCGTTCAGACCCGCGGCCCCTGTTGTGGTTGGTGTTCGGTTTTTTTTCGGCCGACCCACAAGCGCCGTTTGCGGATGACGCGCATCAGGGGGTCGATCAGGGGCCTGGGCCGATGGCGCTTTTCGCGCAGAATTTCCTCCAGCGAAAGGTGGGGGTCTTTCTCGGGGTTGCGCAGGTAGCGCCGGATGGCCTCCAGCCGGTGGACCAGCTCCTGCTCCAGCTGGCTGCGAAGCGCAGTCTTGAGTTCCAGAATCCGCTGCTTGACGCTTTCGTCGGGCTTTTTGCCCTGGTACTTGTTGATTTTGTAGTGAATGCGGATATCGATCAGCTCCAGCAGCTTTTCTTCATAGTCCGGCCCCAGCCAGACCACTTCCGGGACCAGGTCTCCGAAATTGTTGACCCCCAGAATGTCCTTCTCCTGCGACCAGTAGCTCATCAGAAAATCGGGCTCCAGATCCTTGTAGTTCTGCAGCGGCATGTACATGCGGCGGAGGTGCAGCAGCACCTTTTCCGCTTTTTTCTTGTGCCCGCCGATGATTACGCTGCCGCCGACCTCGCCCTTCTTGACCCCCTTGGTCCAGGGGGCGCCGGTGATGCCGAAGTCGTGGTAAACCGCAATGTGCAGCAGGGCCGAGAGCGTATTGATCGCCAGGGCGTAGCCCGCCGATGGGCCGCCGACGTTGTAGGAGGCCGAAAGCAGCTGGTGGTGAATGGTGTATTTGTCCAGGAACTCGCCCAGCAGTTTGGGCATGCTGATGGCCGGGGTGAGTTCCTGAAGGTAGTTTTTGACCATGGTCAGCGCTTCCTTGGCCGACTGCTGGGTCATCTGAACCGCCATGTCCAGTTCGGCCGCCGCGGCGGCCGAACTGGAGACCGCACCGGTGACCAATACTTTTTCAGGGTCGATGCTGTAAGTCAGGCTGGTGGCGATGGGCAGTAGCATTCCGCTGACGTCGTTGGCCCCCACCCCGACGATGAAACCGATCTGGGGTTCCTGGCTGAGCTCCGCCTCGAGAAACTCATCCAGCTGAACCTTACCTTTTCTAACCGGGCTCTGGGCGATTTCATGGCGTGCGGACTGAAGGTGCGACGGCATCAACGGGTACCTCTCGGCCGTCTGAATCGGCGCCAGCAGATCCAGGATCGCCGGGTAGTGATGGAGAAATTTGATGGGGTCACCCTGAACTTTGGCGCGCAGGTTTTGCGGGGCATCCACCGCCTCCAGGATGCCCACCAGGGTCTTGAAATTGAACTTTGTAAAATTCTCCTTGTTTTCTTCGGTGGCGTCGGTCAGAAGGCGTATGCGCTGAAGGACCTCGAACTCCGTGCTGCGCAGGGAGCGCGCCTTTTCCACGAAAGCGGTATAATCCGCCGGCGTGTTGCAGATGCCCTTGGCCGACTCGACGATGGCGACCACGTCCAGCCCGGGGGCCAGGGGCGCCTGACCCAGGGTCTGGCGAACGATCTCGTAGATGTCCTCGCGGGTCAGATGGCCTGAAACCTCGATTACTTTCAGACGTTTGGACCGGATCAGGGCCGGGTCGAGGATGTCCAGGCGGTTGGTCGTCAAGACCGTAAAAACCCGGTGAATGGGGATTTCGCCGTCGATCAGGTTGAGGAAACGGTTGGTGAGCTTGTCCGTGGGGGAACCGCCGGCGGCGCTGCGGCGGGGGGCCAGGGCGTCGCCCTCGTCAAAAAAGACCAACGTCGGGGCGATCATCTTGGCGATGTCATACACTTTTTCGAGGTTTTCGACCGCCCCGTCGATGGGGTTGGCCGGGTCCTGAAGGGCGCCGGGGTTGGTGGCGATGTCGTGGACATCGCTGTTTTCACTCAACCAGGAACGCACCAGGAAGGTTTTGCCGCTGCCCGGCGGGCCGTTGAGGACCACCCCCTTCTCCTCGCTGACGCCGTAGTAGAGGCAGTTGTTGGTCATCTCCGAAAAGAGGTTTTTGATGTTGCCGACATAAGCCTCCCACTTGACGTGGCGGTCCATGCGATCCACCACTTTCTTGTACAGGTCGCCGTAAGAGTTTTTGGCCACCAATTCAAATGCGCGGCGCACCAGCAGGGGGTCCTCGAGGTACTCGGGGAAGAAATTGCCCTTGATCTCGATCACCGAATGGACCAGTTTGCGCACGTAGGAGGGAATCACCTTGAGGGTGCGCTCGTCGAAAATCGCGTAGAGGTTCTCGACCGCCTTTTCTATCCCTTCGGCGGGGATACAGGTGATGCTGCGGTGGCAGGGCGGTTCCAGCGCGTTGCTGATGCGGATGTTGCTGCGCATCAGTTCCAGCCGGACGATTTCGCGGAGGTTTGCGGGGTTTTTCCAGTACTCCGAGATGTCGATGATCTTGCCCTTTTCAACAAAGCGGCGGTAGATCGCGGCGTCGATGCGCTCGGGCTGGTCGGTGGTGGCGATCAGCAGACAGTCCCGTCGCCCGCTGATGATCTCGTCGATGACGATGTTGGCCGTGTCGATCAGGGTCCGCTGCTGGCGCTCGACGCCCCCCGATTCCCGGCCGTTGGCCTTGCCGAAGGCGCTGTGGGCCTCCTCGATGTGGCGGATGGTGGTCTTGCGGGGATCCCCAAGGGCTTTTTTGAAGTAGTTGCCCGGCTCTCCGGCCAGTGCGGTCTGAAAGTCGTTGGGGGTGACCATGGTATAGTCCACCGGCAGGCCCTGCTCCTCCAGATCGGACAGGTTCTGGGTGATGCGTTTTTTCAGCAGCCGGCGCAGCAGCGGGACGCGCGATAGCGTTTTGTAAAACCGGAGCTTCCTGCGGCGGGCGATTTCCAGCGCCAGGGTGGGGTCGATCTCCTCGATCGATTTCCAGAAGTGCTCGCTGGCCAGGAGCGCCTCTTTCTTCTGTTTCAGGTCCACCTCGGGCATGACCTCGCTGCGGAAGATCACCTGCTCGATGGCCTGGGAGGTGGTGGCGGTTTTGCCGCTGCCGCTGGGCCCGACGATCAGCAGCAGCGGCGCCGTCGGGATGGCCGGGTCCGAGATGTATTCCTTGCGGATATGGGCGCGGTAGACCTTCTCGAACAGCGAGACCAACTCCCAGGGGACGTGGACATCGGAGAGCTCCCGGTCCAGCAGGGACAGCAGATAGCGGTAATCCTTGGCCGACACTTCCTTTTCGAGGATCTTGTTCCAGGCTTCCTGGGGATTTGTCTGACCCGAAATCTCGAAGCGGCGCTGCCAGTCGGTGAGAATGTCGGGTTCTTTGAGGATCTCAAAATGCTTTTCGGGCGCCGCGATGAAAAGAGACAGAAGGCTGTCCAACAGGCTGTTGACGAAATCCGACGGCGGCTGGTACTGATGCAGCCGCGAGCGCATGAAGGCCTTGGTCTCGTAGGGCCAGACGGCCACGAGGTCCTCGATCTCGCGAATCCGCTGCTCGGGAAGTTTAACGTACTTGACTTCCTTGGTGACGCGTTTGGCCATTATTTCGTTTCTCCCGCAGGGGTTTCGGCTGTCGCCTGCGAGGGCGACGGCTGGAGGGCGGGCAGGGTCAGGTTCGGAGCGCTGGCGGTGTTCTGGATCACCACGGTATGTTGCCCCGTCTGGTTCTTCTCATAGGCCGAAGCCCACTTCTGCTGGACCAGAAACCCAAACAGGGCGTCGTTGGTGGTGCCGTCCGGCGACCCCAACGCTTTCTGCAGCGCCTGGATACTCTCCAGGTAGGCGGCGTAGAGTTTGCGGATCCGGCTGGCCTCCTGGTCGGCGGCATAGTTTTCGGCCTCGGCGATCAGTTCGCGGCGTTTCTTCTCCTCGGTGGCCTCCACCAGCTTGTCGCCGAAGCGGGTTTCCTTGAGAACGAAGCTCACCACCTCGATACCGTATTTTTGGGCGAGGGTCGGCCCGCCCTCGTTGATCGGGCGGCTGGCCAGGGCCTGGAAAATTCTTTCCTTGATCTCTTCGCGGTCGCTGATCAGTTCGTTGACTCCCTGGGCCTGGAGGATGTCCTTGGCGATGCCGTCGAAATCGCCCTGCAGCAGGGTCTGGGGGTCGAGATTTTCAATCGCCCAGGTTTCAAGGTCGCGGATCCGGTAAGTCATGGCCCCGGACGTCCAGAGGGCCACGTTGCCCCTGGAGATGATCCGCATCGGTTCGAGCTGACCGCCCAAGAGCAAGGTCTGGTTCATCAGGGAGACTTCCTGCTCGATGCGGGTGAAAAAGGGCAGCCGGACATGCCAGCCCACCTCGGTGATCGCCTGGCGCTTGCCCCCGAAACGCTCCAGCACCACCGCGTTGTTCATCTTGACCTTGTAGATCGTGCGGGTGGCGTAAACCAAGGCGGCCAACCCGTAGATCAGACCGGCAATGGTCGCCAGGGCCAGGATGCGGCGCAGCACCGTTTTGACAAACGCTCTCTGGACTATCTTGCGGGGGGGCACTTCAGCCATACCGGCTCCTTTGCGCGGTCTCAGAAACGGGTTAAACAAACGGGAAATGGGTTGCCAAAAGGGTCAGCGGCAGCGGCCTGCGCCTTCGGAAAATCGACCGCCCTCGCGCAACCGGGATCGCGACCTTCGGCCGGCAGCGGGCAGCGGGCAGTGCAGGTTCAGCCCAGCAGATAACGCTCGAACCAGTCGGCAGCCTCCTGTTGAAATGCTGCCTGATCCCGGGGAGCGCTCATCTGGTGATCCCCCCGGGGATGAATCCGCATGGCCTTGGGTTCTCCGGCGCGGCTATAAATTTCACGGGCGCTGGCCACCGGGACCACCGCGTCGGCATCGCCGTGGAAGAGCAGAAGGGTGTGGACGCCGTCAATTTTGTCGGAAACGTCGAAGTGCAGATTTGCGGGGTCGAGCAAAGCGGATACCCGATCGCGTTCAGCGGAGCGCGAGATGGCCGCAAGGACCGGCTGGCTCCGGATGGGAGCGGCGAGCGTCACCACCGCTTTGGCCTTCAGGCGCGCGGCCATCGCCAGGCAGACCGCGCCGCCCATGCTGCTGCCGAAAAGCCCGACGCGGGGGGCGAGTTCCGAGCGCGCCGCAAGCATGGCGACGGCCCCGGCAAGATCCAGCGAGCGCCCCTGCAGCGAGGTAACCACCTTGAAATCCCCATCGCTCTGGCCGCAGCCGCGATGGTCGAAGCGCAAAAAAGCCACCCCGCGCTGGTTGCAGTTTCGGGCCAGCGCCTGCTGTTTGAGTGAGTCGCCGGAACTGAACAGGCCGTGGCAGCCGATGACCACGGGCGGGCGGCGGGTTGCCGGCAGGTGCAGGCAGCCTTTGAGGTTCAAACCGTCGGGGGTGGCGAAAAAAACCACCTGAACGCCTGTATCGTGTCCGGATTCAACCACAAGCATGCCTTGATTTAAAAATTAAATTACACTATAAACACAAATTTTTCATTTGTCATCCAATAGTTCAAGGCCAGCGCGAAGGGGCCCAAGCGGCCATTCGGCGCCGGCAGGACCGCAACGGAATGCGGGGAAAGAACCATGGCCGTAAGAAAAGGGCAGGAACTCGAACTCCAGGTGACGGGGCTCGCCTTCGGCGGCAGGGGATTGGCGCGGGTCGACGGGTTGACCGTGTTCGTCGATCAGGCGGCGCCCGGCGACCGGGTTCTGGCGCGGGTGGTGCGCAAGAAGAAGAGCTACGCCGAGGCCCGGCTGATTCGCCTGTTGGCGCCATCGCCCCGTCGCGTTCAGCCGCCGTGTGCCTACAGCGGCAGTTGCGGCGGCTGCAGGTGGCAGTTTCTGGACTACCCGGAACAGCTGCGCTACAAGCGCGAGCATGTGCTCGAGGCCGTGGCGCACATCGGCCTGCTGCAGGGCGTGACCGTGCACCCGACCCTACCGTCGCCGCTCTCCTTCGGCTACCGCAACAAGATGGAGTTTACCTGCGCCGACCGGCGCTGGCTGATGCCCTCGGAAATCGGCCAGCCCGGCATCGACCCGAATTTCGCCCTCGGGCTGCACGTGCCGGGAACCTTCCACAAGGTGCTGGATACCACCGCCTGCCTGCTGCAGCCGGACATGGGCAACCGTCTGCTGGCGGAGGTTCGCGGCTATCTTCGCAACTCGCCCGAGCCGGTCTACGGCCTGCGCACCCACGAGGGGTTCTGGCGCTTCGTGGTGCTGCGGCATTCCGTTGACCGCGACGAGTGGATGGTCAACATCGTCACCGCCGCTGAAAAACGGACGGCGGTCGAGCCGCTGGCCCGGCAGCTGATGGCCGCCTATCCCCGCGTGGTTTCGGTCATCAACAACATCACCGCCCGCAAGGCCGGTGTGGCCGTGGGCGAGCATGAAATTCTGCTGGGCGGCGCTCCGGTGATCCGGGACCGCATTGCGCCCTTCGAATACGAGATTTCGGCCAACTCCTTTTTCCAGACCAACACCCGCGGGGCCGGCCAGCTTTACGCACTGGTCAAGCGCTATGCCCGGCTGACCGGTGCCGAGACGCTCATCGATCTCTACTGCGGCACCGGCACCATCGCCATCAACCTGTCGGATGCCGCCCGGCAGGTCGTCGGGCTTGAAATCGTTGCCGGCGCCGTGGCGGATGCCGAACGCAACTGCCGCCTGAACGGGGTCGACAATTGCCGCTTTGTTGTCGGAGACATCCGGCAGGCACTGGCAGGGGTGGCGGAGAAGGCCGAGGTGATGGTCATCGATCCGCCCCGCATGGGGATGCACGCGGACGTCCTGCAACAGGTGCTGGCCCGGGCACCGCAGCGCATCGTGTATGTTTCCTGCAACCCGGCCACCCTGGCGCGTGACATCGGGGTACTCAAGGACGCCTACGCGGTCCGTGAAATCCAGCCGGTGGACATGTTCCCGCACACCTTTCACATCGAGGCCGTGGCGCGCCTGGAAAAGATCTGACTCCAGATCAGGCCCTTACTCGAGCCGGTTGCGCCGCCTTTCCAGACGGATATCCAGGTTTTTGAGCTTTTCGATGACTGCTTTCATGTCGCGGTTGCTGCGCTCGAGCTCCTTGATTTTCTGGTCCAGGGCATGGCCTTCGGCCGCCAACCGGCTATTTTCCGCAGCGAGTTGGGACAACTGATCCGTTTTTGCGGTGACGGCCGCGAGCAGGACGGTCAGGCGGCGGATGGGGTCGCTGGCAGCGGCCTGCGGGTCGTGCTCGGCGTATTGGCGCAGGCATTGGAGCGCGCGGGCATAGTCCGGAGCCGAATTGTCGGGGTGGGTGTAGAGCAGGCCCAGGGTGAGCAGCAACTCGGCCTGGAGCGCCGGTTCAACGGCTTGCTCGAGCCCCCGGGTGGTTGTCGCAATTTTATCGGCGACGGCTTCGGCGGGCAGATCGGGAAACCGCAGCGGCGCCGAGGTGGGGTCCTTCAGCGCCGGGGTGCACCCGAAAAGTCCCAGCAGCAGCCCGAAGAGGCAGATCCGTAGCCGTCTGCCCGACCCCGCGACGCTGAACCAGCGTGATGTCAGCATGGTGTTGCGACCCTCCGGTTTTCGACCAGGCGGCTTCCCGGCAGCGATTTGGCGTGGGCTTTCAGTTCGGCCGCGATTTCACCGAGTCGGATGGGGTTGATACCCGTTCGGTTCTCGTTGGTGACCGCTGCGATGGAAACCGTCATGATCGGAAAGTGTTGGGGGTCTCCCTGGCGGTTCTTGCCGTGGATTACACCCCGGCGGAGATCCTCGGGGCTGTAGAAATCGACGATCTTGCCATCGAAGGCCGCGATGATCGCCCGGCAGATCGCGGAATGGCGTTCAGGGGTGGAGATAACGGCAAAATCGTCGCCGCCGATGTGCCCGACAAAATCGTCACGGTTGCCATGCTGTGCCAGGGCCGCCTGGATGCTGTCGGCCGTGAAGCGGATCACCTCGTTGCCCTTGGCATACCCGTAGTGGTCATTGAACGCCTTGAAATTATCCAGGTCGATCAGGCAGAAGGCCACCGGCAGACCGGCTTCCAGGCGTTTTTTGAGAACGTTTTCAATGGCGGTGCCGCCCGGCAGGCGGGTAAGGGGGCTGGCGTCGCGGTACATCTCCTCCAACCGCGCCAGCCGTCGGGCCATGCGGGCGAAGGCCTCCGCCAGGTCGGCGAGTTCATCTCCGCTTTTCAGGCGCGGCACGCGGTCGAAGCGTCCTTTGGCAATCTCCCGGGTGGCCTGTTTCAGCTGCTGGATCGATCGGGAGATGTTGCGGGTGATCAGAATGGCGGTCCCGATGCCCAGCAGCAGCCCCATGCTGGAGAGCAGCAGCGTGATCCGGAAAGCGCGGACGCCCAACCCGCCAGCCTTGAGCATCTGCATCTTCTGGTTTTCCCTGACAGCCGCCACCATGCTTTCGACGGACGCCACGAGCCGGTCCAGGGTGCGGCTGATCTTCTCGTCCAGGGCCTGGGCCGCCTGCGCCGATGGCATTTGGGTCTGCTGCAGCCACTGGCCATAATCGGCGTTGAAGCGCCGGTGGAGGGTCTGCAGTTCGGTGATCCGCTCAGCCTCCGGTGCCCTGGGCAGCTCTCGGATGCGAGCCAGCAGGGCTTCGAATTCCCGGCTATACGCCCAGAAAAGGGTGCGCATTTCGGGACTTCCCAGGATGATAAAGCGCCGCCCGTAAGACTCCTGAGCAAGGAGGGTGTCGATCATCTGGTCCGCCGTTTCAACGAGGACCATGTCGCTTTCCACCAAATTGCGGTTGATGTCGTGGGCGGCGTTCAGGGTGATGATGGCAAACAGGGTGATCAGCAGCATCATCATAACGACTGGCAGGTACCCCAAAATCATTTTGGTTTCAAGATTTAATCGCAGCCGGTGCGGCATGGCACACCCCCGCAGCCATTCGGGAAAAACCGAAGTGTAATCAAATGTGAACACGTGCGGCCCGTGCGGCCCCCCACCTGCAGGCACCCCCGACAAGCGTCCGCAATCGGCGCCCGAGCCCTTCAACCGCAAAAAAAAGAAATTGAAAAGCTATTCATTCTCAGATAGTTGAATATAAATAGATCAAGATTCGCAATCGGTCGAGTCCCCCGTTCAACCGGTCGGCGAAATCGCAGGCGGGTCTCAGCGGTGTTTATTCTCTGCAAGAAAAATGCCCTGTTTTCAAAACCCCGCCCGTTAGCGCCGGCCAGCTTCGCCCGACACTGTCGCACGCCGCCACGGCCGACCGGCGCCCCTTGCCCCGGCCTTACCGAGAGGAGGTAGCATGCTCAAAGTCAGAGATATCATGACCCCCAATCCCTTGACAGTCACTGCAGAGGCGGAAATCGCCGAAGCCATCGCGCTCCTGCTCAAAAATGATTTCAACGGCTTGCCGGTGGTCGACGCCGGCGGCCAGCTGGTGGGCATCCTGTGCCAGAGTGATTTGATCGCCCAGCAGAAAAAAATGCCCATGCCCTCTCTGTTTACGCTGCTGGACGGCTATTTTTCGTTGAGCTCGACGAAGCATTTCGAAAAGGAGATGAAGAAAATCGCCGCCCTGACCGTCCGGGACGCCATGACCGCCGATCCTGCTACGGTGAGCCCCGAAACGACAATCGAGGAAGCCGCCACACTGATGGTGGACAAGAGTTTTCATTCCCTGCCGGTCTTGGACGACGGAAAACTGGTGGGCATCGTGGGGAAGAAGGACATTCTCAAGACCCTGGTTAGTCACGGCACCTGAGCCGCCTGCGGCGCGGGCCGCGCCGGGGCGACAGGCCCCGGCAGGCCTGCGCCCCGGTGACCTTCGGGGTCAGAAGGGCCAAAAGCTGTTGTCGTTCCAAACCGTTTCCTTGATTTCACGGTCCAGCGTCACCAGGAAATTGAGGTGCTCGCGCTCCCAGTCTGCCAGCCAGCCGTACAGGGCTTTTTCTTCCGCGTCCGAAGCGGCCTGTTTCTGCCCCGCGTATACCGCGATGGCCTTTTCCTCCATGGCGATGGCCGCCGAGATGGCCGCGGCCTCAAAGGCCGCCGCTGCAATCTGCCCCTTGAGTTCCGTGGTCAGGACCTGGGATGCCACCTGGCTGCCGGCGGTTTTATAATCCCCGGGGGTGAAGCGCTGGTGGGCCTGAAAGGCCTTGAACTGCTCCGAGAGGATCGCGATGTGTTGCGCCTCCTCGGCCGCCATGGCGTTGAAAAATTTTTTGACGGCCTGGTTTTCGGCCTGTTCGGCCACCTTGCTGTAAAAAGCCCTGCCGCGGGTTTCCAGCAGCAAGGCGTTCTTGAGAATGTCGAGGGATGTGCTCATGGTCATCGTCTCCTATTGGGTTTGGTTTTAAAGGTTTTTGCCTGATGGGTGAAAATGGCCGTGCGGCCGATGCATTCAAAGTTTGCCTTTTTTGACAGCCGTCAAGGTCCGCTCGGCTCCGGATACTCGATGGTTCCCCTGACCGCGCTTTTGCCCTGCAGCCCGTCGATGCGGGCCGTGACAAGGCGGTTTTGGAGGTGATCAGGGCCTGTCAGCAAAACCGGGATGTAGTTGGCACTGACCCCTTTGAGCAGTCCCGTGGCCGGGTCCCGGCGGCTTTCGATCAGCGGCCTCAGGCGGCGGCCCCTGAACCGGCTGTAGAAGGCCGCCTTTTTGGCTTGGCCCAAAGTCCGCATGATGCCGCAGCGGCGTTTGATTTCCCCCGCCGCTACCGGGTCGGGGAAATCGGCCGCCGGGGTGCCGGGGCGCGGCGAAAACGGGAAAACGTGCAGATAGGTGACCGGCAGCGCTTCGATCAGGGCGCGGGTGTGTTCGAAGGCCTCGGGGCTTTCACCCGGAAACCCGATCAGGATATCCACGCCGATGGCGGCATCCGGCATTCGGTCGCGGATGGCGAGCACCAGCTCTCGGAAGCCCTTTCGGCTGTAGGGTCGATGCATGCGTCCGAGGATGCGGTCATCGCCGCTTTGCAGGGGAATGTGAAAATGCGGGCAGACCCTGCCGGAGGTGGCCGCCATTTCGACCAGCGCGGCGCTGATTTCACCCGGCTCGATGGAGCTCAGGCGGATGCGCGCAATGCCCGTGGCGGCCAGCAGGCGCCTGACCAGGGAGGGAAGATCAAGGGGGGGCGCCAGGTCGCGACCATAGAGGCCGAGGTGGATGCCGGTCAGG
>JAWOJK010000059.1:0-12954 GCA_046481705.1 Desulfobacterales bacterium | reverse complement strand
GGCTATTGCCGCTGCCAAACGAACCGCCACGAACCACGCGATGTCCCTTCGCGGCGGTGCGAGCAGCATCGGCAGGGGCGTGTCCGGCACCAGAGCCAGCTTCAGGGCAAACGGCCTGGGCGGCGGCGGCGCCGCCGGGGGGGGCGGCAGGACGATCGGGTCCGGCCCGGGCCAGGCGCTCTGGGCCAGGCGGTCAAGCGTGGCCAGCAATTCGGTGCGCCACCCAGCGGCCGCCGCGTTTTCGGGGGCAAGCCCGGAAACGACGGGCCAGTGGGTCATTACAGCGGTTGCGGGAAAACGGTCCGCCAGAAGATCCCATGCGGCCGGGCTGTCGGTCAGCAGAACGGCATCGGGTGCCGGCGCCTGAAGTGCCAGATGGGCCCAGGCGGCAAGGCGCTCGACGGTCATGTGGGCGCCCGGATCGGGCGCAGGCCCAAGCCGGGCGGAAGGGGCCGGCGGGGGGGCGTCAAAATCGCCCAGTTCGCGCAGCATGGCCTGCTGGCGACCGTCGATGGCCTCCAGCGCCTGCTGCAGCTCGCGCTGCTGGCGGTCGAAGGTTTGGGCCATCTGAAGGAACAGTCGCGCCTGGAAAAGGGCGTCGGCGGCGTCAGGCCCGGTTTTGGCGCCGGCGCTGTGCCGAAGGATCTCCGAGCGGATTTTCAGGGGCGACTGGTCGTCGAAAAAGGGGATTTCCCCCTGGCGGGGTTTGAACCGCGCCAGGTCCCCGCTGCCGTGAAGTTCCGCCCACTGCTGATATTCCTGCAGCAGGACGCGCAGGCGGTTTTCATCGCCTTGAACCGGGATGCGGATTTCAAGCGCATCGCGGTCGATCCAGGCCTGCAGGGCGCCCGCGGGTTCCAGGCGCGACGGGCGGTAGAGCAGCAGGCTTCCGAACACGGCGGTTGCGGCCGCCAGGTGCGGCTGCGAAATATCGGTGAAGGGAAAAAAGGTCGCTTTCATGGTCCTCCAGACGGGGTTTTGGGGGTATAGCCGGATCGGTGGGCGGCGCTCATCCGCCCGGGGGCAGCTTGCCGTCCCGGACCGTCACGCCCCGCTGCTGCAACTGGTCCCTGAGGCGGTCGGCTTCTTGCCAGTTTCCGATGCGGCGCGCTTTTTCGCGGGCCGCCATCAGGCGCTGGGTTTCCGGGTCGGCCAGAACGTCGGTGAAATCGAAGATCTTCAAAACCGTGTCGATGCTTCGAAACGCCTCCAGGATTTTAGTGGCGTCCTCGGCGCTGATCTGATTTTGAAAAATAAGGATGTTGACCCGTTTGACATTGCGGAAAAGCGAGGCCGCGGCACGCGCCATGTTCAGGTCGTCGTCGAGGGCGCTGACAAAGCCCTGGCGAATGTCGTAAAGCAGCTGGTCGCGCTCTGCAAAGGGCGGCCCGTCCTGGACGTTCAGCAGGTTCTGGACGCAGGCATCCAGCCGCCGCAGGGCCTGCCGGGCGTCGGCAATGCGCTCCGCAGAAAAGACGAGTGGTTTGCGGTAGTGGCCCGAAAGCAGCCAGTAGCGGATCTCGCGGCCCGTGTAACCCTGGGCGATCAGGGTCGCGAGGGTCAGTCCGGCGCTGCGGGCATCGGCCTTTTTGCCGTCGCTCAGGACCCGGTCGCAGAGGGCCCAGCAGTTGGCCGAGGGGCTGCCGGTAAGCGCCCTGGCGATGGCGATTTCGTTTTCGTGGTGCGGGAAGGCCAACTCCCGGCTGCTGGCGTGGAGGTCGTAGCCGTCGCCGAAATACTTCAGCGCCATCGCAATGCCTTGAATGTGCCAGGAGGGCCGGACGTTGCCCCACTCGGTTTTGGTGTAAAGCCCGCGTTTGAGTTCGGACAGTCGGGAACGCTTGAAGAGGGTGAAATCGCGGGGGTTGTCCTTTTCGTATTCATCCAGGTCGACCGTGGCGCCAAGCCGGATTTTGTTGATGTCGATGCCCGAAAAATGGCCATAATCCGTGGCGCGCGCGATGTTGAAGTACAGCGAGCGCAGTTTTTCGTAGGCATAGCCCTTGGCGACCAGCTTCTGGGCCAGCGCGACCATCTCGTCGGTGTGCTCACTGGCACGCGGATACAGGTCTGCGGGCCGGACCCGCAGACAGGCCAAGTCCTCCTTGAAGGCCGCGATGTGCCGATCGGTAAACGCAAGCAGGTCGCTGCCGGCCTGCTCCGAGCCCGCGATGGTCTTGTCGTCCAGGTCGGTGATGTTGATCAGGTGGCGGACCTCGTAGCCGCGGAAGGCCAGGTAGCGGGCCAGCAGATCGGCGAAAACAAAGCGCCGGCATTCACCCAGGTGTAAGCGCGCATGGGCCGTGGGGCCGCAGGTGAACATCGAAACCTTGCCGGGCAGCCGCGGCACGAAGCCCTCCTTGCTGCGCGTCAGGGTGTTGAAAAGCTTGAAGGCCACCTTTTCGCGTACGGCGAAAAGGGGCGTGCTGAGGTAACGCTCGCCGCTGTCGGGGAAGATCGCCACGATCAGGCCATCGCGCATGGCGGCGGCTTCCCGGGCGGCAATGGCCATCGCCGCCCCGCTGCTCATCCCCACAAAGATCCCCTCCTCGCGCGCCAGGCGGCGGGTCATCTCGAAGGCCTCCTCGTCGTCGATGTTGACTTTTTTATCGAGCCTGCTTTTTTCGTAGATTTCGGGACAATAGGCCTCCTTCATGTTCTTCAGCCCCTGGAGCTTGTGGCCGAGGTAGGGCTCGACACCGACGATCTCGATGGCGGGGTTGTATTCCTTGAGGCGCCGCGAAAGGCCCATCAGGGTGCCGGTGGTGCCCATGGTGGCCACCACCTTGGTGACCTTGCCGTCGGTCTGCCGCCAGATTTCGGGCGCCGTGCCGTAGTAGTGGGCCTTCCAGTTGGCCTCGGTGTTGTATTGGTCGGCCATGTAGTAGACGCCCGGGTTCTCCCGGGCCAGCCGGTAGACTTCCTCGATGGCGCCGTCGGTGCCCAGGTGCCCCGGGGTCAGCAGGATCTCTGCGCCCCGCGCCCGCAGGATCTTCTTGCGCTCTTCGCTGGCGGCCTCGGACATGGCCAGCAGCAGGCGGTAGCCCTTGACCGAGCAGACCAGCGCCAGGCCGATGCCGGTATTGCCGCTGGTGGCCTCGAGAATGGTTTTGTCCGCTGTCAGTTCGCCGGATTCTTCGCCCGCCGTGATCATCGCCAGGGCCGCGCGGTCCTTGATGGAACCGCCGGGGTTGAAGTATTCCAACTTGGCCAGGATCTTGACCCGCGGGTTGGGATTCAGGTGCCTGATCTCCACCAGCGGGGTGTTGCCGATGGTGTCGAGAATTGAAAAAGCCATGGTAACGTGTCCTTGTTCACGGCGCAGCGGCTACCGTGAAACGGCGGTGCCTGGGGTGGGCAGGCGGTTCAAGCGTGCGGCCAGAATTTCGAAGATCGTTTCCCTCACGGCCGCCTCACTGCCGGCGGCGTCGACAACGGCGAAGCGTTCGGGCTCGCCTGCGGCCAGATCCAGGTAGCCGGCGCGCACCCTGCGGTGAAAGGCCAGGGCCTCCTTTTCGAAGCGCGACTCGCCGGCGCCCCGCGACCCGCTGTCCAGCTGGTGCCAGGCGCGTCTCAGGCCGGCTTCCGGATCGAGGTCCAGCAGCAGGGTCAGGTCGGGTTTGAGCCCGTTCAAAAGCAGGCTGTGCAGGGTCTGGACCAGGTGCCGATCCAGGCCGCGGGCATAGCCCTGGTAGACCAGGGTGGCGTCGAAAAAGCGATCACACAGCACCGTGTGCCCGGCCTCGAGGGCCGGGGCGACGATCTCCTGGACATGCTGGACGCGGTCGGCGGTGTAGAGCAGCAGCTCGGCCCCCGGCGCCAGGTGGCGGTGGGCGGGGTCCAGCAGGATCGCCCGCAGTTTTTCCCCGATGCGGGTGCCGCCGGGCTCCCGGGTCTGCAAGCAGGTTCGGCCGCGGCCCTCCAGAAAGCGGGCGATATGGGCCATCTGGGTGGTCTTGCCGGAGCCTTCGATGCCTTCAAGCGTGATAAACATGCGCTGTTTTTCTCTTCCCGTTGCTGCAACCGGGCCGGTCCTGGGTGCTGGACCGCGTTTTCAGGGCGCAAACGGCGGTCCACGGCCTTCGCGGCCGGCGCAATTCAGCTTTCCTGCGGGTGTTTGCCGGTGTAAAAATGGCGCCCCAGCAGCCGATGGTAGGCCGTCCAGGTCGCCTGGGAGGTGTCGCTGTTGATGAAATCGCGGATGCCGTTGATCTTGGAGTCCATCTCATCGATATAATTGAGCAGCACGGCCTCGATGGTTTTGGGCGGCTCGGGGGAGCCCAGCTCACGGGCACCGTGGTGGCTGACGATCATGTGCTTCAGCAGGTTGGCCTGCTCGGCGGGAAAGTCAGGCACCTCGCGGATCTTGGCCGCGACGATTTCCAGGCCGATCACGATATGGCTGAGCAGCCGCCCCTCGTCGGAATAGTCGATGGCCACCTGGTAGTCGAATTCCCGGATTTTGCCGATATCGTGAAAGATGGCGCCCACCAGCAGCAGGTCGCGGTCCACGCCGCTGTAATGCTGGGCGATCTTTTCGGCCAGCAGTGCCATGGACAGCGAGTGCTCCAAAAGCCCCCCGATATAGGCATGGTGCATGTTTTTGGCCGCGGGGGCGGTTTTGAAGCGTCGCACAAAGTCAGCGTCCTGCCAGAAAGCCGCCACCAGGGCCTTGAGCCAGGGGGCCTCCAGGCTGTGGGTGAGCTGCGACAGGCGTTCGAACATCTTGTCCGGGTCCCGCTGGCTGGTTGGCAGAAAATCGGCGGGGGCGACGCTCTCCGATGGGCGGGGCTGGAGCGACTTGACCACCAGCTGCAGGCTGCCCTTGTATTCCCCGACGCTGCCCGTGACGGCGACAAAATCCCCCGCGGCGACCGTCGGGGCAATTTCCTCGACGCGCTCCCAGAGCACGCCTTTGATGCTGCCACTGCGATCCGAGAAGGTTGCGTTGAGGTAGGGCTTGCCATCCCTTTTCTGGTAGAGGGCTTTTTCGGTCAGGACGAACACGTCATCCACCGCTTCGCCGGCCTTGAGCTTTTCGATAAACTGGCGCTTCATGTTGGCACCTTTCCACGGGTTGGCGCACGCCGCGACGCGCTCAGCCGAATGCCAGGGGCCAGGCCCTGAGATTCTCCAGCAGGTCGTAGGCCGTCATGTCGCATTTCAGCGGGCAGATGGCGATAAAGTTGTGATCCAGAGCGCCGCCGTCAATCTCGGGGTCGTCATAGCCCGTTTGCGGGTCGCAGCCCTGCCAGAAATAGGCCCGGTTGCGGGGATCGGTGCGTTTTTCGAAGGCGTCGCTGAAAACGCCGGTGCCCTGTCGGCTGATACGCACCCCGGCCATTGCGCTCAGCGGCAGGTCGGGAAGATTGACGTTCAGAAACGTGCCGCCGGGAAGCCCCTTTTGAAAAACCATCTCGGCCAGCCGGGCGATAAAACCGGCGGCCTCGTCATAGTGCCGCGGCGCGTGGCTGTTGACCGAAACCGCGATGGCCGGGATGCCCAGCAGGGCGGCCTCCTTGGCGGCCGATACCGTCCCGGAGTAGTTGAGGTTGAGCCCCACGTTGGCCCCCGGGTTGATGCCGGAAACCACGAGGTCCGGCCGGCGCTCGAGCAGCTCCAAAACCCCCAGCTTGACGCAGTCCGCGGGGGTGCCGCTGACGGCGTAGCCGCACACCCCGTCTGCGCCGTGGTGGCGGTTGAGTCGCAGCGGCTTGTGCAGGGTGATGCTGTGGCTGACGGCGCTGCGCTCGCGTTCCGGCGCCACAACCGTCGTCGGGTAATCCCGTGCCAAGCGCCGGTAAAGGGCCCGCAGACCCTCGGCCTGGATGCCGTCATCGTTGGTCAACAAGATGTTCATCTCTTTTCCCGGTTGGCGTCTTCTTCAAAGGGTCTATGGGCGCCGGCAGCCTGGCCGCCAACAGCTCATTTTGCAACTACATCTTGATTTTTCAATCAATCTGAAATTATACTTCAAATTCCATTCGGGTTCAACAGGTTATCTTCTCCCCCGTGGAATGGCGAAAATCCTCGCGGCGGGCTGCTGCCAGGAGGTATGCCGGACCATCAACTGGATTCAGATGAGTGCAATCACCAGTTCGGGTCAAAGAACAGCGGACCGCAGCCCCCGGAAAGGATCCGGGGCCGCGGGCCCGTTTTTTTTGCGGCGGTCGGTTTCCCTGTGGGCGCTTCTGGCGGTTGTGCTGATGGTGGGTTTGACGTGTGGCCGGGCCGCGGCCCGGCCGGCGTTGACCGATGACCCCGACCAGCCCTGGCACATTACGGCCGATGAGATCAGCTATGACGATCGGCTGCAGGTCTATATCGCCCGCGGCAATGTCGATATCACCAAACTGGACCGCCGCTTGAAGGCCGATTTTGCCCGCTTCGATTACCGCAACATGCTGGCCGTGGCTTCCGGCAACGTCATCATGACCGTGGGCCAGGACGTCCTCAGCGGCAGCAGCATGGAGCTGGACCTGCGTTCCGAGACCGGCACGGTTTACGGGGGCGGCCTGTTCGTCGAGGAAAAACATTTTTTTATCAAGGGTGAGACCATCCAGAAAGTCGGCCCACGGGAGTTCAAGGTCGCCAGGGCAAGCCTCACGAGCTGCGACGGTGACCCGCCGGCCTGGAAGATCACCGGCCGCAACCTCAGGGTCGCCCTTGAAGGCTACGGCTTTGTCACGCACCCCGTCCTGTGGGTGCGCAACGTGCCGGTGCTCTACAGCCCGTTCATGGTTTTTCCGGTCAAGGAAAAGCGCCAGAGCGGGCTGCTGACCCCCGAGGCGGCTGTTTCCGACCGCAGGGGGCTGCAGTACGTGCAGCCCTTTTTCTGGGCGATCAATGACAGCAGCGATGCCACCTTTTACGCCGATTATATGGCCGACCGGGGGGTCAAGACCGGGGCGGAATACCGCTACATGCTGGGTGAAAACTCCAAGGGCGTGGTATTGTTCGACTACCTGGAAGATCGCGAGGTGGATGACGGCAGCGGCAGTTCGAGTTCGGATTTCGGCTTCACCGACGACAATTATTTACGCCCCAATACCGACCGCTACTGGTTTCGCATGAAGGCTGACCAGGCGCTGCCGCGAGACTTTTTCGCCAGGCTGGATCTCGACTTCGTCAGCGACCAGGACTATTTGAAGGAGTTCGAAGACGGCTATGCCGGCTACAACCAGAGCGACCGGATGTTCGAAAGCTTTTTCGGGCGCGATCTGGACGACAAAGATGACGCCATCCGGTCCAACAGCCTCAACATCAACCGGGTCTGGTCGCGCTACAGTTTCAACGCCCTGGCGAACTGGGAGGACGATGTCATCGCCCGTCGCCAGGACAAAGAGAACACCGCCGAGAGCACGCTGCCGGCCATCGGCTTCAACGGCATGCGGCAGCCGCTGCCGGGTTCCCCGCTGTATTTCGGCTTCGCCTCCAGTTATTTTCACAACTATACCGAGGACGCGGAGCGCAACCAGCGGGTGGATGCCCACCCGCGGGTCTACTGGCCCTTTCGCTGGCAGAACTACCTGGCCGTGAATCCCTCCGTCGGCCTGCGCCAAACCGTATGGTACATCGACCAGTTCGCGGATGGCAGCAGCGACCGCGATCGCACCTTGAGCCGGGAGCTCTACGATCTGCAGCTGGACCTCTCGACGGATATCTTCAAGACCTACAAGACCGGCCTGGGCGGGGTCGACCGCATTCGGCACACGCTTCGCCCTCAGGTGGTCTATGACTTCATTCCCGACAAAGACAGCGACAGGTTCCCTGATTTTGACCGCATCGACTCGATCCTGAAAAAAAACCAGGTGACCTATTCACTGACCAACACCCTGACCTCGCGCCACCTCAAAGCGCCGCGCGCCGAGGCCGCAGCGTCTTCCGGCGGCGAGCGCCTGCCGGATGTCGACTATCGCGAGTTTTTGCGCCTCAAGCTCGAACAGAGCTACGATATCACGGAGGCCAATGAAAATGATCCCCAAAAATTGCGAAATCAGGAAACCCTGAAAAAAGAGCCGTTTACGCCGCTTTTAGGTGAATTGGAACTGGTGCCGGGGCGTCATCTCTCCCTTTTTGCCGATGCCGAGTGGTCCGTTTACGAGGACACCTTTGTCAGCCGCAACATCGCCGCCCGCGTCACGGATCTGCGGGGCGACCACCTGTTTCTCGAGCATCGCTTCACCCGGGGGTCGCGCCTCCGCGACCTGGACACGGGGACCGTGACCAGAACGGACCAAAGCCATACCTTTTACGCCGATACGGGCATCCGGCTGGCCGACTGGCTGTGGGCCTATGGCGAATATGAATACAACCTCGAAGACGAGCTGGTTCAGCGGGCCGGTTTCGGCCTCGCCTATTTTGCCCAGTGCTGGTCCGTCGGCCTTGGGTATCTGCGCAAGGACGAGGATCGCGAGATCGCCTTCATGGTCAGTCTGCGCGGTTTGGGGACCCTGGGTGAAATGAAACTGGGGCGGTCCATCGCAAGCCCCCTGGACTGGAATTAAGCGCGCGCCAAAGACTGCTGCCCAGCGCCGTTCGCTGCTCTGGGCCTTTTTGTATGCGCCCATGCCCGCTGAACGCCTGCGGCATCCGCTCTTTGGGTGGGGGTCCGGCCCTCGGGCCGTGCTGCGGTAAAACGGTAGCCCGCAGCCCACCGATCGACACAACCCACAGGAAACACGATATGCCATCATCGCAGCTGGTTCGCGGCTGGTATGTATTGCACACCAGGAGCCGCTTTGAAAATGTGGTCAACGACGGTCTGCTTAAAAAATCCGTCGAGGTTTTTCTGCCCCGGATCACCGTTGCCAGCAAGCGCCGGGACCGTAAGCTCATGATCCGGGTGCCGCTTTTTCCCGGATATATCTTTGTCCGTACCAACCTGGACCCCACCGAACACCTCGAAATCCTGAAGACCATCGGGGCGGTGCGCCTCATCGGGACCCATGACGGGCCCGTGCCGGTTGCGACCGAAACCATCCAGTCGCTGCAGATCATGGTGTCGAGCGACCTTTCGATCACCACCGGCAACCGGCTGCGGCGCGGTGATCGGGTGGTGGTGACCAATGGTCCGCTGCTGGGTCTCAGCGGGGTTTTTGTCAGTTACCGGGGCAAAGGGCGGGTTGTGGTCAATGTGGACGCCCTCGGACAGTTTGCCGGGGTGGAGGTCGCCGTGGAGGATGTGGAGAAAATTCCACAAATACTGACATAACTGCTTGACATTTTAATAATTTTTTTTTATTTAGGGGCATATCACCTGCCAGCGGGCAAAATCCGGTGAGGAGGTTCTATGAACAAGCTGGAACTCATATCCGCCTTGAAAGACACCGCCAATATTTCCAAGGCCGAGGCGGCCAAGGTGGTGCAGCTGTTTTTCGACAGCATGGCCGATGCCATGGCCCGCGGAGAGCGTGTCGAAATCCGCGGCCTGTGCAGCTTCTTTGTCAAAGAATACAAAAGCTACACCGGCCGCAACCCCAAGACCGGCGAGAAGGTCGTGATAAGCCCCAAAAAGCTGCCCTTTTTCAAATGCGGCAAAGAGTTGAAAGAGCGCGTCGACACGATCGGTTGATTTGTTTTGCCTGGATTTGATGCCCTTATAGGACAGGAGCGGCCGGTTGCGCGGTTGAAAACCCTGCTCTGCAGGGGGGCGGTGCCCCACGCGTTGCTCTTCTGCGGAATCGAAGGGGTGGGCAAGGCCCAGGCGGCGCTGCTGTTGGCAATGGCGCTCAACTGCGGCGCCCCGGCCGCACGCGCGGCCGGGGCGGGGCCCTGCGGGGAGTGCCGCGCCTGCCGGAACCTGCAGGCGGGCCAGCATCCCGATCTGCTCACAGTTGCTCCCGAGGGGCCACTGATCCGGGTGGCGCAGGTGCGGCAGCTCTGCGCCAGCCTGGCAATGAAGCCGTATGCGGCCCGTACGCGGGTGGTGATTATCAAGGATGCGCGGGCCATGAACCCCGAGGCCGGCAATGCCCTGCTGAAGGTCCTGGAGGAGCCGCCGGATCGGACCGTGTTGATTCTGCTGGCAACCCAGACGGCCGACCTGCTGCCGACCATCGTCTCGCGCTGCCAGCACCTGCGCTTCGGCCCGATTGTCCGGCGTTGTCTGCAGACCCTGCTGACCGAGCGCCACGGGGTCGCCCCGGGCGCCGCCGAGATCGCCGCCGCCATGTCCGGCGGCAGCCTGACGCGCGCGCTGCGCTTCAGTCAGGCCGATTGGATCGCCCGTCGCGACTGGCTGATTGCGGCCATTGGGCTCGATCGCCCGGAGACGCTTTCCAGCCGGCCGCTGGACGTCCTGCTGGCGGTGGCCGAAAAGTTGGCCGGACACAAAGCCTGGATCCCTGAGGCGCTCGATCTGATCGTTGCGTGGCTGCGTGACCTGCTGGTCTTCCGGCACGCACCGGCCCGATTGATCAACCAGGACCGGGCGGCGTTGCTCGGCAGGGCTTCCGGTCGGATGACGGATGAAGCGCTGCTGCAGCGCATCCAGGCGGTTGGAAGCGCCCGAAGTCACATCGAGGCCAACCTCAATGCCCGCCTGGTGTTGGAGCGCTTGATGCTGCAGTTGGCGGGCCGCTTGACATGACCGGCTGCAGGTCATGCAACCGAAAACGCCCAAAATTGATGAACCGGTCAAAAAACAAGACGGTTTCGAAAAAAGTTCAAGTTACGGCGCGTAAATCTCGCGGGGTGAGGCGTACTACTTTACGCCGCAGCGACTTCGAGATGCAGCGCAACGCAGAAATTGGGCTTTTTGCGGAACCGTCATGATATAGGTTAAAGCGGCGGGGATGTCAAAGGGGGCGGAAGCCGTGATATTTTTCACCGCCCGCTGCGCTCGAGGCGCAGAGAGCGCAGAGAAAAAAGGGAAATGACGCATATATCACATTTCCCAAAACCTTTTGGATAGAAGTTGACAGATATGAAAGAAAATGACGTCTATGCCGGGTTCGAACAGGGACCGATTCGGCCGCCCAGCGAAGCCGGCAGTCTGCTGATCCGGATCACCCGCAACTGTCCCTGGAACCGCTGCACCTTCTGCCCAGTCTACAAGGGGACCCGATTTTCGGTGCGCCCGGTGGCGCATGTTCTGCGGGATATCGACGCGGTGGCGGAGAATGTTCGGCGCCTGCAGGATCGTGAGGCGGCATCCGGCCGCCTTCCGCCAAGCCAGCTCAAGGCGTCGGCGGCACCGCCGGGTCCGGGCGACCTGCCGGCTTTTCAGGCGGCGCTGCACTGGCATGCCGGCGGCATGCAATCGATTTTTCTTCAGGACGCCAACAGCCTGATCATCAAGCCCGCCGACCTGATACGCATTCTCGTCCACCTGCGCAGCCGGTTTCCCTGGGTCGAGCGGATCACCTCCTACGCCCGCTCCCACACCATTGCGCGCATCAGCGACGCCGACCTGGCCGAGATCCGCGCGGCCGGGCTCAACCGGATTCACATCGGCCTCGAGTCCGGCGCGGACGCGGTGCTGAAGCTGATGCGCAAGGGGGTTGACCGTGAAACGCATATCACAGCCGGCCGCAAGGTGAAAAGGGCCGGGATCTCGCTTTCCGAATACGTCATGCCCGGGCTGGGCGGCCAGGCGCTTTCCGAGGTGCACGCCCGGGATACGGCCGATGCCCTCAACCGCATCAACCCGGACTATATCCGCCTGCGGACGCTGGCGATCCCCAGCGGGCTTGAACTCCACGAGGCCTATGTCAGCGGCAGATTCCAAAAGTGCACCGACCTGATGATGGCGCGCGAAATTCTGCTGTTGATCGAGAGCCTGGACGGCATCACCAGCGCCGTCCGCAGCGATCACGTCTTGAATCTGTTTGAAGAGGTGCGCGGGCAGCTGCCCGAGGACAAGGCCCGCATGACCGGGGTCTTGAAAACTTTCCTGGCGATGCCGGCCGAGGAGCAGATGCTCTATCAGGTGGGGCGCCGCCTGGGGCTTTTCGGGCGCCTGGCGGACCTCCAGCAGCCCCGCCGGCGGGCGCGGGTCGTTCAGACCTGCCGGGAGTTCGGCATTACCCCCGAAAATGTGGATGGCCTGATCGATGACCTGATGCGACGCTTCATCTAAACCGGTGCGGTGTTTGTCAGAAAGGAACTTTGATGGGGACGGCGGGGCTAGGCCGGAAGTCGGCAACTTCGATTCACCTGTGTTCATTTTCTTTTGCGGAAAAGAAAACGAACCAAAAGAAACCGCCCGCGTCCCGGGGCCCTTCGGGCTGCCCTGCGCTTCTCGCAGCCGGCGGGCCCTGTGGAACTCGCTTGCGCTCAAACAGCCACAGGGCCATTATCGCCGGCTGCTGCGATGCTCGGCCCGGGACGATGGGACATAAATCGCCGGCCGCTACAAGCGGTTGAGGTACGGCTGTGGTCTTCGAAAATCCCCATATCTGCTGGGATTAGCGATTACTTCCTTAAGAAACCATAGAAACCTTTTTTCGCCAAGATGCCTGTGATCAATCGGTTGACATCGCACCCCAAAGCGTTTAAGCGTGGCCCAATGGCAGAGACGCCCGGAAGCCGCCGGTGCGGGGATGGGGGGGACGGCTTGCGGTGCTGCCCTCCGCCATCCGGCTCACGTGCGAGAAGGGGTGTTCGAGAATAAATGGATGGGCAAGTCTTGAGGCGTTAATTCGGGTTAAAGACCCGCCGTGGATCGAAGCCCGTCAGAAAAAAGGATGTGTTCATGGCTAAACCCAAACTCAAGCAGCATCTGATCAACCGCGAGTGGTGCAAAGGGTGCGGCATCTGTGTGCAGTTCTGCCCCAAGAACGTGTTGGAACTGGACGCAAGCGAAAAGGTGGTGGCCGCCCGCCCCGAAGACTGCATCTGCTGCCGGCTGTGCGAACTGCGCTGTCCGGACTTCGCGATTGAAATCGAAACCGAGGAAACCTAAGGCATCCCTATGAGCGAGACCGTAAAATTTGTCCAGGGCAACGAGGC
>JAWOJK010000241.1:0-11965 GCA_046481705.1 Desulfobacterales bacterium | reverse complement strand
TTCATCGTCGGGCCCCATTTGGTTAATAAAGTCGATCAGCCCCTCTTCCATGTCGCTCACGATCTCCGGGTAGTCAGTTATGCTCCCGCTGTAATCCAGAACCGCCACAACCGCAATCGGTGATGGCTGGGTTGGCGGTGCTATAAATCCGTCGATCGGAATGTCACCGTCCACATTTATGGAGAATTCGTTTTGTTCGAGTCCAATATAAGGGTACCCGGCCTGGTCTGTCACGGAAACATAGGCCGTCCAGTCGTTGGCCGGGCATTCCGCGATGACTTGATTGAAGCCCTGCGGCTTCGAGGCAGTAGCGTTTGGAGGTAAAGACGGCCTCGTTCCGGGCGAACCTGATTTTCAGAAGGTCCTCGATCGCTTCGACGGCCGTGCTGCCGGGGTTGTCGCGCACGCCGGGGCGATAGCCCACCCAGATACACCAGTCGAAGGGGATCGGCAGCGGGTCATACGCGCTGGTCTGCGTGACCGGGTTGGTAAAGATTTCGGTCTGGACGGCGCCCAGCTGGTCGGCCGAAAGCGCGGCGTCGATGGTCAGGATTTGCACCGTTCGAACCTGTGCGATGGCAATACCGAAATAATCGCTGGCTTTTCGGCGAATCCCCTCCCCTTCGGCATCGACCATCTCCGGCTTCAAGGCAATTTCGAGTCGATAGGGCATCTTCGCTTTCCCTGATTTGAATCCCGGCCGCAACAGGATTGAGGGTCAAGGCACATGGCCGTGCAGCCGGCAGCCGTCGTCGTGGGCCGCTAAACGCGGCCGGTCCTGCAGCGTCCTACCGGAAAAAAATCCGGGTGATATCATTGTAGAACACCAAAATCATCAGCAGCAGGAGCAGGAATATCCCCGCCTGCTGGGCGACCTCGCGCGCCTTGGTGTTGACCGGTCGGCCGGTGACGGCTTCGATCGCAAAAAAAAGCAGATGGCCCCCATCCAGCACCGGAATCGGCAGGATGTTCAAAATGGCCAGGTTGATGCTCAGCAGCGCGATAAAGGTCACCAGGTTCCAAGCCCCTTCCTTGGCCTGCTGGCCGGCCATTTCGGCGATCATGATCGGCCCCCCCAGGGTTTTGGTGGAGACCGTCCCCTGAATTAATTTCACCACGCTGACCACGGTCAGCTTGGTGAAATAATAGGTCCGATGAACACTTTCGTAGAGGGCCTGGAACGGGTTGAGCCGTTGCGTCTCGAAATCACCGGCAGCTGAGATGCCGATCACAAAGCGGTCAATCGGCTCCCCGAAGATAGTCTCGGCCGGCTTGAGCACCGGGGTTATCACGACCTCCCGCAGGCTGTCGCCGCGCGCAACCGTCAGAACCAGCGGGTTGCCTTCGCTTTTGGAAATGGCGGCGGCCATTTCCTCCCAGCTGCCGATGGGGGTGCCGCCGATGGCGTCGATCCGGTCGTTCTCAGCCAACCCGGCCAGGGCCGCGGGCGTGTCCGCCTCGACGGCGCCGACCACCGGCTTCAGGATCATCAGCCCGGAGATCTGAAAAACACCGTAGAATATGACGGCCGCCAGCAGCAGGTTGAAAAACGGGCCGGCGGCAACGATTAAAATCCGCTTAAAGACATGCTTGTGGGTAAACGAGATGGGGATGTCGGCCGGGTCGATCTCCGTATCGGGCTCCTCTCCGACCATCTTGACATAGCCGCCGAGGGGGATGGCGGAAATACGGTAATCGGTTATTCCGACCTTTTTTCCGAAAATCCGGGGCCCGAACCCCAGCGAGAAACGCTCCACACCGACCCCAAAGAATCTGGCGACCAAAAAATGCCCGAGTTCGTGGAAAAAAATCAAAACGCCAAGAACGACGATAAATGCGACCAGGTTCGTGCTCATGCCGGTTATGCTCTAGCGGGGCTACCCGCACTCCAGAAGGTTAACGTTTTCATCAAAAATTCGACCTCGGCTCTGGCCCCCGGTCCGGCAACGGCGCCTTGCGACCGTCACGCCCCGGCGGCCATCTTGCGCCGGGTCTCCCCCCGCGCCCAGCGGTCAGCGCTGAGGATATCGGCCAGCTGCGGCCGGCTGATGCCAGTGTGGGCCGCAAGCGCGTGTTCAACTAAAACCGGGATATCCAAAAAACCGATCTGCTCGGCCAGAAAAGCCTCGACGGCCACCTCGTTGGCGGCATTGAGCACCGCCGGGTGCGTGCCGCCCGCTTGACAGGCGCTAAAGGCCAGGGCCAGGCAGGGAAAGGCCGCCAGATCGGGTTTTTCGAAGGTCAGCCCGGCCGTGGCGGCAAAGTCCGGAAGCGGCTGCTGCAACGGCCAGCGTTCAGGACAGGAAAGGGCGTAGGCGATCGCGCCTTTCATGTGCGGTACGCCCAACTGCGCCAGAATCGACCCGTCCCGGTAGGCCACCATGGAGTGGATGATGCTTTGGGGATGCACCACGACCTCGATTTCCGCGGGGGCCAAGCCAAAAAGCCATTTGGCCTCGATTACCTCCAGCCCTTTGTTCATCAGGGTCGCGGAATCGATGGTAATTTTGGCGCCCATCTGCCACGTGGGATGCGCCAGGGCATCCTTGGGCCGCACCCCCGCGAGCTCGTCGCGGGGCCTTCCTCGAAAGGGGCCACCGGAGGCCGTCAGATAGATTTTTTGCAGGTCCTGCCGCCGCTGCCCCGCAAGGCACTGAAAAATGGCGCTGTGTTCACTGTCGACCGGGAAAATCGACACCCCTTTGGCTGCCGCCTGGGCCATCACCAATTGCCCGGCCATCACCAGGGTCTCTTTGTTGGCAAGGGCGATGTCCTTGCCGGCAGCAATCGCCGCAAGCGTCGGCGCAAGCCCGGCAGCGCCCACCATGGCCGTAACGACCTGATCCACGGCTGCCCAGGCAGCCGCTGCGCAGTAGCCTTCCTCACCGAAAAGAATCTTGACCCGAGTGCCGGCGAGCAGCTGCTTTTGCAAGCTCTCGGCGGATGCCTGATCGAAAACCGCCACCAGTTCAGGCCTGAAGATATCGATCTGCCGCAGCAGAAGCCGCAGGTTGGCCTTGGCGGTGAGGACCTTGGCACACAGCTTATCCGGGAAAGCCGCGACAAGATTGAGGGTGGTTCGCCCGATAGAGCCGGTTGAACCCAGGATGGCAAGATTTTTCATGGCATACAAAAACCCGATGGGGCGCTATCGGAAAAATGCCGACTCCGTCCGGAGGACTGTGACTGTGAAGAAGTCCACGGAAAGACTGCGGAACAAAGGCAAGGCGCTCAGACGCAAGCCGCCTTGAAAGCGTATGCCAGCGGCGCGGCAAAAAGGAGGGCGTCGATCCGGTCTAAGATGCCGCCGTGCCCTGGTAAAATTCCACCTGAATCCTTGACGCCGGCAGCCCGTTTGAGAACAGATTCAAAAAGATCCCCGGCCTGGCCGACAACACCCATCGCCACCAGCGCCGCAAACCCGAAACCCCACGGCAGCGGGGGCAGCACAAAGAGGAAAAACAGGCTGCCCACCAGCAGGTTGGCGATAAGACCGCCCAGCGCGCCCTCGATGGTTTTTTTGGGGCTCACCGAAGGGCACAGCTTGTTTCGCCCCAGGTAGGTGCCGGCATAAAAGGCGCCGATGTCTCCTGCAAAAACAACACTGATGACAAAAAAAATCCAGGCGACACCGTGGTCGCCGGCGCGCAGCATCACAAGATAGGCCAGCAAAAGGGGGATGTAAAGGCTGCCGGCCAGTTGTTTGAAGAGGATTTCGGGAATCGTGGGAACGGTTTTGAAATAGATCAGAGCAACAATGCCCGCCAAAATCAGATTGGCCGTCAGGGTGGCGGTAATGGCGGCCGGTTGACCAGCATGGGCGGCGCCGATGATACCGATCCCGATCAGATAGCCCAAAAGCGGCACAATTGGGGGCACCGAATGACGTTGCGGGTGGTAGACGATCCGGTAATATTCCCACAGCGCCACCCCTGCAACCAGGGCGATGCACCCCCCAAAAAGTGCGGCCCCCCCCCGGGCGATGATCAGGATCAGGAGCGGCAGGGCCAGCACCCCGGTTATCCAGCGCTTAAGATGCATGCTTACTGGGGCGGCGGGACTTCCGGGATTTTTCCAAACCGCCGTTCACGCGCTTGGTAATGGCGCAAAATAGCGAGAAACTCCTCCCGTTCGAAGTCCGGCCATAAGGTTGGGGTGACAAAAATTTCGGCATACGCGATTTGCCACAAGAGAAAATTGCTGATCCGCATCTCACCACTGGTTCGGATCAGCAGGTCCGGATCCGGCATGGTTCCGGTATACAGATGACAGGCAACCAGCCCAGCATCGATGGCTTCCGGCGCCAGCCGGCCGGCCTGGACTTCCAGCGCGATTTCCCGGACCATTTTGACGATTTCCGACCGCCCGCCGTAGCTGAGCGCCAGATTGACGGTCATCGCGGCATTGTTGCGCGTCAGGGAAATAATATCGCTCAGGGCCGTTTGGAGATCCCCTGGCAGGCTGGCCATCTCGCCCAGGACGTTGAGGCGGATGTTCTGCTGCTGCAATTCGTTTTTTTCCGAGCCAATGAATTTTTTCAGCAGCGCCATCAGCGCACTCACCTCGGCTTTGGGGCGCTGCCAGTTTTCGGTTGAAAAGGCATAAAGGGTCAGGAACTGAATGCCGATTTCACGGCAGGTGCGAACCACGGTTCGGACGGTATCGGCACCCTTTTCATGTCCCTTGACCCGGTTGAGCAAGCGCCGCTTGGCCCACCGGCCGTTACCATCCATGATGATGGCGATGTGGGTCGGAAGTCTGGCAGGGTCCAAACCGCCTAAATCGGCTGACGGCGGGTTAGAATTCAAGAATTTCCTTTTCTTTTTCCTGAAAGACCTCGTCGATCAGCTTGATTTGATCGTCGGTGATCTTCTGAACCTGATCCTGCGCCTTGAAAGCCTCGTCTTCCGATATATCCCCGTCCTTTTTAAACCCTTTCAGGAGCTCGTTGGCGTCGCGGCGGATGTTGCGAATGGCGACCTTGTGCTCCTCGCTCATCTTGTGAACGATCTTTACCAGTTCCTTGCGCCGCTCCTCCGTCAGGGGGGGGATCGCAATGCGGATCAACTTGCCGTCGTTTGAGGGGGTCAGCCCCAAGTCCGATTTCAATAGAGACTTTTCAATTTCCTTGATTGCAGACACGTCCCAAGGCTGAATCGTGATCAGTCGGCTTTCGGGAACCGACAGGGAGGCCATCTGGTTGAGCGGTGTCGGCGTGCCGTAGTAATCCACCCGGATGCCGTCAAGCAAGGCCAATGAGGCGCGGCCGGTGCGGACCTTCTTGAATTCACTTTTCAAGGCGGCAACGGTTTTGGCCATGCGTTCACGGGTTTCCTGATAAGTTGCGGCGATCATCTTAACCCCCCTTGGACTAAAACTTTCATAAAAAAGGCTGCAGCCGTTGGAGACTTGGTCTTTAAGTCCGTCTACCGTGTTAGGGTCCCTGTCTCGCACATCCTGACCGGTAGCGGTCGCTGGGGCTTGCAGAGGAACCCGACAGCGGCACAATCTTGTGGCATTGTTTCCCGCGGTGTCTCCCCAATGCGGCGCAAAAACCAGAAGGCGTTTGCGGATTTTCTAATCCGCCCGCCTTTTTTCTGCCGAGAAATGAAGTCAGTTTTCAATCCGGGTGCCAATTTTTTCCCCACAAACGGCGCGCTTGACACTGCCCCTGGTCTTGAGGTTGAAGACCACCAGCGGCAGGTGATTGTCCATGGCCAGGGAAATGGCGGTCATGTCCATGACGTTCAGCTGTTTTTCAAGGATCTGCATGTAGGAAATCGCCGGGATAAACCGGGCATCCTTGTTCTTTTCGGGATCCGCATCATAAATCCCGTCCACTTTAGTGGCCTTGAAAAGGACCTCGGCGTGAATTTCCTGGGCGCGCAAGACGGCCGCGGTATCAGTCGTAAAGTAGGGGTTGCCGGTGCCTGCGGCAAAAATCACCACCCGGCCTTTTTCGAGGTGACGCACGGCCCTGCGGAGAATATAAGGCTCGGCGACCTCATGCATCGAAATGGCCGTTTGCACCCGGGTCTGCACCCCGCGCTTGTCCAGCGCATCCTGCAGCGCCAAGCTGTTGATGACGGTCGCCAACATTCCCATGTGATCAGCGGAGGCCCGGTCCATGTCAAAGGAGCTGGCGGCAACACCTCGAAAAATATTGCCGCCGCCCACCACGATGGCCAGTTCAACCCCCAAGTCGTAAACCGACTGGATTTCCTCGGCCACATATTTCAGCATATCCGGACTGATGCCGAAGCCCTGATCACCCATCAGGGCTTCGCCGCTGAGTTTCAAAAGGACTCTTCGGTATTGTGGGTGCACCAAAGGGGTCATTCTCCTATCTGGAAACGTGCAAAACGCCGGATGGAAATATTCTCACCGATTTTGGCGATGGTTTCATTGAGCAGATCTGTGATGGTGAGGTTCGGATCGCGCACGTAGGGCTGATTCAGCAGGCAGTTGTCCTTGAAAAACTTGGCCATTTTGCCTTCGGCGATCTTGTCGAGCATCTTTTCCGGTTTGCCCATTTCCTGGGCCTGGCCGCGGTAGATTTCCATCTCCTTTTCGACGACCGCCGCAGGCACATCTTCCGGGGCGATACCCACCGGGTTGGCGGCGGCGATATGCATGGCGATGTTTTTGGCAAATCCCTGAAAATCTTCATTCTTCGCCACGAAGTCAGACTCGCAGTTGACCTCCACGAGAACACCGATTTTGCCGCCCATATGAATGTAGGACTGGACAATTCCTTCGGAAGTTGCCCGGCCGGCCCGTTTTTGAGCGGTGGCCAGCCCCTTTTTTCTCAGAAATTCAACGGCTTTTTCCATGTCGCCATCGCTTTCGGCGAGGGCTTTCTTGCAATCCATCATGCCAACCCCGGTTTTTTCACGGAGTTCTTTTACCGTTTGCGCACTTATGGCTGCCATTGTCGCTCTCTCCTCATCTATTCTTTTTCGCTGGTTTCGCCGGTCGCGCCACCCTCGGGCGCCGCTCCGCCGGCGGCTGGGCCGGTGGTTTTACGAATGACTTCAACAACCGGCCCCTCCGAACCATCGGCAATGATCTTGCGCTCACCCGGCTGCAGCCCCACGCCCGCAAGCGGAGCGGCTTCTTCCACAACCCCCTTGTCGGTTTCGGCCTGCTGTTTTTCTTCATACCGTTTGCGGCCCTGCTCACAGGCATCCGCAATCCGGGAGGAAATCAGGCGGATGGCACGAATGGCGTCATCGTTGCCGGGAATGAGGTAGTCAATGTCATCGGGGTTGCAGTTGGTGTCGACGATGGCAACGATCGGGATGCCCAAACGGCGCCCTTCCTTGATCGCGATCGCCTCGTTTTTGGGATCGACCACAAACAATGCCCCCGGAAGCGATTTCATCAACCGGATGCCGCCCAGGTTGCTGTCCAACTTGGCCCTTTCCTTGCCAAGCTTCAACCGTTCCTTTTTGGGAAACAGATTGATGGTGCCGTCGTTTTCGATATTGTTAAGGTAGTTCAACCGGTCGATGCTCTGCTTGATGGTCTGAAAATTGGTCATCATGCCGCCCAGCCAGCGGTTGTGGACGTAGTACATTTCACAGCGGTTGGCCTCTTCATAGATGGCGTCGCGGGCCTGTTTCTTGGTTCCGACAAAAAGCACGGACTTGCCCTTGGCAACCGTGTCGACCACAAAGTCGTAGGCATTCTTGAACATCCGAACCGTTTTTTGCAGGTCGATAATGTAGATCCCGTTGCGGGCCCCGAAGATATAGGGTTTCATCTTCGGGTTCCAGCGTTTGGTCTGATGACCAAAATGCACGCCGGCCTCCAGCAATTCCTTCATTGTAACATACGCCATGTTCTTTCTCCTTGTCCGTTGGGTTGGGTCCACCGCCGGCATCCACCTCGATTTCGGCTTTCACCGAACCGGTAGAAAGCACCCGAAAAAGAGTCCACCGGCGTGCGTATTAAAAAATCTTTTCTTACTAACAAATTAAGAAGCAGACCGCAATCTATTTTTTCTCAACTGCAGCACCCGATCCAGCCCGCTGTAGTCCTGGAAAACGGTTGATTCCTCATACAGCCCGCAGTCGGCCGCAACCGCTCCCAGGGCCTTCGCCTGATCCCAGCCGATTTCCAGTAAAAGCCGCCCGCCCGGGGTCAGGAAAGCAGGGGCCTGGCGGATGATCCGGCGCAGGTCCTGAAGGCCGTCCGGCCCGCCATCCAGCGCCTGCCGCGGTTCGAAGCGACCAATTTCGGGTTGCAGCCCCGGGATATCTCCGGCACGAATGTAGGGGGGATTGGAGACGATCAGATCGAACAGCGGCGCGCCAGGCCGCAAGGCATCAACCCAGTCCGCAACCCAGAAACAGACACGGTCGGCAAGGCTGGCGCGGCGCGCATTGCGCCGGGCGACTGTCAGCGCCGCCACCGATCGGTCGAGGGCATAGAACCGGTGAGTGGGCCGCTCTTTGGCCAGCGCCAGGACGATGGCGCCGGAGCCGGTCCCCAACTCGAGAACCCGAAGGGGACTTGCCGCGGCGTCGCACGGTAAAAATTGAAGGGCCTTTTCAACCAGGCATTCGGTTTCAGGCCGGGGAATCAGAACCGCCGGGGTGACCGCAAGCTCAAGGGACCAGAACCCCTTCTGGCCGACAATATAGGCCACCGGCTCGCGCGCGGCACGGCGTTTTATAGCTGTTTTGAAGCGGCGAAGCTCATCCGGGTTCAGCGGCTGGTCATGATGGGTGTATAGTGCGATCCGCTCGCTTGCAAGGGTATGGGCCAGCAGAATTTCGGCATCAGCGCGGGGGGATTGGATTCCGTGGGATCTGAAAAAAGACGTGGTCCATGCAAGCAGTTTCAGTATCGTCCAGCTAGTTTCCCGGGGCGGTTGCCCATTTGATGGTAGGGGGGTGACCGGTGTCTGCATTCTTAAGCGCCTGGGCCTGGTAGAAGGTGACCAGCTCATCTATGATCTCATCGATTTCCCCCTGCAGGATGCTCTCGAGCCTGTAGAGGGTCAGCCCGATTCGATGGTCGGTCACCCGCCCCTGGGGAAAATTGTAGGTCCGAATCCGTTCGCTGCGGTCTCCCGATCCGATCTGGCTTTTGCGGGTTTCCGAGCGTTTTTCATTCTGCTCGCGGATCATCTGGTCGTAAAGACGCGCCCGCAGCACCTTCATGGCCTTGTTTTTATTTTTCAGCTGGGATTTTTCATCCTGGCAAGTGACCACCAGGCCCGTTGGCAGGTGGGTGATGCGGACCGCCGAATCGGTGGTGTTGACCGATTGACCGCCCGGGCCGGTGGAGCGGTAGACATCCACCTTGAGGTCGCCGGGGTCGATCTGAACCTCGACCTCCTCGGCTTCGGGCAAAACCGCAACGGTAACCGCCGAGGTGTGAATCCGCCCCTGGGTCTCGGTGGTGGGCACGCGCTGGACCCGGTGCGTCCCACTTTCAAATTTAAGGCGGCTGAAGGCCCCATGGCCCTGGATCATGGCAATGACCTCCTTCAGCCCGCCGGCGCCGGAGGCGTGGTGGGTCATCACCTCGATCCGCCAGCCTTTGTTCTCCGCGTAGCGGGAGTACATTTTATAGAGGTCGCCGGCAAACAGACCGGCCTCCTCGCCGCCGGTACCCGCCCGGATTTCAATCAGGACGTTCTTTTCATCGTTGGGGTCTTTAGGCATCAGGAGCTTCTTCAGCTCCGCCTCCAACTCCTCCTTGGCGGTCATGAGCGCGTGGATCTCGTCGCGGGCAAGCTCTTTTATGCCCGGCTCCCCGTCACGCAGCAGCTCGTTGCTGTCCGCCAATTCTTTAACCGTTTGCCGGTAGAGGCGATAGGCGCCTACGATCTTGTTCAGTTCGGCGTGCTCCCGCACAATTTTCTGATAAGCAAGGCGGTCGTGAACGCTCTCGGGGTCACTGAGACGTTTTTCGATCTCCAAAAACCGCTCTTCAACCCCTTTTAGTCTGCTGAACATGGCCTTTAAACTACCCTGTTTGACCGGTAATCCCCGGAGCCGGTCCGCGTTAACCGATTCTTTGTTGCCTCTTACGCCTGCCGGGGGCGAGCGGCCGGGTCCGGCGCCTGACCTCGAAAAGCCCAACATGAAAATAGTTGAATGGTCTGAAAATCAAACCGATTCAACTATTTCAATCCCTCGACCAGGTGGTGGGCGAGGCTACCCCTCGTTTTGCTGAAACTTGGCGTACTTTCTGCGGAAACGCTCGATCCGGCCGGCGGTGTCGACCAGCTTCTGCTTTCCGGTGAAGAACGGGTGGCACTGGGAACAGATTTCAACACTGATATCGGACTTGGTGGAACCGACGGTCATTTCGTTGCCGCAGGCACAGCGAATGACGGTTTCTTTGTAATCGGGATGAATTCCGCTTTTCATGTGATTCAGATCCTCCTCATCTGGCGTTCATCGAGTCCATAAATTGTTTATTATCCTTCGTACCGCCCATCTTATCAAGCAAAAATTCCAGGCTGTCAATAGGATTCAATGACGAGAGGAGCTTCCGCAGGATCCACACCCGGTTGAGCGTTTCCTGGGGCAGCAGCAGCTCTTCCTTGCGGGTTCCGGATTTGTTGATATCGATCGCGGGAAAAAGCCGCTTGTCCGACAGGCGGCGATCCAGCTGGATTTCCATGTTACCCGTGCCTTTGAACTCTTCAAAGATCACCTCGTCCATTCGGCTGCCCGTATCGATCAGCGCGGTGGCGATGATGGTCAGGCTACCGCCTTCCTCAATGTTGCGGGCGGCGCCAAAAAACCGCTTGGGACGTTGCAACGCGTTGGAGTCCACACCGCCGGAGAGAATTTTACCGCTGGGGGGCATAACCGAGTTGTAGGCCCGCGCAAGACGGGTAATGCTGTCGAGCAGGATGATCACGTCCTTTTTGTGCTCCACCAGACGCTTGGCCTTTTCGATGACCATCTCGGCAACCTGCACGTGCCGCTCGGCGGGCTCGTCAAAGGTCGAGCTGATGACTTCCGCCTCAACCGAGCGTTCCATGTCGGTGACCTCCTCGGGGCGCTCGTCGATCAGAAGCACAAACATCACGATGTCCTTGTGATTGGTGACGATGGCATTCGCGACTGCCTGCAGGAGCATCGTCTTGCCGGACCTGGGCGGTGAAACGATCAGCCCCCGTTGCCCAAAACCGATGGGCGTCATCAGGTCCATGATCCGGGTGGAATACTTGTCCGGCTCGGTTTCAAGGTTGATCTTGCGATCAGGGTAAAGGGGTGTGAGGTTGTCAAAAAGAATTTTCTCCCGGGCGATCTCGGGGTCTTCATAGTTGATGGCCTCGACCTTCAGAAGGGCAAAATACCGCTCCGATTCTTTCGGCTGCCGAATCTGGCCCGACACGGTATCGCCAGTTCGCAGATTGAAGCGACGAATCTGGGAAGGCGATACGTAGATATCGTCCGGTCCGGGCAGATAATTATAATCCGGCGCCCGCAAAAACCCGAATCCGTCCGGCAGGATCTCAAGCGTGCCCTCACCGTAGATCATACCGTCCTTTTCAATCTGGGCCTGCAGGAGCGAAAAAATAAGCTCCTGCTTGCGCATGCCTGCGGCCCCGTCAATATGAAAACGTTTGGCCATCTGGGTGAGTTCGCTGATTTTTTTGTCTTTCAATTCGACGATGTTCATGAACGTAACACTCCGATAGATAGTATCCTGATAGACAACGGGTTAGGGTCTTGGGGCGTAAGTTTTAAGAGACGGCCCGCTCCTCTTTTGGCCCGTCTGCTGCGTCATCGCCGGCGTCACAGATCCGGAGATGCACCACGGATCTGTCGTGCAGGCAAACCGACATCCGGCGCCGTCTTGTGAAACGGTTTTTGCGGCGACCTTGGACTACAGACCAAACTCCCCGTGAGAACGGTGGATTCTCGGGAATCACGCAAAGCGGCCACCAGTCTAGCGGTATCAGATTCCGGGATGACATGCGGGACAACCC
>JAWOJK010000175.1:0-6721 GCA_046481705.1 Desulfobacterales bacterium | reverse complement strand
AAAAAAAAGCCGTTTCCGGCAGGAAACGGCTGGGAGATTGATCGTCCGCTTGAGCTCCCTTCGCCGGCATTACCCGGATCAGGTTCAAAGGGTGTCATCTCAGGCCCGTCGGGCCACCCCTGCTGTCAGGTACAGACATAACGGCTGCGCTGACGGTTTGTCAAGCCAAAAAAAACGGGCCGCGACCCGTGACTGCCGCTTCACTGACCCCTATCTACCGGGTTGTAGAAGATGAAAACCCTTGAAGTGGCAGTCCGTTTTTTTGAGAAGGGCATTTTGGCGTTGCAGGATGGGGTGATAGAGCGTCCATTCACAGATGTGGGTATCCGGCATACGCGAGTGATCGGATAGGTGTGTTACAGCGTGGCCGCCGCCTGCTGCGGATGATCCGGGATGCGCCTACCGTTACTTTCGCAAGGGACGTGTCTTCACCGACTTTGCAAACGAATCCATCTTCGCGAATGTCGACCACAAAGTGTTTGCCGATGTGGTTGTTTTTCAGGATACCGTGCAATCGCGCGTCGATATCTTCTTTGCCGCACGACCGCCGGCACGGCACCGCATCAGTTGCTTGACTTTTTCAAGCGCTGTGATCGTTGCGCCGAGCAGGTTCTCCTGCTGAGTGATCTCGAGCGGTTTGACCAGGCACTTCTACTCGGGCCGCTTGGGCAGCTTTGCAGAATAGGTGATTACCAGGAGAATGTCCTCGAGCGGCTCGGTGGCGAACAGCTCGCTCGGCTTCCGTCCGTCCAACAGCGGGGACAACAGGGCCAGATCCCAATCCCCACAGGGCGCCTTGCCGAGCGTGGCGGTCCAACTCGCGGCGTTTCCCTTGCGCGTGCTGATGATGCCGTCGATCGAGGTCGCCCCGCCCCCGACAGGTGCGGCCTCACCCTCCCCGGCGAAGCGCAGATACGTGACCGGCACTTCGAGCGCGGTACCCCCGGCTCGCGCAAAGTAGAGGACGACATGCTGTATTTTTAGGTCCTCCAGGTTGGGCGGGAAATCCGCGCGGCGCGTTCTGAAGCGAACGACCATCGGCGCGGCCGTCTGTTCCTGATTGCGGAGGTCGAACCATTGGTCCCCGAACTGATGACGGAAGCTGAAGCCACGGTCTGCGCTGACCTTGTCGTCAAGTTCCTGAATCACGCGGGAGCGGTGGTCATAGCTGTTGAGGTCAGCGATGGCCTTTTGCAGCTCCCACTGCATCAATCGGAGCTCGATTGAGGCGTGCATCGAGAACGCCGACGCGGCGGTCGACAACGATGCTGCCACCTGTGACATCGCTTGGGAGGCACTATCCCAGGACGCGGCCGCCGCCGAGACGTAACCGCCGATGCATAGGTCGCGACGATGGCGGCTTTTTCCCACTCCAATACCCCTTCATCCAACCAGCTCGCAAACGTGTCGGCTTCGATCTGGGCCCGTTCCTGCTGAAATTCAGATAGCTTCACGCCACTCGCAGCCTCTCGGACACGCAGCGTCTGCAAGCGCACACCACCCGTGGCCATCTGCACATCCTGCCGCGCCTTCAGCACGGTGTAGCACTCGGTATCGCCCCTCTCGATCGACGCCAGCATCGCCGCCTCGATCTATTGCGCGAGCGTAAAGGAAGTCCCTCTGTTCCGTTCCATTTTCTTTGGGCCAATTCCCCGATGTCCAGGTCTTGTCAAAATCAAGACGGATTCGAAAAAAGCGCCAAGTTACGGCGCGCAAATCTCGAGGAGTGAGGCGTACTTAATTTACGCCGCAGCGATCTCGAGATGCAGTGCAACGCAGAAATTGGACTTTTTGCGGAATCGTCAAGGTTCGACCCCATTCCTCCGCAACCACGCCCCCACGTCATTTGGCGTGATGCGGTTATTATTTCTGGAAAAAAAGCCGTACTTGACATAGACTAAATACCTGAAAGTAAGTTTTGCGCTGCAGGATTTGATTCAAATTGCAGGTGACAAGCGGTGGCTACAAAACACCTCATGGCTTGGCTGGCGTTGATTTTTTGGGTCGGCTGCACCGGGGACAGCGGTTACAAACCGATCGATTTTTCCCAGCGGGTAAAAAACGACCACCCGGCTCGAGCGCAGGACAAGGTGCCCAGTCTGCGGGTGGCCGTGGCGGCGATGACCTCCCCCCAAGAAACAGTTGTTTTCTACCGCGAGCTCCTCGACTACCTGGCCCGCAAGACAAACCACGAGATCACCTTGATCCAACGCCGGACCTACGGCGAAATTAACGAACTGTTCCCCAAGGGGGAAATCGACCTGGCCTTCATCTGCACCGGCCCCTACGCCGTCGGCAGGGAGGTTTTCGGTTTCGAAGCGCTGGCGACGCCGGTGATACGCGGTGAGCCGCGCTACCGGAGCTACCTCATCGTTCACAAGGACAGTGACTTTCGAGATCTTTCGGACCTCGAGGGCCGCGTATTCGCCTTCACCGACCCGGATTCGAACACCGGTGCCCTGGTGCCGAAGAGCTGGCTTGCGGAACTCGGCGAAACCCCCGGCAGTTTTTTCAGCGAGCTTATCTATACCTACAGCCATGACAATTCGATTCTGGCGGTCGCCAAGGGGCTGGTGGACGGCGGGGCCGTTGACGGACATCTCTGGGAATACTACCATCACAAAAAACCTTTTTACTCGTCGATGACGCGGGTCATCAAAAAATCAATCCCGTTCGGCAGTCCCCCGCTCGTCGCCTCGGCGTATCTGCCTGCCCAGCTGAAAAATCGGATCCGCGAGATCGCGTTGAACATGCACCAGGACCCCGAAGGCAGGAGAATTCTCGCCGAACTCATGATCGACCGCCTGGTCGTTCCCGAAGAGGCCTGGTATACACCCGTCAAGGAGCTTTACCGCCGGGTCGGCCCCCCTTCCGTGGCAGAGAATGAAGCCCAAGAGTCTTAAAACCGCCCTGCTGCTGACAGTGGCAGCCGTGGTTGTCACCAGCGGCCTGATCATTTCCCAGATCGTCAGCCACCGCTACCGGGTGATCCTGATCCAGGGGGCGGTCGCCCGGGCGGAGAACATCGCCCACAGCCTGAGCCTGGCGGCGGCCGACCCCATTCTGGTCAACGACCGCGTAGCGCTCCAAAAACTGCTCGCCGATCAGCTCACCAGCACGCCTGATGTCGCCTTTATCTTCGTGATCCGCAACGAAAGCGTTCTCAGCCACACGTTTGAGGGCGGTGTACCCCTGGAACTGATTGGCGCCAACGACACGGTGAGCGCCGAAGGCGGGCACCTGGAAAAACTCGTTTCCGAAAATGGGGAACGCTTTCTGGACATTGCCTGGCCGATCTTCGGCGGAAACGCCGGCGTGCTGCGCCTCGGGCTCTCCGAGACCCCCTACCGGGCCGAGGCCAACCGTCTCTGGTGGCAGATGAATTTGATCACCCTGGCCGTTCTGCTGCTCGCCTTGGTGACCAGCCTGTGGTTTATCCACCGCTTGACGAGCCCCCTGGTGCAATTGGCGGCAGCCGCCGAGAAAATCGACGAGGTCAGCCTCGACACCGAAATCGAGATTCGGGGACAGGCCGAGGTGAACAAGTTGGCCGCCTCACTCAACCGGATGCTGGCCCGTCTGCACGGATACACCCAAAAACTGAAAGAAAGTCATGGTGTGCTGGCGGCGCAGCACGGAGAACTCGACCGGGCCCATCAGCGCGTCGCAACAGCGCTGTCGATATCCCGCGAGGTATCCGCTCTGCCGGACCTGGGCCGTGTGTCGACCTGCATCATCCAGGCCCTGGGAAACGTCGTCCAATGCCGCAACCTGGCCCTAATGGTTTTCAGCGGCGGCAGCCCCGAGGTGCTTCTGGCGGACGGCAAAAGGCTGGTCGCCATCGCCGCGGCGGATGTCCGGCCGATTCTGGACAAAATCGCCGGCCTGCTCTCGGTCGCCTTCCTCCGCAAGGAGGATTTCCAGGGCGTGTCACTGCCGCAAACCATAGGCAAATTTAACCAGATGGCGGTTTTCCCCTTGCAGCACAACGGCCAGTCTGCCGGCGCCCTGCTCATCGGGTGCCCGGGGGAGTGCAAATGCGTCACGAAGGACCTTGAAGTGATCCAGCTCATTCTTCAGCAGACTGCCGGCGCCGTTCAGCGGGCCGCCCAGCAGGAGCTGGAAATTCGTAACCTCAAGAGCCGGGTGGAAATCGAGTCTGGTTTTGAAGAGCTGGTCGGCAAGGACCCCAAAATGCAGGTGGTCTACAAGCTGATCGAAGATGTTGCCCCGACCGATGCGACGGTCCTGATCCAGGGCGAGAGCGGCACCGGAAAGGAACTCGTGGCCCGCGCCATTCACCGCACGAGCCACCGCAGGGGCAAGCCTTTCATGGTGATCAACTGCTCCGCCTATCCCAAGACGCTCTTGGAAAGCGAGCTCTTCGGCCACGAGAAAGGCGCCTTCACCGGGGCCGTACGCAGGAAAAAAGGGCGTTTCGAACAGGCCGACGGGGGAACGGTTTTCCTGGACGAGATCGGCGAGATCCCCGCCTCAGCCCAAATCAAGTTGCTTCGCGTGCTGCAAAACCACGCCTTCGAGCGCCTGGGGGGCGAAGAGACCGTCAAGGTCGATGTGCGTATCCTGGCGGCCACCAACCGGGACCTGCTGCAGGAAGTGAAATCCGGCCGGTTTCGTGAGGATCTTTTTTATCGCCTGAACGTGATTCCCGTGAACCTGCCGCCGCTTGCCGAACGCGGCAACGACATCCCCCTGCTGGCCCGGTTTTTCGTGGAAAATTTCGCCCGCGAGCAGGGCAAACAAATCGATCAGATCGGCTCGGAGGCCATGCGCAAGCTGCTCGCTTACAATTGGCCGGGAAACGTGCGGGAGCTGGAAAACAGCATCGAGCATGCCGTGGTGCTGGCCAAGCAGCCCCAGATCGCCGTTGCCGACTTGCCGCCACGTGTTGTCGCGCCTTCCGAATCGGAATCGGGCCCATCCCATCCAACCATCATCGACAACGAGGCCCAACTGGTCCGCGACGTGCTGGCGGAGTGCAACTGGAACAAAACCGCCGCCGCCTCCCGCCTGGGGATCAGCCGCAGCACGCTCTACGAAAAGTTGAAAAGATTTCAGATTCAAAAGCCCGCACGGCATTAGGCGCCGGGGTGCCAAAAGACCAGGCCGTCGGTTCCTTAAAAGCGCGACTCGGCGTGCCTGCCCGCGACCGTCCTGCCATTGCAAATCTCATTGTCCGAATTCCGGACATTATAATTAACCGGAATTAAACAGAATATCGTTTTCCCCCGTCAAATTGTGCGAATGCCGTACGAAAGGCCCTCCCGGGGGCCATGGCGCGGCGGTTTTTTATTTGCGCTGTTGGTTGCCGCCCGCGAAAAATCGCGTCGGCCGCCAAAATTCAGAATTCATGATATTTCAATGGGTTGTTGAATCTTATCACAGGGCGGTTGCCATGGGTGCAACCATGTTAACCCGTTTTTTTATAAGTGGCACATGGATTGCGGACCCCATATTCAACCGATCACCGGCTGTTTCAAGGCGCCGCGAGCGCAGTGGAAGGTGGGTGAATGGTTACACCGCACGATTTTCGATCATATTTCCAGATTTGAAATGGAAAACTGAGGCAGAGACCGGCAAAGGGGGTGCCTTGAAATTAACGCTACCGTTATTACCGATCATCGCCGCCGTTATCGAATCGCCCAACGGGTCCGGGCGGCGCGAGGTGTTTGTCCTCAGCACCGATGATGCGGAAAACGAGGCGCTGTGTTCGATTTTATCGAAAGGTCGATTGGGGTCGAGAGTTTTTAAAACGGTCAACGATCTCGAGGCCGGGCTCAAGGGCGGCGAGTGCATGGCCATAATTCTGGATGTCGATTCGGTTGCGGTGGGCAACCGGAGCATTCGGACGCTCAAGGAAAAATTTCCGGCGGTAAGCATCTTTTGCACCTCAGAACGTCGGTTTCACCCGGAGCTGCAAGACGCCCTCGCGCATCATATCAGTGCCTGCCTCGGCAAACCGGTGGACCCGGACGAACTGCAATTCTGGCTGAAAGCGGTTGACGACAAAGCAATCGATGCCCGCTCGCCGTCTTGATGGATCTGGACAATCGACCAACCCGTGCCAAACAGCAGCTGTCTGACCGCGGGCGGCGTCAACCCAAAAGACCGACTTAAACCGTGCGTTTCTTTCGGCAAGGCTATCATTGGCGATCGGAAGAGGAGGAACTATGAGCAGATTTTTGGCGGTTGAGGATCAACTGATCCGCATGCAGCGCGATTTGAAACGCGCCCTGGACGGGGATCCTCAAAAAATCAAATGGGGCATGGTGATCGATCTGGCCAAGTGCACCGGCTGCCATGCCTGTACGGTCGCCTGCGTGGCGGAGAACAAGCTGCCGCCGGGGGTGGTCTACCGTCCGGTACTTGAGCTGGAGGTGGGGGCCTACCCCTCTGTACGCAGGAACTTCATCCCCCGGCCCTGCCTGCAGTGCCAGAACCCGCCATGCACCAAAGTGTGCCCGGTGACCGCGACCTATAAGAACGCGGCCGGGGTGGTGGTGGTCGACTACAACCGCTGCATCGGCTGTCGCTATTGCCTGGTGGCCTGCCCTTACAGCGCGCGCCCCTCCGATTTCGGCGAATGGTATCCCCGTGGGACCCCCGAGGGGCAGGGGCTGGTTCAGGGGCGGAAGACGGCGCCCGCCGGCTACGAGGTCGACCCACCGGTGGAATACGGCAAAAAATGGCCCCCACGCGG
>JAWOJK010000150.1:0-5439 GCA_046481705.1 Desulfobacterales bacterium | reverse complement strand
CCTCCAGACACTCGCTGGCAGCCACGGTGTCGAGCAGGTTCGCGGCTGTGGCCACACAGGGCTGGCCGTCGAAGTTGAACAGATGCTGCAGGCGACCCGCCGGAACCGAGCGCAGCGTGCCTGATGGCCGCGCGATGACGACGCGGTCCTGGACCGTCTCGAAGAAAGTCTGCACGCTGCCGCCGGACATCGTGCGCGGCCGCGTCATGCCGATGCGGACTTCGCGGAGGGGCGCGTTGTCTGTGGAATGGGCCAGCGCACGCTCTAGCAGCAGGTTCGAAACCCCGGGCGTCTGCGCCGCTCCGCACATGCCGATCTGGACCCCTTCGGCGCCCAGCGCCATGGCCGCCAGCATGGCGCGGCCGGTGGCGATGCCGCCGGCGGCCAGCACCGGCAGCGAGACGCTGCGCACCACCTGGGGCACCAGGCACAGGGTCGTGGTTTCCTCGCGGCCGTTGTGCCCGCCGGCCTCAAACCCCTCGGCCACCACCGCATCGACCCCGGCGGCCTCGGCCTTGCGGGCGAAGCGCACGCTGGAAACCACGTGGACCACCTTACGCCCCGCGGCTTTGAAGCCGGCGGTGTGGGCGGCCGGGTTGCCGGCCGAGGTGAAGACGACGGGCACATCGGCGGACAGGATGACCGCGATCTGCGCGGCGATATCGGGGTAGAGCAGCGGCAGGTTGACCCCGAAGGGCCGCCCGGTGGCCTCCCGGCACTTGCGGATATGCTCGGCCAGGGTCTCGGGGTGCATCGAGGCCGCGCCGATGACCCCCAGGCCGCCGGCGTTGGAAACCGCCGCGGCCAGCTGCCAGGGGCTGCACCAGACCATGCCGGCCTGGACCAGGGGGTAGCGGATGCCAAAAAGGCTGCAGATGCGGTTTGCGGTCATGGCGGCGGGTCTCCTTTGGGGGGCGGCCCGGCTGCCGCGGCCGGCCGGTCCAGTTCGGTCCGCACGGCCAGCCCGATTTTCTCGAAGGTGTAGGGTTTGCGGATGTAGGCGCCGGCCCCCAGGGACTGGGCGGCCTTGACCCGCTCGTTTTCCGAAAAGCCGCTGACGATGATGGCTTTTTGATGAGTGTGCAGGTTCAGGATCTGACGGTAGGTCTCCAACCCGTCGATGCCGGGGTCCATGATCATGTCCAGGATCACCAGATCCGTCTGGTGCAGGATCAGATAGGAAACGGCCTCCTCGCCGCTGGCGACGGTGTGCACCTCGTAGCCCAGCTTCTCCAGCATGGCGGCCGCGATCTGGCTCTGCTCGGGCATGTCGTCGACCACCAGGATGCGCTCCCCGCGGCCCAGCAGCTCCTCGGCTGCGGGTCGTGGGTCGGAAGCGGCCAGGCCCTTTTGGGAAACCGGCAGGTACAGGGTGAAGACCGTCCCGTGGCCCTCGGTGCTTTGCACGTCGATGTAGCCGTGATGGTCCTTGACGGTGCCCCAGACGACGGCCATGCCCAGGCCGCTGCCGCTTTTGCCCATGACCTTCTTGGTGTAGAAGGGTTCGAAGATCCGGCGCAGGTCCGCCGGGGCGATCCCCACGCCGCTGTCGGCGATCTGAAAGGTGGCGTAAGCCCCCTGGCGCACGTCGTCGTAGCCGCTGACCGGTTTGTCGATATGGCGGTTGGCGGTCTCAATCCGGATCCTGCCGCCGGTCGGCATGGCTTCGGCGGCATTGGCCACCAGGTTCATGATGGTCTTGGAGAGATGCACCGGGGAGCCGTCGATGGGCAGCAGATCGGTCGCCAGCCGGGTTTCGACGGCCACCTGGGGGTGGCGGCCCATCAGGACCTGATACTCGGGGCTGCCGAGGTAGCGCCGGATCAGGACGTTGAGGTCGACCTTCTCGGTGATCGCCACCCCCCGGCGGGCCAGGGTCAGCAGGTCCTGGACGATGGCCGCGGCTTTTTCACCCGAGCGCTTGATGGTCTCGATCGGCTGGCGCATGGGGCTGTCCGCCGGCATGTCCATCAGCAGCAGCTCCGGGTAGCTGACCACACCCGAGAGGATGTTGTTCAGGTCGTGGGCCACGCCGCCGGCCAGCATCCCGATGGCCTCCATTTTCTCGGCCCGCTGCAGCTGGGCTTCCAGCCGCTGGTGGGACTCCTCCCGGTTGGCCAGTTCCTGCACCTTGGTTTCGAGCTCCTGCTGGTAGGCCAGCAGCTGGCGGTTGTTGGCCTCCAGGGTGTCCAGCATGGTGTTGAACGCCTGGCCCAGGCGAACCATCTCGTCGGCGGGGTCGCCCCTGCCCGTGAAGCGTGTGCCGATCTCCCCGGTCTTCACCCGCTGCATGACGGCGGCCAGGTCCTTTACCGGGTGCACGATTTTGCGGGCCATCAGGGCCAGGGTGAACAGCAGCCCGGCGACGCCGAGGATCGCAAAGAACAGAAACGACTGGCGGATCCGGCTTCGCAGCCTTGCGGCCTCCAGAAATTCGGCCTGCAGCTGCTGCTCGGCGCGGGCCGCAAGGCTGGTGAAGAGCGTCGTCAGGCGGTTGCTGGTGGTGTGAAATTCGTCGTCGCAGCGCGTCAGTTCGGTCTGCAGGCGGCTGTCGCGGTCCAGCAGGGCCGCATAGTCCGCCAGGTAGCTCTCCAGGCGGCCGTCCAGTGCGCCGGCTGCCTGGAAGCGGGTTTGCAGGGAGGCGATGACGATCTTGAGGGCCTGGCATTCCGGGGCGTCGCGGCGTTCGAGGTATGCGGTGTGGAAATGCGCCAGATTGAACAGGGGGGGGTACAAGGCGGCCTTGCCGCTGCGCAGGCCGGCGGCGGTCAGGGATTGGTAGTTAGCGCCGAGCCGGGCGGTGATCAGCCGTTGTTCGGTATACTGCTGCGCCATTTGGTTGAACGCGGCGTCGTAGCGTTCGATGGTGCGCGCAATGCGGACCAGGTTGGTTTTCAAGGTGACGTCCGCGGCGGACCGGCTCAAGGCCGTGATTCGGTGTCTGATCTCTTCGGTGAGCGTGCCCGAGCGGCTGTCGGCTTGCACGCTGTTGAGGAAAATCACCGAGCTGTCCCAGAAGCGGATTTCGAAAAAGAGGTCCTTGAGATCGCGGATTTCGCGTTCGACCGCGGCTTCGGCCCGGGCGCGGTCCGCCAGGCGGCTCTGCTGCCCGAGAAAGTAGGCCAGCCCGCCGTAAACCGCCGCAAACAGCAGGGCCAGTATGGCGGCGATGGCGTAGAATTTCCGATTGATGGTGTTGAACATGCAACACGCCTTAAGGGGTCGCGGTTGTATTGATGGTCCCTCAGGGTGTCGAGGGCGCCGTGGCGGACGGCGGCGTTTCCAGCGATTGAGAGACCGCGCCGGTGCGTAGACTTTTTTGCGTTTGTGTCAGGGCGGCCTCGAGCACCTCGAGCTTGACGGCAATCTCGGCTGCGGGCGGTGTTCCGCGAAAATAGGCGGCAGCGGCCTCCAGGGCGAGCTCGCCCATCCGCGCCGGTTGTTGGGCGATGGTGGCGCCCAGCCGGCCGTCGCGGACCGCCTGGACGGCTTCGGGGGTGGCGTCAAAACCCACCAGCACCGGGCGGGTGGAACCACCGCCTGCCGCCAGGGCGTCCAACACCCCGAGAATCATCTCGTCGTTGTGGGCGAAGACGCCCTCGAAGGAGAGGCCCTGCTCCAGCAGCGCCGCCATCTGCTGCCGGGCGGCCTGGCGGTCGAAGTTCGCCGTTTCGCGCACCACGACCTGCAGCGCCGGGTGGGCCGCCAGGGCCTGGTTGAAGCCCTCGCCGCGCTCCTGGGCGGCGGAAGTCCCCGGGGTGCCCTCGAACTCGACGATCCGGCCGCTACCCTGCAGCCGCCGCGAGAGGACATCCGCCGCCAGGCGGCCGCCGGCAGCGTTGTCGGAGCCGATGTGGCTGATCAGGCGCCCCCCCGCGCAGCGCCGATCCAACGAGATCACCGGCACCTTGGCGCGGTTGGCCAGGTCGATGGCCGGCACGATCGTCTGGCTGTTGACCGGGTTGACCACCAGGAGATCGGCCCGCATGTTCAACATTTCGGAAACGTCCCGCAGCTGGGCGGCGTCGCATTCGGCCGCATCGCGCATCACCAGGGTGATGCCCAGCAGTTCGGCCCGTTGGCGCGCGCCCTCCACCAGGGCCCCAAAAAACCAGGTATCGAGATTTGAGACCGACAACCCGACGGTCCTGTCGAAACTCTCGGCGGTCACCAGCACCACCGGGGTTTGCACCCGGCCGGGGACCCTTTCGCCCCGGAGGCGGCGCAGGGCCAGGTCAAGGCCGAGACGCCCCATGAAATCCGGGTGCTGCTCCACCGTTGCATGGATGTTGCCGTTTTGCATTTCACTGCGCAGGGCCTGGGTGTTGTCGTATCCGGTCACCAGGACCTTGCCGGCCTGGCCGGTCAGCTCCAGTGCCAGGTAGGCCCCCATGGCCATCTTGTCGTTGGCGCAGAGAACGGCGTCGACCGGGCCTTTTGCCTGCAGCAGGCGGGTGGTGGCGCCCACGGCATCGGCGGTGTGCCAGTTGGCGCATTCGCTGGCCGCCAGATCAATCCCCTCACCGATCTTCAGGCCCTCGAGCAATCCGGCCCGGAGGTCCTCGGCGCTGACCGTGCCGCGGGGACCGTCCAGCACGATCACCCGCCCCCTGCCCCTCAGCCGCTGCCGCACGTAGGCGCCGACCAGCGCGGCGCCGTGCCGCTTGTCGGGCCCCACATACGGGATTTCGACCCCCTGCGCTGCAAGCGCTCGGGGATCCAGCGGATTGTCGATGTTGACGACCACAATGCCCCGGCTTACGGCCTTGGCGCAAACCGCCACCAGCTGGCGGGAGTCTGCCGGAGCAATGATGATGGCGCCGTAGCCCCGGGAAATGAGGTTTTCGATGATGCCGATCTGGTGGGTGACATGGGTGGAACGGATCAGACCGAAAATATCGAGGTCGGTGCCGGTTTCCTCGGCGTGTTGCCGGACCCCGGCCTCCATCCTGTAGCAATACGGGTTGGAGAGCGCTTTCAGCACCAGCGCCACTTTCCCGGAATTGGCGGCGCCGGCGGGCGCCGCGGCGGCGGCCAGCAGAACCGCCCACAGGCAAAAGCCCGCCATGCGCTGGCAGAAAACGTGCGAACGAGTCGCGGTCATGGCGTCACGGGTCTCGGGTGTGCCGGCGGTCGTGGCCGACGGCCGGCAGATCTCGCAAACAAGAGGGCCGGGGGCGGCGCGCTGGGGTCGCGCGTCAATTTGCCCGCGGTCTTCGGACGCGCTCCCCCAGATCTCTGGCGGAACGCCGCATGGATGCCTATCGATTACTTTAATGGCATAGTCTATGCTTTAAAATGAGTCAAGAAAGATTGCGTTGCCACCCATAGATTTCCCTTGCCGGTACCCGACGATCCGTTCCGTCCCCATCCGCGCAAACTCTCGCGCAGAAAGGAGGTCCGTTGCAGGAAAATCCGCAAGCCGAGCTTTTTGCGGCC
>JAWOJK010000133.1:0-15799 GCA_046481705.1 Desulfobacterales bacterium | reverse complement strand
TTCCTCCCCCTCGCTCATACAATGCATGAGGGTTCGGGGGTTTTTGGCATCCCCCACAACGTGCCGCCTGATGCCCCCCTGCTTGAAGCGCGCGGCCGCTTCCCCGATGGGCGTCATGCGCTCCGGCAGGACCACCGTGTCGAAACCGCTCAGGCAGTGCGCGTCCCCGGCGCTTTTGAATTCCACCCCGTCCGGCAGGAAGCGCTGGATGGAGACTTGCTTGTACAACCGGACCCGGTCGCGCTTGAGACGCTCGCGCAGGTAGAAGCGGTCGTTGCTGGACATTTCTTCTGCAAAGTGCGGCCGGCGGTTGAGCACGGCCACCTCCTTGCCTTTTTCGGCCAGGAAGTCGGCCAGCACCAGGCCCGTCTGGCCGCCGCCGAGGACGATCACCCGGTCGCCTGCCGGGCTGCGGCCATCCAGCACGTCCACGACGGTGGTGAGCGTCATCTTGGTCTGAAAGAGGCCCGTGATCACCGGCATCTCGGGCAGGCTGCCGCTGGCCAGGACGGCCACCTCGGGTCGCAGCGCCGCGATGGCGGCGTCGTCCAGGACGGAATTGAGCCGGATTTCAACCTTGAGGCGGTCGAGCTCGCGCTGCAGAAAATCCACGATGTCCCACACCTCCCCGCGGCCCGGCGGGATCGCGGCCAGGCGGGCAACCCCGCCGATTCTTCCCCTCTCCTCGACGACCGTGACCGTGTGGCCGCGCAGGGCCGCCATGCGGGCTGCCGCCAAGCCGCTCGGGCCGGCCCCGACAACCACGACCCGTTTGGGGGTCTCGGCCGGCTGGAGGGCCCCCAACTGGTATTCGCGGCCCACATCGGGGTTGACGACGCAGCCGCCCGGCTCCAGGGCCAGAACGGCGTGGATACAGCCCACGCAGCAGCCGATGCAGGGCCGGACCTCATTGAGCCGCCCCGCCAGAGCCTTGTTGGCGATCTCCGGGTCCGCCAGCTGGGCGCGGCCCATGGCCACCATGTCGGCCCGGCCTTCACGGATAATGCGGTCCGCCATTTCGGGGTTTTTGATGCGGCCGACGGCCACCACCGGGATCTGGACCGCCTGTTTGACCGCCTCGGCCAGGTGCACGAAACAGCCGTGGGGCACGTACATCGAGGGGATCGTGAGCTCGCTGGACCCGTAGACCCCGGCCGAAATGTGCAGGTAATCGGCGCCTTCGGCCTCCAGCAGGCGGGCCAGCTCCAGGGCCTCGGGCAGGTGCCAGCCGTCCTGGATGTAGTCTTCGCCGTTGATCCGCACCCCCACCGGGAAGTCCGCGCCGGCCTTGGCCTTGATGTCGCGGAAAAGCGCCAGCATGAAGCGCGTGCGGTTTTCAAAGGACCCGCCATAGGCATCGGTGCGTTTGTTGGCATTGGGGGACAGGAACTGGTTGATGAGGTAGCCGTGGGCGGCGTGAATCTCCACAAAATCAAACCCGCCCTCGCGGCAGCGCCGGGCCGAATCCCCGAAGGCGGCCACCATTTCGGCAATTTCCGGGAGGCTCAGCTCGCGCGGCACCCCTTTGACCACCGCCGGGGCGGGCAGCGGGGAGGGCGCCACTTTGTTGTCGTGGTAGGACTGTCGTCCGCCGTGCATCAGCTGCATGCCGAAGCAGGCCCCGTGGGGCCGGACGGCCTCGGTCATCCGGCGCAGGCCGGGAATGCAGCCATCGTCCCAGAGGGTCGGCAGGCGGGGAAGCTCGAGCCCCGTCGGGTGCACGGCGCCGCCGCCGACCAGCATCAGGCCGGCGCCGCCCCGGGCGCGGGCGACGAAGTATTCGGTCAGCTGGTCGGTGACGCGGCCGGCGTCATCGACCCCGAAGTTGATGCTCATGGCCGGCATCATCAGGCGGTTGCGGGCGGTCAGGGCGCCGATGCGGATCGGGGCGAAGAGGTGTTTTAAGGCTGTCATGGGTGCTTCCTTATGCTGGGGGTCGGCGGGAGGGTGCGCAATCCCCCGACCGATTGGTGGCAGACGGCGCAAGGACATGTTCCGGGTCCGTCGAAATTTGGCAAGCTATCAAATTTCCGCTTCGATTGCAATTTTCTTGTGGTCGATTGTCCGCCGCCCCGAGGGCCTCCCGGCCGCTAAGAAATACCGCATCATTTCGGCCGCTTCCAGCGCCATTCCTCATAATACTCCCAGCTCACCATGGATTGCAGAGATTTGAGCTCCTCGGTCTTTTCCTGGATCGCGGCCTTCATCACGTCCCCTGAAGACAGCAGCCCGATGGAGCGGCCGTCTTTTATGATCAGCAGATGGTTGACCCGCAGACCGAGAAACTTGTCCATCATCTCGTAGTCCGTTGCCGTGTGCAGGGCCGTTTTGAGGTGGGTCTGCATGTACTTGGCGATCGGGTCTTTTTGCGGGTCGAAGTCCGCCAAAAGGATGTTGCGCATCAGGTCCCGGGAGGTCCAAATGCCGATGGGGGCCTCGCCCGCCAGCACCACGATGGCCCCCACCTTGTGCGCGGCCATGTGGGCGAGGGTCCTGCTGACGGTCGTTTCGGGGGGTACGCCGATGATCCCGCCGCCTTTTTCGGATAGAATCTTTTGCGCTGTTGTCATGGGGACCTCCTTGGGGTGGGCGTCGATCCACGCAAAAGAACCCCTCGTGGACGAACGGCCCCTGTGGGGGATTAGCCGCCGGGTGCGCGCGGAAGGCCCGCCGGGCAGACCTGCCAGGCGAAAATGCGGGCACGCTCCCGACCTCGCACAGGATTGCGCAGACCCAGAGCGAGTGCGGATTCACTTTTCCTGCTTTCAATATACTGCCTTTGTGGCCGCTGTCGACCCTTGCTTTTCACATCCCGGGCAGGACCCATAGGGGAAACCACTTTGCCTGAAAATCGAAATTTGGATGCTTCAGACTCGAATGCCGCTTTGGTTGGAGCAGCCCCTCAATTCCTATCACCGCTGCCAGAGGGGAATGCGACCGTTGACCCATTTGGGTAATTTCCTCGAACCAGATATCACGACCAGACCGAAGAAGACCGCGGGGACTGCAGCGGATAGTGGTGGGTTTCGAGGCTGCGTTGATCGGCAGCGCGTGTCATTTTTTTTCATCGGCGTCAGGGGGCCCCATTCTATTCCTCTGGCTTCATTTTTGTGGCATGCAAGCAATCCGCTGCCGCAGACGGCACTCGATCCGGCCAGCTGATTTGCGTATCCCGCCCCGTGAACCTGCGGCCTCGACGGTGCCGTGGATAAGATGCTTTTAAGAGTTGCGCTTTGATGGGTTTAGGGGTAAGGAGATAGGGGTTTGCGGCCGGGCGGCGGGCTGTGTCAGCCGAGACACGCGCCGCCCCGCGGCCGGTCCCGGAAGGGGTGGCGGCCCTGGCTTTTTGCCGACCGCAAGCGGCCCCTCTATCGAAGGCTTCAAGGAGTGAAGATCATGATCGACAAGACGACGGTTTCCCCGACAGACGCAATCGGCTCGGTGATGGTGGTGGGCGGCGGTATCGCCGGGGTGCAGGCGGCGCTGGATCTGGCCGATTCGGGCTATTTCGTGCATCTGGTCGAAAAGACCTCGGCCATCGGCGGCGCCATGTCGGCCCTGGACAAGACCTTTCCCACCGATGACTGCGCCATGTGAATTCTCTCACCCAAACTGGTCGAGGTCGGCCGGCATAAGAATATCGAGATTCTCACCATGGCGGATGTCGTCGACGTGGCCGGCCAGGCCGGCCGCTTCGCGGTCAAGGTCTTCCAGCGCGCCCGCTACATCGACATGGACAAGTGCATCGCCTGCGGGACCTGCGCCGAGAAGTGCCCGCGCAAGGTGCCCGACGAGTACAATTCCGGTCTCGCCAAGCGCAAGGCCGCATACGTCCAGTTTCCCCAGGCGGTGCCGCTCAAGTACGTGATCGACAAGGATCACTGCATCTACTTTGAAAAAGGCAAGTGCCGCGCCTGCGAAAAGTTCTGCCCCACCAACGCGGTCAACTTCGACGAGCAGGACCGCGAGTTGACCCTCGAGGTCGGCGCCGTCCTGCTGGCGCCGGGTTCGGAGCACTACAACCCCGAAACTTACGATATTTACGGCTACGCCGCCTCACCGAACGTCGTGACCGCCATGGAGTTCGAGCGCATCCTGTCCTCCGGGGGGCCGTTTGAAGGCCATCTGGTGCGCCCCTCGGACCACCAGGAACCCCGGCGGATCGCCTGGATTCAGTGCGTCGGCTCGCGCGACCCCCATCACTGCGGCAACGGCTACTGCTCTTCGGTGTGCTGCATGTACGCCATCAAGGAAGCGGCGCTGGCCAAGGAGCACGTGGGACCCGATCTGGACGCGGCCATCTTTTTCATGGACATGCGCACCCCCGGCAAGGAATTCGAGAAGTACTACAACCGCGCCCGGGACGAGAAGGGCGTGCGCTTCATCCGCTCCCGGCCCCACAAGGTGGAACCGATTCCCGATTCGGGAAACCTGATGGTCCATTTTACCACCGCCGAGGGGCGCGTCCTGCAGGAGGAGTTCGACCTGGTGGTGCTCTCCATCGGGCTCCAGACCTCACCGGAAACCGTGGCGCTGGCCGAGCGGCTGGGCATCGAACTGACGTCGGACCGCTTCGCGCGCACCTCGCCCTTTCGGCCGGTGCAAACCTCGCGGCCCGGGATTTTCGTCTGCGGTGCCTTCCAGGCCCCCAAGGACATCCCGGTTTCGGTCATGGAGGCCTCGGCCGCCGCCTCCGAATGCGGTGAGCTGCTGGCCGCCGTGAGCGGGACGCGGGTGAAGCAGGTGGTGGAGCCGACGGAGCACGACATCTCCGCGGAAGACCCGCGCATCGGCGTGTTCGTTTGCAACTGCGGCACCAACATCGGCGGGGTGGTGGCGGTTCCCGAAGTGGCCGCTTACGCCCGCGCCCTTCCCCACGTGGCCTTCGTCGAGGAAAACCTCTTCACCTGCTCCCAGGACACCCAGGACAAGATGAAGGAAATGATCCGGGAGCACCACCTCAACCGCATCGTCGTCGCGGCCTGTTCGCCGCGCACCCACGAAGCCCTCTTCCAGCAAACCATCAAGGAGGCCGGCCTCAACAAGTACCTCTTCGAGATGGCCAACATCCGCAATCAGGACTCGTGGGTCCACCAGTCGAACCCCGCAGCGGCCACCCAAAAAGCCAAGGACCTGGTGCGCATGGCCGCCGCCAAGGTCGCCCTGCAGCAGCCGCTGGCCGAAATTCAGCTCAATGTGTCCAAAAGCGCCCTGGTGGTGGGAGGCGGCATCGCGGGCATGGAAGCCGCGCTGTCGCTGGCGACCAGAGGGTACCCCGCGACCCTCCTGGAAAAGGGGCCCGCCCTGGGCGGCCACGGCCTGGAGCTGCACGCCGCCTGGGACGGCCAGCCCGTCGCACCCTATTTGAAAGACCTGATCGGCCGGGTGCAAAACCATCGCGACATCGAGGTTCTTCTCAACGCCGAGGTCCAGGAGGTGCAGGGGTTTGTGGGCAACTTCCGGACCACGGTGCAAGCGGGCGGCAAAACGCGCGAGGTGGCCCACGGCGTGGCGATCATCGCCGTCGGCGGCCGGTCTTTGGAGCCCGAGGAATACGGCCGCGGCCAGAGCGACCGCATCTTCGTCAACCTGGAGCTGGACCGTGCCATCAGCCGCCAGGACCCGCTGGTCGCCGGGGCCGGATGCGCCGCTTTCATTCAGTGCGTGGGCTCGCGCGAACCCCAGCGCCCTTACTGCAGCCGCGTCTGCTGCAGCCACTCGATCGAAAACGCCCTGCGCCTCAAGGCGCTCAACCCCGAGATGGACGTCTTCATCCTGTACCGCGACATCCGGACCTTCGGGTCGCGCGAAAACCTGTATCGCGAGGCGCGCGCCAAGGGCGTCGTCTTCATCCAGTTTTCCCTGGAGAGCAAGCCCGTGGTGACGCTCACGGGCGGCGGCAAGCTGCAGATCACCGTGCAGGACCCCGTTTTGCAGCACCCGCTGGTGCTCGCACCCGACATCCTGACCCTGGCAAGCGCCGTCGTCTCCCACGACACGGACCCGTTGGCCAAGCAGTTCAAGGTGCCGATCAACGCCGAGGGCTTCTTCCTGGAAGCCCATATGAAGCTCCGGCCGGTGGATTTCGCCACCGACGGGGTCTTCGTGGCCGGTCTGGCCCATTACCCCAAACCCGTCGAGGAGTGCATCGCCCAGGCCAAGGCCGCTGCCTCGCGGGCCGCCACGATCCTGGCGCGGGACAGCATCATGGCCGGCGGCGTCGTGGCCCTGATTCACGAGAACCTCTGCTGCGGCTGCCAGGCCTGTCTGCAGTGCTGCCCATTCGGGGCCATCAGCTATCTCGAGCAGGAATCCCGCTGCGAGGTGAACCAGGCCTTGTGCAAGGGCTGCGGCACGTGCGCCGCCACCTGCCCGTCGGAGGCCATCAGCCTGCTGGGCTTTTCTCACCTGCAGCTCTACACCCAGATCGACGAGGCCCTTTCGGCGTAAGCCGCGACAGGACTTCTCAGAGCGAATTATAAGGAGCGTTGGCCCATGGACACCCCATTCGAACCCCGGATTCTCGCCTTCCTGTGCAACTGGTGCAGCTATGCCGGCGCCGACCTGGCGGGCGTGAGCCGCTTTCAATACCCGCCCAACATCCGGGTGATCCGGGTCATGTGTTCGGGGACGGTATCACCCCATCACGTCATCCGGGCGTTTCAAAAAGGCGCCGACGGCGTCTTGGTGGCCGGCTGCCACATCGGCGACTGCCACTACATCAAGGGCAACTACATGACCCTCAAGCGCATGGACTTCCTCGCGGGGCTGATCGAATTTTCCGGCTACCAGCGCGAGCGCATGCGCCTGGAATGGATCTCTTCGGCTGAAGGGGTCAAGTTTGCCGAGGTCATCCGGGAGTTTACCGAAACGATCCGGGCCCTCGGCCCGGCCCCCGGTTGGTCGGCGGTGCCCCTGGCGCTGGGCGCCTGAAGGGGCGCTGGGGTCTCTCGGTCGCCCGGCGGGCTCACCCGGAGGGCGGGCGAATGGGCCGGCGGGCCGACCGGGCCTATTTTTTGCCGGGACACCCGCATGCGGGGGTAGAGAACGGCACACCACGAGGATCGAACAGCAGGATGCAACTATGAATGTCAGCGTTAAAAAAATTCTCGAAGAAGGCCGCGCCGATGGCGTTTTTGCTTACAAAAGTGTTCATGGCTGCCTTTTCCCGTTTCTTTTCACCAGGGAAAACATGAACGCCCTGGAACCCTGGAAACCGTTTAAAGCGCGCTATCCGATTGCCAAGCTGCTGCTCCTGCAGGCCCGTCAGAATCCCGCCAAGACCTACGGCGTCGTGGTGCGCGGCTGCGAGGAACGGGCCATCAACGAGCTTTTCAAATGGAATCAGCTCCAGCCGCGGCAGGTGATCCTGCTGGGTCAGGCGTGCTCGGCCGAACTTGCCCAGTACTGCGAATGCTGGAAGCCTTTTCCGGACAACCTTCATTTCGGGGAGCCGGTGGCGGGTATTCCCCAAAGCCCCAGGGTCGCGGAGATTCAAGCCAAGGCCGGCGAAGAGCGCCTGGACTGGTGGCTCTCGCACTTCAACCGCTGCATCAAGTGCTTTGGCTGCCGGGATGTGTGCCCGGTCTGTTTCTGCACGGAATGCAGCCTCGAGCACCAGGCGCTCATCCCCGCCGGGATCCTGCCGCCGGACACCTCGTTTCACCTGGTGCGCGCGCTCCACATGGCCGGCCGCTGCATCGACTGCGGCTTGTGCGAGGAAGTCTGTCCGGCCAAGATCCCCCTGAGGGCCCTTTACAAGCGGGTCAACAGCCTCGTTGAAGACATCTTCGACTACAAAACGGGGCTGCCCGACGGCCTCTCGCCTTTCAGTATATTGGGTGAGGAAAGCGCCCTGCCGTCCGGCAAGCGATAGTTCTCAGCGGGTTTTCTCCCCCCTTTGGTTGCCGCAAAAAAAACCCCCGGGGTTGCCCCGGGGGTTTTCCTGCCTTCAAGAGATGCCGCGCGCTCAGGCGGCGGAGCTCGCGCCTACCTCGGAATCCTTCGCCACGGGTTGCAGCGCGCGCTGGACGCCCGTCGCCTGCAGCTGCTGCGCCGTGATCCCCAGGCGCTCTGGGTCGATGCCCAAACAGAGCCCCAGCAGCTGGTGATAATAGAGGGATGTCGGCATGTCGCCGGTTTGACCCGATCGGGCCGCGCGGTCCTGAACCCAGTTGAACTGGATTTGACAGTAGGGGCAGATGACGCATACCAGGTCGGCGCCGGCTTGGCGCGCCGACTCCAGCTTGGTCCGCCCCAGGTTCTCGGCGAGGGCGTCGTTAACGCCCGAAAGGGGGGACCCGCAGCATTCAAGCTTTTTGGCCCACGGGACGCTCTGCGCCCCGGTAAGCGCCACCAGGGCATCGAATTTTTTGGGGGCCAAGGGGTGGTCGAAGGCCACCACATTTGAGGGCCTCAACAAATGACAGCCATCGTGCACCGCGACCTTGAGCCCGCTGTAGGCCCCGGTCATATGTTTTTGGATGGCGCCGGCGCTCAGCAGGTCGTGAAAGACCTCCAGCACACTGAAAACCTTCACCTGCCCGCGGTAATACAGTCCCTCTTTGGACAGCATCCCGTTGATGTCCCGCAGCAGGCCGAGATCCTCGTCCAGCAGCTTCTGCGCCTGTTTCAGGCTCCCGTAGCAACAATTGCAACTGGTCATGATATCCAGGTGTTTTTTTTCCGCCAGGGCCAGATTGCGCGCCGCCGAGAGAACATACGCCTTGAAATCGAAGTTTTTCAGCGGGTAGCCGCAGCAGCCGAACTCCGCGACATCCTCGAAGGCGACCCCCAGGGCGCCGAGCACCGCGTTGGTGGCCGACTCGTAATGCTGGAGCCTGAGAGACGTGACACAACACCGAAACAATGCCAATCTTTTCATTGGACCCCTTTCCGATCACCGGCGAACTCTCTTGCAACCGCCCTTGAAATCGCCTGGTTCTTGAGCACATACAGAACGTCCGCAACCTGAACGGATTGCGGGCACTGTTCCTGGCACTGGTAACAGCCCACACAATCCCACAGCATCCTGGAATCGAAAATCAGGTCCCACTGCCGCAGCTTGACGGCATACATGATCTGATGGGGCAGCAATCCCAGTTTGTGCGCCTCTTCGGGGGTGTCGCGCACCACCGGGCACGCGCTGGTGCAGGTCATGCACCGGTAACAGGCGGCGTAGGCTTCCGGCTGCATCCACTGGGCGGCTGTGTCGAAGACCCTTTCATTGCGGGGCACAACCAGGGGCTGCGGGTCCTGCCGAAGTTCGGCCAGACGTCCGGTGCTGGCAGCCTCCAGGGCTGTTTGGAGGGGTTTTTGGTAGTGCTCCGGGTCCACCGTCTCCCGGGCGGCCACAGCGCGATGCACCGAGAGCGGCGAGAGCAGCAGAAACTCCGGAACGCCTCTCTGGAGAATGGTCTCCTTGACCGCGAACCACATATCGGTCAACTGGATTCCCGCCGGGCAGGCCTCCGTGCAGCGGTTGCAGCTGGTGCAAAGATGCAGCCCCTGTTGGAGCAGGTGCACCTGATCGGCCGTCAGGGGTTTGCCCGCCGCCAGGTCCCTGATGGCCGGAATTTTTTCGGAGGGCAGAATGAATTCGTTGGGCACCTCCGCCACGGTGACGCCCACGGAGCATGCCAGGCTGCACGCCCCACAGTGCATGCAGGCATCCAGTTCCATCATCTGCTTGGTGGCCATGTTGGCGGGCGCCGCGGTTTGCTTGTCCATGACGGCATTGGTCATGAGGCTCAGGGGCGTCGTGAAGAAATGAAACATCTTGCTGAAAGGGACGTAAGCCAGGCCCAGCATGCAGGCCAGGTAGTGCAGCCACCACATCAGGACCGGAAAATTCAGCTCGTCCAGCCGCAGCGCGAACCGCTTGCCGGCCTTGGCCACCCCAAAGCTGGTGAAAGCCCAGTTGGGCCTCGCATGGCATTCGGCGCAGGCCATCTCGTGCAGCTCCTCGCCGGCCTGCAGCGTCTCGTGATCAAAGGGTCCCGTCATGTTTGGTGAGACCACGTGGAATTGGTCCACCCAGTAGGCCTCGAGGCTGTTCAGTTCCTCTTCATCGAATGCCATCGCGTACACATCCACCATGTCCAGATAGCTTGTGTGCGAGGTGATTTTGCTGGCCTTGAGCACGAATCCCGAAAGCAGGACGACCGCCAGGATGGCGATCAGGACCGTATCGGCTTTGCGGGTGCGCAGGCGGGGCGGGGCTGCGAAGAAGCGCCTTCTGACGGCCATCACCACCCCCACGATGACCAGCAGCCCGGCGAAGTCGCGGATGAAAACGTAAGGGTTGGCCGTCGACTGGTAATCGCTGAAAAGCTTGGCGGTGATCAAGCCGTCCATGGCATGCAAGAGCAGCAGGATCATGAAACCGCCGTAGAGGCAGATGTGCATCACCCAGCGGTACGGGCTTCTTTGCAGGAGCCGGATCTGCAGCAGCACATCCATCACGAAAACGCGGATCAAGGTGAAGAGCTTGGGGCTGAAGACCGTGGCCGCGATGCCTTTCAACGCCGCCCCCAGGCGTGCCGCGGGGGAGGTCGGCGGCGTGTCCGGGCGGATGTCGTGGCGGAACCAGGCCGAGATTCGGTGGACGCTGCCGGCAGCGAAAACGGCGAGGGCGAGATAGAGTAAAACGGTTTCAATCATAACGGATATCCTCGATGAGAAGGGGACAACGACCTTTTTCTGCAACCCTCCCGTTGGCAAAACTTCCCGGCGCTGGAAGCGCGCAGGGGATCCGGTCTTCTCCGGCATCCCCCGCCGGCGTTGGGCATCATTCGGTCAGGTAGCGGTGCATCGCCACTGCCGCCAATCGCCCCTCGCCCATGGCGCTGATGACCGTCGCGCCGCCGGAAACGATGTCGCCGCCGGCCCAGACCAGGGCCTTGGACGTTTTGCCGAGCTCGTCCACCACCACGGTGCCCCACCGCGAGGTTTCCAGGTCCGGCGTGGTGGAGGCGATCAGGGGGTTGGGCGAGGTCCCCAGGGAGACGGCGACGGTGTCGATTTCCATGGTGTACTCGCTGCCGGGAATCGGGACCGGGCGGCGGCGCCCGCTGGCGTCGGGCTCGCCCAGCTGCATCCGGATCAGCTCCATGGCGGCCACGTTGCTGCGCCCGTCGCTGATGAAGGCGATGGGCGCGCACAGGAAATGGAAATGGATGCCCTCCTCCTCGGCGTTCTCGACCTCCTCCAGGCGGGCGGGCATCTCCGCCCGGGTGCGGCGGTAGATGACGTTGACCTCCTGGGCGCCCAGGCGCACGGAGCAGCGGGCGGCATCCATGGCCACATTGCCGCCGCCGATGACGGCCACCCGTTTGCCGATCTTGATGGGGGTGGCGTAGCGGGGGTGGAGATAGCCTTTCATCAGGTTGGTGCGGGTCAGGAGCTCGTTGGCCGAGTAGACCATGTTGAGGTTTTCGCCCGGCACCCCCAGAAAGATGGGCAGCCCCGCCCCGGTGGCCAGATAGACCGCGTCGTAGACACCGTTTAACAGCTCGTCCAGGCTGTAGTTGATCCCGATCACGGTGTCCAGGTGGATCTCGACGCCCAGCGACTCCACGTAGGCCACCTCGCGCTGGACGACGTCCTTGGGCAGGCGGAACTCCGGGATGCTGTACATCAGCACGCCGCCGGCGACGTGCAGGGCCTCGAACATGGTCACCTGATGGCCCCAGACCGCCAGGTCCGCCGCCACCGTCAGCCCCGAGGGCCCGGTGCCCACCACGGCCACCTTTTTGCCGGTGGGGGCGGCGATTTCCGGTGTGGCCGTGGCGCCCTCGGCCCGTTCCCAGTCGGCGATGTAGCGCTCCAGGCGGCCGATGGCGATGGGGGCGCCTTTCTTGTTGAGGGTGCAGGCCATCTCGCATTGCACCTCCTGGGGGCAGACCCGGCCGCAGATGCCCGGGAGCGAGGTCTTGTGTTTGAGCACCTGGGAGGCGGCCTCGATGTCATTCTCCTGCAGGTGGCGGATAAAACCGGGGATGTCGATGGAGACCGGGCAGCCCTGCTGGCAGTTGCGTTTTTTGCACTGGATGCAGCGGCGCGCCTCCTCCATGGCCATTTCGTAGGTGTAGCCGGTGGCCACCTCGTCGAAATTGTGGCGGCGCACCTCCGGGGCTTGCTTGGGCATCTCGATGCGGTTCAGATTGATTTTCGGCTTGGCGCGCTTGGCCTTTTTTTCCGGCTGGGCCTGGGGGGTCTTGCCGGTGTCTTCCCCATTTCCGCCCGAAGCCGGGGATTTTTTGGATTCACTCATGAATTCAACTCCTCGTGTGGAAAAAGAAGGCCGACGCGGCCGGTGCAGTGTTTGAGTTCAGGGGGCGCGAGACCTCCGCCCACCGGCCGTCCTTCACCTTCGGCGCCGCCGTCGCGGCGGCCCGGCGGCCCCCGGCAGCCGCCGAGGGCCGCGGCATCACCATTGGGAACAGCCGCGGCACTGGAACCCCTGCTGCAAGAGGCTATCGTCGGCGTAGGTGCAGCGGCGGGCCATGAGCACATCCCAGCCCTGCACGGCGTGGCCGTCGAATTCCGGCCCGTGGACGCAGGCGAAGCGGTTGGTGCCCCCCACCGTCAAACGGCAGGCGCCGCACATGCCCGTGCCGTCCACCATCAGGGGCGTCAAATGGACCATGGTCTTGATCTTGTAAGGGCGGGTCATTTCGCTGACCACGCGCATCAGGCAGATGGAGCACATCAAGACCACCCGGTCGACGGGCTTTTGGGGGTGATCGGCCAGCAGCCGGCGGATGGGCAGGGTGGCGCTAGGGGAGGCGTTCTCCCCCGGGGCCCCGGCGGCCAGGATCAGGCGGTCGCTCAGCGCCTCCAGGGCCTCGCGGCCAAAGGCGGTCTGGGGGTCGGGCGCCTGCAAAATGGTGGTGATGCGGTTGTCGTGTTCCTTGAGGGCCTTGAGGATCGGGACGATGGCCGAAACCCCGTAGCCGCTGACCACCGTCAGGACGTGGCCGAAATGGTCGATTTCAGCCGGCAGGCCCAGCGGCCCGACGAAGTGCGCCAGGCTGTCGCCCACCGCCAGGGTCCCCATCTGGCGCGTGGTGTCGCCGACCTCAACGTAAACGAATTCCACCGTTCCCGCTTCCCGGTCCCAGCCGCTGACGGTAAACGGCACCCGCTCGCCGCGCTCATCGACGATCAGGATCACAAACTGCCCCGGTTTGCATTTCTCGGCGGTCATGGGGGCCTTGACGCGCATGCGATGCACCCGGGGAGCCAACGTTTCGTGTTCGACGATAGGAAACATCCTGCAACCTCGATTGATTGTTGCGCTTGAAAAGATCCCGGCGGCGCAGAAAAAACTCTGCCGACGGGGTCAGGCGACCTTTTGCTCGACTTTCTCCACCGCGGCGGCGCACACCCCGCCCGCTGTGGGGCCCTCACCGGGGGATTGTTGCCCCATGACCGCGCCCGGGATGGCGACCATTCCCGCGGGCAGCAGCGCGTTCATCGCCAGCGGCCCCTCCCAATGGGCGCTGCGGGTCGTCACGCGGACGGCATCGCCTGGCCGCAGGCCCATGCCGAAGCCGTCGGCCGGGTTCATCTCGAACTTGCCGTCATGGCGCGCGGCCGCCAGGGCCTCCCCGGCCAGCAGCGGCCCACTGAAAAACGGTTCCAGGCGCTCCTTGGCCACCAGCGCAAAGGGAAACGCCTCGTCCGGGGTTTCCCCGGCGGACGGCGGTGGATCGAAAACGGGCGGCTGCCACGGTGGGAGCCCATCGGCGAACAGCACCGGCGTTCCCGGGTGGGTCTCGTCCGGGCAGGGCCAGTGAACCGGTTTTGCGGCCGAACGCACGCCGGCATAGGCCGGGACCTCGCGGCGGATTTCGGCCAGCACCGCTTCAGAATTTTCGTAGGCAAACCCGTCGGCGCCCAATCGTGCCGCCAGGTCCTTCAGCACTTCGATGAGCCCGCGGGCCGCTCCCGGCGGCACCAGCACGGCCTGGGCCGCCTGAACCCGGCGATCGCCGGTGGTGAGTGTCCCGCCCTTCTCGGGGACCGCGGCCATGGGCAGGACGACATCGGCCTTCAGCGTGGGGCCTCGCACGTCCAGGGTCACCACGTAATCCAGCTGCGCCAGATCGGCCTGCAAGGCCGCCATGGCCGCTCCTTCGAGGTTCTCCAGCACCACCACCGCCGCCCGGACGCCGCCGGAGCGCATGGCCGCCGAAACATCCACCGGTTCCGGGCATTCGGGGTTCGTCACCTGCCCGGGCAGCAGGTGCGCGACCATGCCCGTGTCCCAGGCCCCCTGGAGGTTGCCGGAACCGTAAAGGGGCATGATGCCGCCGCCGGGGCGGCCGAGACTCCCGGTGACCTGCGCCAGGGCGACCAGCGAGGTTACGATTTCACCGGCATCTGGCGCCTCGGCGACCCCCAGACCGTAGAGGATGCTCAGCCCGTCGGGCCCTCCCAGGGTGCAGACCGCATCCACGATGGCTTCCTGGGAGACGCCGGTGATGCGCGCCACAGTCTCCAGATCATAGGGCGCCAAGCTGTCCCTCAGCTCTTGGAGCTCGGCTGCGTGGCCGGCGGTGAATTCGGGGTGCCCGCGCTTCTCGTCCAGCAGCACCCGCAGCAACCCCCTCAAAAGGGTCTTTTCGGTGCCGGGGTAGGGTCGCAGATGGAGGTCGCCGTATTTGGCGATGCTCACCAGGCAGGGGTCGATCACCACGAGTTTGGTTCCCTGCAGAACGCCGTCGCGCAGGGCCGTGCCGGCAATCGGATGGCTGGCGGCGGGGTTGAGCCCCACGGCCAGCACGACCGGTGCCTGCCGGAGCGCATTCACAGTGTTGGTGGCCGCGGCCAGCCCCAGGCTTTTGCGCAGCGCCTGGGAGGTCGCCAGGTGGCCCGAGGGCGCGAGGCAGCCAAGCATCTGGGTTTTTAAGACCTGGCGGGCGAATTTCTGCAGCAGGTAGAGTTCCTCGTTTGTCCCCCGGCCGTCGGTGAGGACCGCCACCTCCCCGGGGTCGAAACCCCGGAGCCTTTCAGCCGCCCGGTCCAGGGCCTCCGGCCACGGGGCCGGCGCATACCCCTCGCCGTCCCTGACCAGGGGCGACTGCAGCCGGTCCTCGTGCTGCAGGTAGCCCTTCAGCAGAAAGCGCCCCTGAACGCAGGCCTGCCCGCGGTTGGCGGGCCCCTGGGGGTGCGGCTTGACCTCGAGGAGGCCCCCGTCGGCGTCGGTTCGGTACATCAACCGGCACCCCGCGCCGCACAGCGGACAGAGGGACGAGGCCCATTGAAGCGCGATTTCCCGGTGGTAGAGGGTCATGACCAGGTCGCTCAGTTTTTCGCAGACCGCGGTGATCTCCCGGCGGGCCTCACCCTGGGGCCGGTCTTCACGCTCGCGCAGCGCCCCCACCGGGCAGACGTCCACACACGCCCCGCAGAACTGGCAGCCGGCGCTGGCCAGGTCGCGCTCAAAGGGCGTGCTGACCTCCTGCCGGCCTTCGGCCTCCCGGAAAACGATCGCCTTGGCCCCGCGGACCTCGTGGCAGACCCGTACGCAGCGGCCGCAGCGCACGCACAAACCGTAGTCACGCTCGAAATAGGCTCCGGCCGGCAGCACCTGGCGGGGGTTGCCCGCGGGTGCCAGATAGGGGAAGTCGATGCCCACGACGGCCACCAATTGCTGCAGTTCGCACGTCCCGTTGCGCGGACAGCCCAAACACTCCCGGGGATGGTCCTGCAGGATCAACCGCAGCATCTCCCGGCGAAACTCAACCAGCTTCTCCGTGGCCGTCCGTATGTGCATCCCTTCTTCGACAGG
>JAWOJK010000042.1:0-7144 GCA_046481705.1 Desulfobacterales bacterium | reverse complement strand
AGCTCGCCAGCTGCCACCAGCTGCTCAACATCCCCACCGACCCCGGGTACAGCTCGCTCAACCTGGCCATGGCCGTGCAGGTCGTGGCCCCCTGGTTGAACCCTTTCTGACCGATGAAAACGATCGGTTTGAGGCTGTGGGCCAGCCCCAAACCGATCGTTTTCATCGGTCAGAAAGGGTTCAACCAGGGGGTCTGCCGATCGGTCGAAGAGGCCCTGCTCGCGCACGAACTCTTCAAGCTAAAATTCAACGAGCACAAGGAAAAGGAACAGAAAAACGCCATCCTCGAAGCGATCGGCCATGAGACCGCCTGCGAGCTGGTGGGGGTGATCGGGCACACGGCGATCCTCTACCGTGCCCATCCGGAACCTGAAAAACGCACAATCACCTTCCCCGCCGCCTGAGGCCCCACCCCGGATACCCGGCTGTGCTGCTGCGCAAACCCGAAAAAAAGGTTTCCCACATCTCACCGTGCCGATTACCACCGGCGTGGGGCGGCGCGCCTGTCGGCTGGGCCGCGCTAAATGAAGTCGTCCACGGCCGCCGCCAGGTGAATCCACACGAGGTCGCCCCGCACGCTTTCCGAAACCCAAGGCCGCTAGCACGCTTTTTGCGGAACCATCTCTGCAAGATGGTTTGTTTGAAAGGAGGGATCATGGCCCGCGGGGATCAGCTCGGTCGACAGTGGCAGATAATCCAACACCTGATCCAGGCCCGCGATGGCCTCGGGGCTGCGGAACTGGCCCGGCGGCTGGGCTGCCACGTGCGGACGATTTACCGCGATCTTGAGGCCCTTCAGGTCGGCGGCTTTCCAGTCTACAACGACCAGCGTGACGGCCGCAACCGCTGGGCCCTGCTGGATACCTCCCAGGACCAGGTTCCGATTCCCCTGAGTCCACGCGAACTTTTCGCCCTTTACTTCAGCAAGTCGCTTTTAACCCCCCTGAAATCCACCTTTTTTTATGATGCACTGGAAACTTTTTTCAAAAAAATCCGCGCCACCCTGAAGCCCCCCCAATTGGCCTACCTCGATGACATCAGTCGGACGATCCAGACGGGCTTTGAGCCTTACCGCGATTACGGCGCCAACCGTGCCGCTCTCGAGCTGATCACTGCCGCTGCGATGCAAAAGCGCTGTGTGCGGATCGACTATGCCGCCATGGGCCGCAAAACCCGGTCGCAGCGGGTGGTGGCGCCCTATAAGATCTGGCACTTCAGGGGATCGATCTATCTGGTGGGGTTTTGTCATCTGCGGCAGGATGTCCGCATTTTTGCGCTGAACCGGATCCACGCCGTCGAGAAAACCGGAGAGTCCTTTGAAGTGCCCGAGAGCTTTGACATCACCGCCTTTATGGGCGGCGGTTGCGGGGTGTTTGCAGGCAAACCGGTCCGCCTCCGGATCTGGTTTGCGGAAAAGATTGCCGGGTATATCGAAGAGCGCACCTGGCACCCTGGCCAAATAATTCGGCGCAACCCGGACGGTTCGATCGTTTACGAAGCCACAACGGCGCTCACGGCGGAAACCCGGGCGTGGGTGCTGGGCTGGGGTGCCGGTGCTCGCGTCCTGGCGCCAAAGCGCTTTGCCGATGACCTGCAGTCCGAAGCGGTGCAGATGGTCGCCCGCTATCGGGGGCCCTGACCGCTTTCCTTTCAGTTCAAATCCGGGGAGTGCGCCGCCCTGCCCTTTCCCGTCGACGCCCTGGGGACGCCGCGATCCCCGCTTCTAAGCGGTGACTGTCGCTGAGCGCACCGTCAGAACCGGGCAGGTCGCCGAGCGGATTGCGCGGTCCGTGGTGGACCCCACCAGCAGCGACGCCAGCAGGTTCATGCCCCGCACCCCCAGCACCACCAAGTCGATCTGGTGGTCCTTGGCGTAGACCGTCAGCGCCTGGTGGGCCCTGCCCTCCAAAAGCGCCGTGCGGGGCGCGCACCAGTCGGCCGCCCCGTCGGGGATCCGTTCGGTCAGTCGATCCCGGGCGCGGCGCTGCATCAGGTCCCTTAAATTTTGGCCCACTGCCTTTTCAATCAGATCGCCGCCATAGCCGGCAGGTTCGATGACGTGGGCCAGGTGAATTTGCGACTGGAACTCCTGGGCCAGTTGAAACCCGTACGCCACGGCCAGATCGGCATCCGGGGAAAAATCACAGCCCACCAGAATGCGCCGGAACAGCCTTTCGGGCGACTCCCCTGCTGGTGCCGCCTTTGCAGCCGCGGTAAGAACCAACAGCGGGCAAGACGCAATCCGGATCAAGCGCTCGGTGACCGATCCCAATACCAGGCGTTTAACCCCGGACTCGCCGTGAGTGGCGACAATCACCAGCCCGGCGCTGCGGTCCTCGGCCAATCGGGCGATTTCATCCGCAACGTTTCCCTCCGCAACCACCGCCTCACAGGGTACCGGCAAACCACCGGTGAGTTTCCGAAGCTGGATTAGGGCGTCGGCCTTCAGCTGTTCACGGTGGGAATCGGTGTAGAGCGTCACGTCGCCGAACATGGTGGCCGACCGGGGGATATACAGCACGTGGCAGGCGCACAAGGCCGCCTGGAAATGTTGGGCCAGGGGGATGCCAAAAGAGAGGCCGCGGTTGGCAATCTCGGAAAAATCGGTGGCACAAATCACCTGATCAATTGTTATCGGCATGATTTTTCTCCTTTCGGGTTGCCGTTGCCGCAAGGACGGCCCATCGATGGGTCGATGTTCCCCTCCTGGGCTGACGGCGGGTCCAAAAAACGATTTGCCGATTTATTCGAGTCATACAGGAGGCCCAATTTTTTGTAAAGCCGCGGCGCTCACCCCTTCGAGGGAACCGGCGTTCCCTGAGCACCCGCCGCTTTCACGAGCCGCACGCGGTCCAGGTAAACCGTAGCCGGGGCCGGCAGCCGAACGCTGAAGAGCCCCAGTCCATCGATGCGGGATAAATCCATGGGCCGGGTCAGCGGCGCCCGGTGGATATCTTCAAGCGCGATAGAGATGTCGTTCCAGCCGGGTGCGATCGTAACCCGGCGGTTGAAGCGGTCGCTGTAGTGCTGGCCGGTGACGCTGTGCGTCCGGTCGTGCACCCGACAGGTGAGCCCCAGCGGCGCTGGGCCGGGGTTGAAAACGCTGAATTCAAGGGCGCCGTAGCCGCGCCAGTCGCGCGGAAAATACTTCAGCGCGACACCCGAATACTTTGCGCACGTCAGGGAAATTTTAAGCGAGCGCCGCCCGTCGCGGAACACCTCGCCGGAGGGGGCCCTATCGGCGCTGCCCTCCCAGCGCCCCAGTTCGGTGGTGGTTTCAAAGCTTCCCAGCTGCGGGAAGGCGCTGGCGGCGCGGCATTCGTCCAGAAGTGCGATGGTCAGGGGAACACAGGCGGCAACCAGCATCAGGCCTGCGGCAATCTGCAAAGACCGGTGCGGCCAACCGATTTTTCCGGCCGCAGACCTCCTCCGAAACGCCAGGGCAAGCAACGTGCCCAGCAGGTCGCGGGCCACATCACCGGCATCGGGCAGGCGCCCGATGCGGGACTGGAACAACTCCACCACGGTGCCCAGAACCAGGGTTGCCGCCAGGGCCCCCCAGAACATGCCGGCAGAACGGGTGCGGTTCAGATGAAGGCGGTTCTGCAGGAAAAGGTCGGTCAAAAGGAAAAAAAGCACGATGTGGCCGAGATTCCAAACCCGGGTGAAACTGCGCGGGGAAAGATACCCCGGGCCGCCAACAAAAAGTAAAACGGCCAGCAGAGCCGCCACGGCGATCTTCAAGTGGTGCCAGGAGAACCGGTAACGCCACCCGACAGCCTGCGTGCTGTCCCCGCCGGTCGAGGTCATTTCGGAGCGCCGTGGGCCAGCGGCGCGGTCGGTGGCGCCAGCCGGGTGGCCAAACCGCGGCGGCGGTAAAACAGAACCGAGTCGACCGAATAGATGGCCAGGGCAGCCCAGATCATCAGAAACGTTTTTACCTGGGCCGCGGAAAACGGCTCGTCATACACCAGCACCCCAAGTAAAAACATGCAGCTGGGTGCCACGTACTGCAGAAAACCGAGGCTCGCGAGGGTCAGGCGGCGAGCCCCCAGGGAAAAGCACAGCAGCGGCAGGGCGGTAACCAGTGCGGATCCGGTCAGAAAAAAACTGATCCGCAGGCCTGCGCCACCGAAGGCCGCAGTGCCCGCGGCGTGCAGCGCACCGAGGTAGAACAGGGCCGGGAGCGAGAGCAGCGCCGTCTCCACCAGGAGCCCCACCAGAGCCCCGACCGCAACGATTTTGCGGATCAGGCCGTATATTCCAAAGGTGACGGCCAGGGTCAGGGATACCCAGGGAAACTGCCCCAGGCTGAGGGTCAGGTACACCACCCCGGCGCTTGCCAGCAAAACGGCGCCATACTGGAAGCGCCTGAGGCGCTCCCTGAGAAACAGGGCTCCCAGGATGACGTTCACCAGTGGGTTGATGTAGTACCCCAGGCTGGCCTGCAGGACCAGGCCGTGGTTGACGGCCCAGATGTAGATCAGCCAGTTAACGGCCACCAGGAGGGCGGTCAACAGCAGGGTCGCCACCGTGCGGGGCTTTTTGAGAACCTCGACAAATTCCGACCAACGGCCCTGCCACCACAACAGCGGCAGAAGAAAGAAAAACGACCAGACCACCCGGTGGCAGATGATCTCCAGCGCCGGGACGTCCGCCAGGACTTTCCAGTAGACCGGGCTGGCCCCCCAGATCAGAAAGGCCGTCAGGGCAAAGGCCACCCCTGAGAGTGATTGTTGATCAGGCTTTGAAAAACGGGTGGGATTCATGTTATTCTGTCACGGCTTGAAGGGGGTATTCGCCAACAAAGAGAAAAAACAGATCCTCGCGTCCGCCTCTGGATGAAAAGCGAGACAGACCATAAACAAAGCACCAATTCATGTCAAAAGGGTTTTGGAGGCCGAAATGAAAAAAGGTACTGCCAACAGGTGCCCATGGGAGCTGCCGGAGATGAAATCGGGCTGCAGAATCGGAGCGTCAGATGGCGTTTAATTCCCCAAAAACCAAAATGCCACCGGGGTTCTGGCGCCGCGTGTGGTATGATTTGCGTCTGCTGGCCGCTTTGCTGCGGGACTACTGGAAAGGCACTTACCGTCAGGTCCCGGCGCTGTCCATGACCGCCCTGGTGTTGACGCTGGCTTATATCCTGAGCCCGTTGGACCTGATACCGGACACGATGCCCCTCATCGGCCAGATAGACGACGCGCTGCTGCTGACCGGGTGTCTGTTCTTCATCGAAAAGGACCTCCATCGCTACCAGGCCTGGAAAACCCGCGGCCGGACACCGGAAAACGGCTGAGGCGCTCACCGCTCCCTTTTTCAGGGCCGTTGCCAGAAGTCCCAGGACACCCCGCCCCGGCCGCCATCGTCGGAGCCGATGCCGCCTTCGCCGACCCGTCCACTGTAGCTGAAAGCCACGGCATCGGCCCCCGCCGGAATTTCCAGCTGGCGTTCGATGCGCCACTGCCGGATCGGCGTGCGGTTACCTGAAAGGGCGAAACTGCGGCTGGCCAGCACCCGGTTTTCGGAGTCCAGAAAATGGACGCCCAGAAAGACGCTGCTGGCGAAACTAAAGCCTTTCTGCATGTGCGCGGCCAGATTGACCGTTGCCTGGAGGGTCAGCGTCTGTTGCGTTGGTTTCAAGACATATTCGACGACGAGATCCGGTGTTTGCCACGTGCCGCTGCTTTTGGCGCCCCGCACCAGCTCCAACCGATTTTCGGGCCGGGCCGTGGTGCCCACATAGGAAAAAATACCGGCCTGACAACCGGCCAGCACGATCAGACACCCGATCGCCGCCAGTAAGGCGCCCCAGCCGCGGGAAGTCTGCTGATTGCTCATCATCGGCTCTTCTCCTCGCTCTTTAGTGGACCCAGTGCAAGTGCGGATCTGAACCGGCAGGATCCTGGGCCGACGTTGGCATTTTGCCGCGGCTGATCCACGGCAGAACAGTTTAAGATTAGGATTAGGTGCCGCCAGTTCTTCTTGAAAATTAAGGCCGCTCTGGCGGGGCGCAACGGGCAAACCCAGAAAAAGGGGACTCGGTCAGGCTGGAGAGCCGCCCGACGGTCGACAGCCGCTTCTTTCAGGTTATTTTATTCGCGGACGGGAGACAGGAAACTGGAAATGAATCCGATCTTTACCCTGATTTTTTCATTTGTGCTGATCTGTCTTTACATTCTGGGGATCGTGCTTTACTCGAGCAACAGGGCGTCCTGGCGGAAGATCATCGTAAATGAGTTTTTGGTTTTCGGCATATTGGGGTTTTTGGGGTTATGGATTGTCATTCACTTTTCGCTGCGGTGAAACCGCAGATTGAGCCTTAAAGCGGTGAGGAGCGCAGTGGCATGATTGTAAAGATCGTTACGAGCGGCCAAGCGGGGGTCGAACAGGCGGCGATCGCGGCTGCCGGGAGGCTGGAGCTTCCCTGTGATGGTCAGCCTGCGGGCTGGCGTGCGGAATTGGGGATGATGGCAGCAGATCAATGGGCCGCCGCGGTGGAGGGCAATGCCGTCCTGGCAGACGGCACCCTGCTGTTTTGCCGGGGAAACCTGCCGGACTTTTTCCACGGCATCCGGCGCAAAATCGTGGCCGCCCCGGATGCCTGGCTGGAGATCGATCTGGAGCGGATCGCGGGATTCCGGGCGGCCGAGAAAATCAGCGGCTGGATTGCGGCCAGACAAATCCGGGTACTGCACGTTTCCGGCAGCGCCGAGAGTGAAGGACGCAGCCTGTACCGCAGTGTCGCCGATGTTTTGGAAGCGGTCTACTATCTGTTGATGATGACCGAAAGCCCGGCGGGATTTTCCCGCACCCCGCGCCTGCGGGCCGCTGAACGCAGGGATTTGCCGACCACGGTGGCTGCGGCGGTGGAGCACCTGGACCACCACCTGCCGCTCAAGGACCGGGTGCTCATTGCCAATATGACGGAAAAGGAGCTGCCCGGCCTGAATGTCGCGCTTGGGGATTACATCAAGGAGACCTTTGGGCTGTATGTCGGAAACGACGATCTGATGACGGCCTGCCGCTTTTACCTTCGCAAGGCCAGCGTGTCGCCCGATGAGGCGGCTTTCGCTATTCTGAGGGCCTTGTGGCTGAAGTTAAGGCAGAGCTTGCGGCTTCGGGTTATAAAATGACAAAATAA
>JAWOJK010000345.1:0-4291 GCA_046481705.1 Desulfobacterales bacterium | reverse complement strand
TACAAACTCCTGCTTACGGAATTGCTCAGTCTGGCACTAGCTCAGAGGTACATACCATGGTGGCTAATCTAATCCCATACGGTTATCAAGCTGATGTAAGCCTTAATGTATTTAGTGAATCAGCCGCCGGGTTGCCCCGCAGTTGGTCCCGGTGGGCCCCAACCACATCGCACGGTGCCTGAAATATGTCTGATCCGCCTGCCAGCCCGGAGATCCTCCTCCAGGCCAAGCATATCGTCAAACACTTCCCCATCAAAGGCGGCGTGTTCATGAAGCAGGTCGGGGCGGTCAGGGCCGTGGACGATGTCAGCCTCGCCATCTACAAGGGGGAGACCGTCGGCCTGGTGGGGGAATCGGGCTGCGGCAAGACCACCTTCGGACGGGTCATCCTGCGCCTGGAGGAACCCACCGCCGGTGAGCTCTTTTTCGAAGGCGAAAATCTGCTGGCCTTCGGGCGGGCCAGGATGCGCCGGATGCGCCGCGAGATGCAGATCATCTTCCAGGACCCGTTCTCCTCCCTCAACCCCCGCAAAACCGTGGCCCAGATCATCGGCGAGCCCCTGCTGATCCACGGCCTGGGCAGCCGCCGGGAGCGCGAGGCGCGCGTGCTGGAGCTGCTCGAAACCGTCGGCCTGCGCCGGGAGCAGATGCGCCGCTACCCGCACCAGTTCTCCGGCGGCCAGCGCCAGCGCATCGGGGTCGCCCGGGCCCTGGCGCTGCAGCCCAAGCTGATCGTCTGCGACGAGGCGGTGTCCGCCCTGGACGTCTCCATTCAGGCCCAGGTGATCAACCTGCTGGAGGACCTTCAGGAGCGCTTCGGGCTTACCTACCTCTTCATCTCCCACGACCTCGGGGTGGTCGAGCATGTCAGCGACCGGGTGGCCGTCATGTACCTCGGCCAGATCGTGGAGCTGGCCGCCAGCGAGACCCTCTACCGCCAGCCCCTGCACCCTTACACCCAGGCGCTGCTCTCGGCGGTGCCGATGCCCGACCCGACCCTCAAGGGGGAGCGCATCATCCTGAGGGGCGATGTCCCCAGCCCCATCGACCCGCCCCCAGGGTGCCGCTTTCACACCCGCTGCCTATTTGCCAAGGAGGTCTGCCGCAAACGGGTGCCGTCTTTCCGCGAGGTGGCCGACGGCCACTGGGTGGCCTGCTTCTTCGCCGGGTCGGTCGGCATCCGGGGCGAATGAGGCGGCTGCGGTGCCGGCTGCCGGGAGCTTCCCCCGTCCCCGCGAGTTCCAACCTGACGGCGACCGCCCGCAAACAGACCGAAGTTGACCCATGACACCCCGACGGCCCGGCGCCGAATGACGCGCCTGCGCAGAAGGTTGCCCAAATAAGGAGGCTTAAATGGATTTTTTCTTCCAACCCCATGGCATCGCCTTGATCGGCGCCACCCCCAACCCGCTCAAGGGCGGAAACGCGATTTTGCGCAATCTGCTCAAAGGCTTCAAGGGCGCGATCTACCCGGTCAATCCCCGCTACGAGACCATCGAGGGCGTCCGCTGCTGGCCGTCGGTGACCGCGCTGCCCGACCCGCTGGACCTGGCGATCGTGTTCGTGCCCGCGCCGCATGTGCCGGAGGTCATCCGCCAGTGCGCGGCACGCGGCATCCGCGGGGTGATGATCGAGTCGAGCGGCTTTGCCGAAGCCGGCCCGCAGGGCGCCGCGCGCCAGGCCGAGCTGGCGGCCATCGCCCGCGAAACCGGGATCCGCCTGTGGGGCCCGAACTGCATGGGGCTGGTGGACGCCCACGCCGGGTACGTGTTCTCGTTCGTCTCGCCGGCCATCTGGGACGACGGCCTGATCCCGGGCAAGGTCTCCCTGGTGGTCCAGAGCGGGCTGCTCTCGGGCGGCTTTTTGATCGACCTGGCGACCCACGGCACCGCCGGGGTCAGCAAGGTCTGCTCGGTGGGCAACAAGGTGGACGTCAACGAGTGCGATCTTTTGGCCTACCTGCTGGCGGACCCGGCCACCGAGGCGGTCGGGCTCTACCTCGAAGCGATCCCGGAGGGCCGGCGCTTCCTGGAACTCTGCCGCCGCAGCGCAAAGCCGATCGTGGTCCTCAAGGGCGGCAAAAGCCCCGGCGGGGCCGCGGCCGCCAGGAGCCACACCGCCAGCATGGCCGGCAACGGCGCGGTGGTCTCCGGCGCCCTGGCCCAAGTGGGGGTGGTGGAGGCCACGGGCTTCAAACAGATGATGGACTTCTGCCGCACCCTGGCGGAATACCCCCGGCTGCCCGCGACGGTCAGGGGCCGGGTGGCGATCCTGACCTACAGCGGCGGCTCGGGGATCGTGTCCGCCGACGGCCTGGACGCCCTCGGGGTGCCGCTGGCGCGCCTCGCCGACGACACCCTGGCGGCGATCAAGAAAGTGTTTCCCGACTGGATGCCGGTCTCCAACCCGGTGGACCTCTGGCCGGCGGTGGAGCAAAACGGCGCCCAGAAGGTCTTCAGCGCCGCCGCCCGCGCCACCCTGGCCGACCCCGGGGTCGACGCGCTCTTCATCCACGCCTTTGCCGGCGGTTTTGCCCTGGAAGTCGACCTGACCGAGATCGCGGCCGAGGCGCGCCGGCGCGGCAAGCCCGTGATCTGCTGGCTGCTGGGCGCGCGCGAGCCCTCGCGCCGCTTCCAGGTGGCCACCCAGGCCCTGGGCATCCCGGTCCTGCGCGAGATTCCGCGGGCCGTGGAGTGCATCAAGACGATCTTCACCCCCCGCGCCGAGAGCACCCCGCCGCCGGCCGACAGCCCGCCGCCGGCATCGGTTGCGGCCCGCCTGGGGAGCGCGCGCGGCGCCCTGGACGAACACCGTTCCAAAACGATCCTGGCGGAATGCGGCGTGCCGGTGGTCGCCGAGTGCCTGGTCGCCACCCCGGCGGCGGCCACGGCGGCGGCCGAAAAGTGGGGCTACCCGGTGGTGCTCAAGGGGCTTTTACCCGGCGCGGTTCACAAAACCGAGCAGGGCCTGGTGCGCCTGGGGATCGCCTCGGCCGCGGCCCTTGAAGCCGCCTTCGGCGACCTGGAGGCGGCCATGGAGGGTAAGGGCGAGATCCTGCTGCAGCGGATGGTGCACGGCCAGCCGGAGCTGATCGCCGGCGCGCTGCGCGACCCGCAGTTCGGCCCCTGCGTGATGTGCGGCCTCGGCGGCACCCTGGCCGAAATCCTGGGCGACGCGGCCTTTGCGGTCGCCCCGCTCAGCCGCGAGGACGCCGTGGCGCTGGTGGGCCGGCTGAAGACCCGGCAGCTCCTCGACGGCTTCCGCGGCGCCCCGCCGGTGGACCGCGCGGCCCTGGCCGAGATCCTGGTGCGCCTCGGCCGGCTGATGGCGGCCTTCCCCAAAATCCGGGAAATCGACATCAACCCGCTGATCTGCGTGAACGGCCGCCCCCTGGCGGTGGACGCGTCGATCATCCTGGCGGACTGACGCGGCTCCGGGGCGCCCAGGGCCTTTCCAGGTCGGCGTTTTGGACCCTGACAAGCACCCGACCGTGGGCACCAGACCGTAAATAGACCGCCGAGCCCTGTCAAGCCGGCGGTTGCGTGGCGGCATTGATTCAAAACCCTGCCTGCATAGAGAGGGGTGGGACGCCCGAGAGGGATGGGACGCCCTTAACTTATAAACTTAACCACAAAAGGCGTGAGGCCTGTCGGTAAAATTTTTGATGCCAGCGGACATCCCCATCCGTTACCTCCGGGCAGCTACCGGGAAGCCTCCCGCAACCACCGCCCCAAAGGCCAAGTGAACCGGATCACGAAACGAACGATTGCCGATTGGGATGTGGCCCCCTCTACGACTCCGCTATGACCTCTCTATGTCCTATGGTTCGACCCCGCCGTTGAAGTCCATCCAAAATTTCTATGTTTCCTTCAATTTCACATAGCCAATATCGATTGGATATTGTTTGTTTTTTATTCTAATAGTGAATGCCAATTAGCCGCAAGCGGCAGTGGGATCCACAAATCGTTTGATCGGTTTTGATTGGAAGCCCCGACCACCCGCAATTTTGGTAGTCAAGTGGTAGTCAAGGCGTATTTTTGTCCTTGAAAGGTGAATCTCAGCTGACCGGTTGAATCGATCAGGGAGCAGTTTTCCATCCGGCTTCAGCGTTGTGGATAGCCAGATCCAGAGAATGAAGAATCAAATGGAAAGACGGTCGGTGAGGATTATCCGGCGCAAATCTGAAAACATGGAGGTGAAAAGACCGTGATGAGCAAAAAAGGATTCTCTTTGTTGGTGATCGCCCTGGCTTTGCTGATGTGCAACGCGCCTGCCCTGGCCGGAGATTTGG
>JAWOJK010000317.1:0-5715 GCA_046481705.1 Desulfobacterales bacterium | reverse complement strand
CTTCCGGGGCGATGGCCAATATTTCCTGGCCTTTAAATGTATCTGTGTGAATATGGTCTTCGGTTATTTTGCGATATTGAGTGGTATCGTCTCCCAAAGGAAACATTGCCGGTCGCCTTTGCCGTCGGACGCCAGCTGAGCATCAACATGGCGACAGCGCGGGCGATTGACCGCTATCCCGGGTGGTACGTCCGCACCGAAGCCGACCTCGTCCAGGACGACCCCCAGGAGGGCAGCCGCCGGCTAACGCTGAAAAGCGCCATCGACGAGGCCCTCACCGCCAACCTGGACCTGGCAGCCGCCGGCCGGGCGCTCAGCGCCGGCAAAGCCAGCCTCGATGAGGCCCGCAGCGCCCTGCTGCCGCAACTGGAGGTTGCCACCCAGGGCATCGTGATCGACGAAGACCGGGCCGAGGCCAGCCTGGGGCTCCAGCCCGAGCGTGTCTGGCAGGGCACGGCCGCCCTGAGCCAGTTGCTCTACTCCGAGGAGGCCTGGGCCAACTATTCCATCCAACAGCATCTGCAGGCCGCACGGGTCAAGGAGCGCGACGCCCGCCTGCTGGACGTCGTCCTGGAAACCGCCGAGGCCTACCTCAACGTACTGCGGGCCGAAAACTTCGCGCGCATTCAGAAGGACAACCTGCACCTGACGCGCGCCAACCTCGAACGCGCGCGGGTGCGGCTTTCCAGCGGGATGTCCGACCGCTCCGAGGTTTTCCGCTGGGAAAGCGCGCTCGCCACCAGCCGCAAAACCGTTCTGGAGGCCCAGGCAACCGTCCGGCAGGCGATGCTGCAACTCAATCGCCTGCTGCAACGGCCCCAGGAAGAGGTCTTCACGGCCGCCGAAACCGACCTGGACGACCCGCTGCTGATGATCGGCGACCCGCGGCTGCTGCGCTGGGTGGACACGCCCCGACACTTCGACCGCTTCCGGGACCTGATGGTGCGCGACGGCTTGAAGCTCTCTCCGGAGCTCAACCGGCTGGATTTTGCGATTGCCGCCCAGCAGCGCGCCCTGGCCGCCGCCAAGCGCGCCCACTGGCTGCCCACGATTGTCCTGCAGGGCAGCGTCACCGAGGCCTTTTCAAAATCCGGGGCCGGTTCGGAAAGCCCCGAGTTCCAGGTGCTGCCGGAGCTGCCCCCCCTGACCCTGCCCGAGGCGAACGATACCGACTGGCGCGTCGCCCTCCAGGCGCGCCTGCCGCTTTTCACCAGCGGCGGCCAGTCGGCCAAGGTCCGCCGGGCCACCGAAGATGCGGCCCGCCTGCGACTGGAGCGACGGGCGGCGGCCGACCGGGTCGAGCAGAGAATTCGCAGCGCCCTTTTCCAGATCAGCGTGTCATACCCGAATATTCAGCTGTCGCAGGACGCCGCCGAAGCGGCGCGCCAGAACCTCACCCTGGTCACCGACGGCTACACCCGTGGGGTCGTCTCCATCATCACCCTGCTGGACGCCCAGAACAACACCAGGGTGGCCGACCAGGTGGCCGCCAACGCCGTCTACAACTTTCTGATCGACCTGATGCACGTCCAGCGGGCCGCCGGCCGATTTTCACTGCTGATGGCCCCCGACCAGCGTGAGGCCTGGTTCCAGGAGATCGAAAGCGTTTACCGCGGCTCGGGGGGCAGCCGTCAAGACCCCTGAAAGGAACTTCAAAGGCATGATGCGAAAGGCGCTGTCGATTTTGCTGGCATCCCTGCTGGTGGCCGCGGTGCAGGGCTGCGACAGGCGGGATGAGCCCCCCCGCCGGGAGACGATTCGCCCGGTCCGCTATGTGCGCGTGGTGCCCACGCCGGCGACGGAAGTCCGCACCTTTGCCGGCATCGCCAAGGCGGCCCGCGAATCCACCCTCAGTTTCCGCGTCGGCGGCAGCATCGCATTTATCGGGGTAGCCGTCGGAGACAGCCTGCAGCCGGGCCAGCCGATCGCCCGCCTGGACCCCACCGATTACCAGTTGAACCTCCGCAAAGCCGAGGCCGCCCTGGCCAGCGCCGAGGCCGAGACCCGCAACGCCGCGGCCAATTTCGAGCGCATGCGGGCCCTCTATGAAAACCGCAACGCCGCCCTGAACGACCTGGATGCCGCCCGCGCGGCCTACGAATCCAGCCAGGCCAGCGTCCAAGCGCTTCACAACCAGGCCGCGCTGGCCCGCCGCCAGCTTGGCTACACCCGCCTGAGCGCCCCCGGGGCGTGCGCCGTGGCCCAGGTGCCGGTGGAAGTCAACGAAAACGTGGCCCCCGGCCAGGCGGTGGCCGTGATCAGCTGCGGCAGCCACCTGGAAGTCAAGGTAGCCGTTGCGGAAGGCGTCATTGCCCGCATCCGGGAGCAGGCGCAGGCCACGGCGACCTTCGACGTCATCCCGGCTGAAGCCTTTGCGGCGGTGGTTACCGAGGTGGGGGTGACCACCGTCGGGGGCCAGACCACCTTTCCGGTCACCGTTCGCCTGGAGAGCACCGACAACCGAATCCGGCCGGGCATGGCGGCCGCAGTCACCTTCCACCTGGAGGGCGCCGCCGACGCCGCCGGGCGGATTTTCCTGCCGCCCGCAGCCGTCGGCGAAGACCCGCACGGACGATACGTCTTTACCCTGGAACGCCTGGCAGACGGCTTGGGCATCGTCCATCGCCGGGAGGTCCAGGTGGGCGTCATCGGGTCTGCGGGCCTGGAGATCGTCGCCGGGCTGACCCCCGAGGAGCTGGTGGTGACCGCGGGGGTCAGCCGGATCCAGGATGGGCTCAAGGTCAAATTGCCGTAGGACTGGTTTTTCCCGGGGCGCCGCCGCCAGCGAGCCCCCAGAGGACTGCCTGCCGTGAACATCACCCGCTTTGCGATCGAAAAAAACCGGGTCACCACCGTTTTCCTGCTGATCGTCCTGTTCGGCGGGATCGCGGCCTACCAGCGCTCGCCCCGGGATTACGATCCGGGCTTCATCATCCGCGCGGCACAGGTCATCACCTATTTCCCCGGCGCCAGCCCCGAGCGGGTGGAGCTGCTGGTCACCGACAAGCTGGAGAAGGCGATTCAGGAAATTCCGGAACTGGACTTCATCAAAAGCCAGTCCAAGACCGGCCTTTCGATCGTTCGTGTCGAGATCCAGGAGCGCTACACAGCCATGCGCCCCATCTGGGACAACCTGCGGCGCAAGGTCGCCGCGGCCGCCGTGCAGCTGCCCGAGGGCGTCGTCGGCCCGTTTGTCAACGATGAATTCGGGGACGTCTTCGGCATCGTCCTCGGTCTGACCGGCGAGGGTTTTTCCTACCCCGACCTCAAGGCGGTCGCCGACCAGGTCCGGGACGAACTGCTGCGCATCGACGATGTCGCCAAGGTGGAAATTTTCGGCGCCCAGGAAGAACGCATTTTCGTGGAGTTCAACAACGCCCGCCTGTCCCAGCTGGGGCTGTCGCCCTACCAGCTGATGCATATCCTGGAAGGCCGCAACATCATTATCCCCGGCGGCGACCTGGTGGTCGGCCCCGAGCGGATCGTGCTGGAGCCCTCCGGCAATTTCGACTCGGTGGCGGACCTGCGCCAGACTGTCATCCGCATTCCCGGCCAGCAGGAACTGCTGTTCTTGGAGGACATCGTCGACATCCGGCGCAGCACCATCGACCCGCCCCGCACCCGCATGCACAGCAGCGGCAGACCCTCCCTGGGGCTGGCGGTTTCGATGCGCGCCGGCGGCAACCTGATCGATTTGGGCAAGGCCGTCAGGGCCACCCTCGAGCGCCTGCAGGGCCACTACCCGCACGGCATCGAAATCGAAACCCTCAGTTTCCAGCCCGAGGAAGTCGACCACAAGGTTCTCAACTTTCGGGACAACCTGCTGCAGTCCATGGGGGTGGTGATCGCCGTGATGGTGGTCACCCTCGGGCTGCGCACGGGGCTGCTGGTGGCCTCCCTGATCCCCATGACGATCCTGATGTCCGTCGGGCTCATGTACCTGCTGGGGATCGGGCTGGACCAGGTGTCGCTGGCAGCCCTGATCATCTCCCTGGGCATGCTGGTGGACAACGCCATCGTCATGACCGAATCGATCATGGTCCAGATGGCCGAGGGCAAGGCGCGCGTGGCCGCCGCGGTGGATTCGGCGCGCGAACTGATCGTGCCCCTCCTGACCTCCTCGCTGACCACGGCCGCCGCCTTTCTGCCGATTTTCCTGGCCAAATCCAGCACCGGCGAATACACCGCCCCGCTGTTCAAGGTGGTGACCCTGACCCTGCTCTCCTCATGGGTGCTCGCGCTGACCATGACACCCATGCTGTGCGTTCAGTTCCTGCGGGTCAAACCCCTCACGGAGCGCTTCGACTCCCGGGCCTACCGCCTGTACCGCTTCTTTCTGATCACCGGCCTCAAGCACCGCGGCCTGACCATGGCGGCTGTGGCGCTGATCTTTGCCGCCGCCGTATACAGCGCGCGGTTCCTGCCGGTGATCTTTTTCCCCCCCTCCGACCGGGTCTATTTCAAGGCGGAACTGACCCTGCCGGCGGGCACCGCCATCGACACCAGCGAACGCGTGGTAGGCGAGGTCGAGGCCTTCATCCGCGCCCGGCTGATGCACGCTTCCGGGCACAACAAGGGGGTCGTCAGCTGGGCGACCCACATCGCCAGCGGCGGGCCGCGTTTCGTACTCCAGCACCAGCCCGATCCCGGCACCCCCGAATACACCCTGATGGTAATCACCACCGCCACCCCCGCCGCCATCGGCCCGGTGATGGATGCGCTGGACGATTACATTTCGCAGAATTTCCCAGATGCCGAGCTTAAAATGGACCGCATCGAAAACGGGCCCCCCATCCGGCACCCGGTGGAATTCCGGCTCTCCGGCAAAGACCCGCAGGTGCTCTTTGAAATCGCCGAAGAGATCAAGCAGCGCCTGCGTGGCCTGGACGGCACCCGCAACATCAAGGACGACTGGGGGCAGCGCATCAAGAAAATCGTGGTGGACATCAACCAGCCGCGCGCCCGGCGGGCCGGGGTGACCAGCCGGGACATCGCGCTGTCGCTTCAGACCGATTTGAGCGGTTTCGAATTGAGCGCCTACCGTGAGGACGACAAGGTGATCCCCATCGTCCTGCGCTCGGTGGCGACCGACCGCCAGGACATCGGCAAGTTGGAGAGCCTCAACGTCTACGCCCAGGCCACCGGCCGGTCGGTGCCCCTCAAGCAGGTGGCGGACATCACCCTCGCCTGGCAGTACGCCGAGATCGTGCGCCGCAACCGGCTGAAAACCGTGACCGTCAGTGCGGACCTCTACCCGGGGGTGACGGCCAGCGCCATCACCCGGCAAATCGTGCCCTGGCTGGACGCCCAAAAGCCGGCCTGGCCCGTCGGCTACCGCTACGAACTGGGCGGCGAGGCGGAAACCTCCGAGAAGGCCAACGCCTCCATCCGGGACCAGGTGCCGGTGGCGGCCTTCATCATCCTGCTGCTGCTGGTGATCCAGTTCAATTCCCTGCGCCGCACGCTGATCATCATGGTGACCATCCCGCTGGGGTTCATCGGCGTGATCATCGGCCTTTTCGCAGCCCGGCTCTATTTCGGTTTCATGACCCTGCTGGGGATCATTGCCCTGGCCGGCATCGTGGTCAACAACGCCATCGTGCTGCTGGAGCGCATCCGGCTGGAGGAGGAGGTCAACCGGCTGGCGCCGCAGCAGGCCGTCGTGGCGGCCGGCCAGCGGCGGTTGCGGCCCATCATGCTGACCACCGCCACCAC
>JAWOJK010000255.1:0-7092 GCA_046481705.1 Desulfobacterales bacterium | reverse complement strand
GTTCCTGCCAAGCACCAACACCTTCACCCAGACCGAATTCGACTTCGCCACGCTCGAGCATCGCCTGCGCGAGCTGGCGTTCCTGAACTCGGGCGCCAAGATCGTGCTCACCGACGCGCGTCATGCCGACGTCAAGCGCGAGGAGATGCTCTACGAGGGCGGCACATCTGAGTTCGTGCGCTACATCGACCGTTCCAAGCAGGCGCTGATCGGCGATCCGATCATGCTGCGCGGCGAGCGCGACAAGGTCGTCGTCGAGGCGGCGCTGTGGTGGAACGAGAGCTACCACGAGAACGTGCTCTTGTTCACCAACAACATCCCGCAGCGCGAGGGCGGCACGCATCTGGCCGGCTTCCGCGCCGCGCTCACGCGCGTTCGAAACCGCTATCCTTTCCATCCTGAAGTTCCGTGACCTTTTCGAGGTCCTGCTCACTGAAATCCGCGAACGGTTCAAAATCCCCTACGTCTGGATCTCGATGATCGAAAACAGCGATCTGCAGAGCCTGATATCTTCCCTGGCAACCTCGGAAATGCTGCGGGACCGCATGAGCATCATCGATCGTCAGACGTTCCGTGAACTGGTGGGCAGCACCATGACGCCGGTGCTGGTCAATGAAGACCTCAAACCCTATTTCAAGCTCCTGCCGCAGAAGAAAAAGTACTTTATCAAATCGATGGCCATGGCCCCACTGTCCCTGGATGGGGAAATCATCGGCAGCCTCAACCAAGCGGATTTCTCGGCTGACCGGTTTTCACCGGGAATTGACACCAGCCTGCTCGAGCAGTTGGCGGTCAAGGTTTCCCTGTGCCTGTCGAATGTGACGGCCCATGAAAAGCTCCGCTACATGGCCTTTCACGACCCGCTGACCGGCCTTCTCAACCGTCGGGTGATGGAAACCGTTTTGCAGCGGGAATTCAACCGCGCCCGCCGCTACAAAAGCCCCCTGTCGGTGGTCTTCATCGACCTGAATGATTTCAAGGGGGTCAACGATACCTACGGCCATGACTGCGGCGATGACATGCTCCAGTTTCTGGGGAGCAACCTGGTTAAAATGAGCCGCGATTCCGATGTCGTGGCCCGCTTCGCCGGCGACGAGTTCGTCCTGATCCTGCCGGAGACAACGGCCGAAAACGCGGAGCATTTGATGGAGCGGATATGCTCCTATCTGCAGGCTACCCCGCTGAAACTGGGCAAAAAAAAGGTCACCTGCGCCATCAGCTACGGGGTGGCCAGCACCCGCGACCCGCTGCTGCGGGATCCCGCCGCCCTTCTGAAGGCCGCCGACGATCGCCTCTACGAGGCCAAAGCGCGCCTGAAAAGGTTGCCCAAAAAACGCCGTAAAAACGAACAGTTGCCCTGAAAAGGCCGTTTTTCAGCCGTCCCAAAACGCGAAAAGGCCCTGCCTCCAAAAGGTGCGGCAGGGCCTCAGCGGAGTTTGCCGAAAGCCGTTAGAGCTGACCGGCGTGCAACAGGGCCTCGCTGAAAACGATTCCCGGCCCGGGGTGTTTTTGACCCGTCTACCGCATTGCCGCCAGCGCCACGCAACCTGGTAAACGGGGGGGGTGCGGGCTGCCTTTTAGACGAACCAAAATCCGGCACAATCTTGTGCTGAATTATTTTCTGCCGCGGCCGCCCTACTTTTCGGTCGCGGTCGGTTTCAGCTCCGTTTCCGTGGCGACTGCAGGGGTTCTTTCTTCGCTGACCGGCCCGGCAGCAGGAGCGGGCGAGACCGGAGCGGCTTCGGGTTTGGCCGCGGCGTCAGCCATTGCTTCGGATTTTTCGGCAGCTTTCGGTTTTGCAGGTGCTGGCTGTTCCTTTTTCTTTTTGGGCTTTTTGGCTGATTCCCCCACCAGTTCCACCAGAGAGATCGGCGCGGCATCCCCTGGTCTGCGACCAATTTTCACAACCCGTGTGTATCCACCCGCCAGTGACCCAAAGCGCGCCTGGGCGTTTTCAAAAAGTTGGTGCACAACGTTTTTTTCGCGCACAATGGCCATCGCCTGACGTCGCGCGTGCAGATCACCGCGCTTGGCGAGCGTGACAATGTGGTCGGCCCAGCGTTTGAGTTCCTTGGCCTTGACATCGGTGGTGCGGATGCGATCGTACTTCAGCAGCGAGGTCACCATGTTACGGAACATGGCATCCCGGTGACTGCTGGTACGGCTTAACTTGACGCCTGCTTTCTGATGTCTCATCGGATTATCTACTCTCCTTCCTCTGCCTCTTCCTCGGGAGGCATAAACCCATCAAGCTTCATTCCCAGAGAAAGGCCCATTTCACTCAGGACTTCCTTGATCTCGTTAAGGGACTTGCGGCCGAAATTTTTGGTCTTGAGCATTTCGTTTTCGGTTTTCTGCACAAGTTGAAAGATCTTGAGGATATTGGCGTTCTTCAAGCAATTGGCACTGCGAACGGAAAGCTCGAGTTCTTCAACGCTGCGATAGAGGTTTTCGTTGAACTGCGGTTCCAAACCGCGGTCGGACCCTCTTTCCTTGTCCGGTTCGGCCTCTTCATCGAAGTTGATAAACGTGGTCATCTGGTCTTTGAGGATTTTGGCGGCATAGGCCACCGCGTCCTCCGGCTGAACACTGCCGTCTGTCCAGACTTCCAACGTCAGTTTATCATAGTCGGTGCGCTGCCCCACACGCGCATTGCCGACAACGTAGTTGACCCGTTTAATCGGCGAGAATACGGCATCGATGGCGATGGTGCCCACCGGGGCGTCTTCATCCTTGTTGTACTCGGCCAGCGAGTAGCCTTTGCCGATTTTGACCGCCATGGTCATCCGCAACTCGGCCTCTGCCGTAAGGGTGGCAATATGCTGGTCTGGGTTGAGAACTTCGACGCGGCCATCGCCGCTGAGGATGTCGCCGGCGGTCACCATCCCTTCGCCTTTGCAAACGATGGTCACGGTTTTCGGTTCGGGGTCGGAGACTTTCAGTCTGACCTGCTTCAGGTTGAGGATGATTTCCGTAACGTCCTCGAGGACTCCGGGAACCACGCTGAATTCATGCATCACGTCTTCGAACTTGACCGAGGTAATGGCGGCGCCGTAAAGGGACGACAGGATTATCCGCCGCAACGCATTGCCGCAGGTAATCCCGAAACCCCTTTCAAGGGGCTCGCAGACAAACTTGCCATAAGACGCTGTGCTCTCGGAGTGAAGCCGTTCGGGCTTAATCATCCCGCGCCAGTTCATATGCATTAGTCCGTTAGATGACATTTCAAATTCTCCAGTTATTTTTCAGAAAATATCTCATCGTAACCGGGGTTGGTCACCCGAAAACAGACGTGCGTACATAGATATGATCTGATGAAGCGGCTAGTCCAGGTTACTTGGAGTATAGCTCAACAATGAGCTGTTCCTGAATCGGCATGGTCAGATCTTCGCGAACCGGAAGGTTTTTGACGGTACCTTTCAGGTTATCTTTTTCCAGTTCCAACCACTGGGGAATCCCCCTCCGGACTACCGCAGCGAGGGAGTCTGAAATGGCCTGAATTTTCCGGCTTTTTTCCTTAACCTCGACGACATCTCCCGCCTTCACCTGGTAGGAGGGGATATTGACTTTTTGCCCGTTGACCAGCAAATGGTTGTGCTGCACCAACTGGCGCCCCTGGGAGCGGGAGTTGACAAAACCGAGGCGATAGGTCACGTTGTCAAGCCGGGTTTCCAACTGCACCAGCAAATTGGTGCCGGTGATCTCTTTTTTGCGCTCCGCCCGCTCGAAAAACAGCCGGAACTGTTTTTCGGTCAGGCCATACATTCTTTTGACCTTTTGCTTCTCACGGAGTTGAACACCGTAATCCGAGGTTTTGCCACGGCGCCGCTGTCCATGCTGACCGGGCGGGTAACCGCGCCGATCAAAAGCACATTTGTCAGAATAACAACGATCACCCTTCAGGAACAGTTTCAAATTCTCACGTCTGCAGATGCGGCAAACTGAGTCAGTATATCGCGCCAAGTCTTCCTCCTTACTTTGATCAACAGCAGGCGGCAGCGGCTATCCGGGATAGCAAAAAAAGCCGGTGACCTTCCGGCTATCCGCCCCAACCGTCAAAAAGGTATTGTGGGGGTCCTTTAAACTCTCCGACGTTTCGGCGGGCGACACCCGTTGTGGGGGATCGGCGTCACGTCCTTGATCATCAGCACGTTGAAGCCGGCTGCCTGCAGCGACCGAAGGGCCGACTCGCGTCCGGCGCCAGGCCCTTTGACGTAAACTTCGACGTTTTTCATGCCGTGTTCCATGGCCTTGCGGACCGCATCCTGGGCAGCCATTTGGGCGGCAAAGGGGGTGCTTTTGCGGGACCCTTTAAACCCTTGGGCGCCGGAACTGGACCATGCCACGACGTTGCCCCCTGGATCGGTGATGGAAACGATGGTGTTGTTGAACGTCGATTGTATATGGACAACCCCGGTGGGTATGTTCTTTTTTTCTTTTTTCTTAACTCGGGTTCTTTTCGCCATGAGATTGGTTCCTGTAGGTTAAATGATTACTTTTTCTTGGCTGCGCCCTTTTTCTTGACCGCCGACCGCCGGGGACCTTTTCGGGTCCGGGCATTGGTGCTGGTGCGTTGGCCGTGTACCGGTAGAGACTTGCGATGGCGCAGGCCGCGGTAGCACCCCAAATCCATCAACCGCTTGATGTTCATCGAGACATCGGTCCTAAGCTCACCCTCTACCTTGAAGCCGTCGATGAGCTTACGAATGTCATTGGTTTCAGACTCCGTCAAATCATCGGTTTTGGTGTCAGGAGAGATGCTCAACTTTTCGAGGATCTGTTTTGATGTCGTCCGACCGATTCCGTAGATGTAGGTCAACCCAATCTCAACCCGCTTGTTTTTCGGTAAATCTACGCCCGCAATTCTTGCCAAAGCTGCTCCTCCTCTATCCCTGCCGCTGTTTGTGGCGTTTGTTCTCGCAGATGATTCTGACTACACCTTTTCTGCGAACGATTTTACACTTGCTGCAAATTTTTTTGACGGATGATCTGACTTTCATGGATCGCTTCCTTGTGCAATTATGGTTGCCGTTGCCGGCCCCGCAGGGGCCCGGCTCAGAGATTTTTCGGTTAAAATGCCCCCCTATTTGGATCGATAGGTGATCCGGCCACGGGTCAAATCGTAGGGGGACAGTTCCACATTCACGGTGTCGCCCGGCAGGATTTTAATAAAGTGCATTCGCATTTTACCGGAAATGTGCGCCAGTATTTGATGGCCATTTTCAAGTTCGACCTTGAACATGGCATTCGGCAGGGTTTCGATGACCTTGCCCTGGACCTTGATCGGTTCTTCTTTCGCCATATATCCCTCTTCGCGGTTTGTAACCATTATGCCGCCTGACGGCGGAGGCCGCAGGTAAAATTAGCGCCCCCCGCGACCGCGGATCGCGCCTTTCTTGAGAAACCCCTCATAATGGCGACTGAGCATGTGGGACTCCATCTGGGACACCGTATCGATAGCGACCCCAACAACGATCAAGAGGGCGGTACCACCGAAGTAAAACGGTACGTTAAATTTCTGAATCAGAAAAGAAGGAAGTACACACACGGCCGAAACGTATATCGCGCCGCCTAAAGTTATGCGGGTGAGAACTTTGTCAATGTAATCCGCAGTGCGCTTGCCGGGACGGATTCCGGGAATGTACCCGCCGTATTTTTTCATATTGTCGGCGACGTCGACAGGGTTGAAGGTTACAGCCGTGTAAAAATAACAGAAAAAAAAGATAAAACCAACATATATCAAATTGTAGACGATGTTTCCGGGATGCATCGCGTCGGCCACCGTATTCATCCAGGGAACGTTGACAAAGCTGGCAATCGTGGCCGGAAACATGATGATCGACGAAGCGAAGATCGGTGGAATAACCCCGGAAGTATTGATCTTGAGGGGCAGGTGAGTGCTTTGTCCGCCGTACATCCGCCGCCCGACAACCCGCTTGGCATATTGAACCGGGATTCGTCGCTGCCCCTGCTCCACAAAAACGATCGCCCCGACCACCGCCACCATCATGACCACCAACAGGATGACCAGGAAAATTCCCATCTCTCCGGTGGACATCAGTCGAAAGGTATTGCCGGTAGCTGAGGGAATGCCTGCCACAATTCCGGCGAAAATAATCAGCGAAATCCCGTTGCCGATCCCGCGCTCGGTAATTTGCTCTCCCAGCCACATGATGAAGGCCGTGCCGGCCGTCAGGGTCATGACCGTCATCAGGCGAAAGCCCCAACCGGGGGTGATCACCACCGCTGCACCGCCCGGAGCGGCCATGGTCTCAAGCCCGACGCTAATGCCAAAGCCTTGGATGATACTCAGCACCACGGTACCGTAGCGGGTGTACTGGGTGATCTTCTTGCGCCCGGCCTGCCCCTCTTTGGAGAGCCGCTCAAGATGGGGGACCACCACGGTCAGCAGCTGCAGAATAATCGAGGCACTGATGTAGGGCATAATCCCCAGGGCGAAAACGGAAAGCCGCTCCAGGGCACCGCCGGAGAACATATCGAAAAGACCCAGCAGAGTTCCCTGGGCCCTTTCGAAAAAAGATGCCAGCGCTACCGCATCGATGCCGGGGGTCGGAACGTGGACTCCGATCCGATAGACCAACAGAAGCCCAAGAGTGTATAAAATCCGTTTCTTGAGCTCCGGTATCTTGAAGATCGACTGGAAGCCGGACCCGACCATATCAGCGTACCTCGATCCCGGTCTTTCCGACGACCCCGGCTGAATGGGATTCGTCGACCATCACCATCGCATCATATTTTTCCGCAAGTTTCACGATTGCGTCGAGAGGCGCTACATTGCCATCCATCGAGAAGACCCCGTCGGTGACGATCAGGCGGAACCTCTGTGCACCGGCCACCTGAAGCTGTAACTCCAGATCTTCCATATCGGCATTTCTGTACCTGTAGCGGACAGCCTTGCAAAGCCTTACACCGTCGATGATCGAAGCGTGGTTCAAAGAGTCGGAGATAATGGCATCCTCTTCTGTAAGAAGGGGTTCAAATACCCCGCCGTTGGCATCGAAACAGGCTGCATACAGGATGGGATCTTCAGTGCCGAAGAATTCCGCTATCTTCTTCTCCAGTTCTTTTTGC
>JAWOJK010000148.1:0-7023 GCA_046481705.1 Desulfobacterales bacterium | reverse complement strand
TATGAAGCATTCCCGAAATGGGATGAACAATACCTGGTGGAAGATTCCTATGAATACCCCGTTTCTTTCAACGGAAAAAAGAGGTTTAAACTTGAACTATCACTTACCCCGAACACGGGAGTAACCGCTATACCCGCATTCGGCTGGAGTTCAAGTATTTTTTCACCCGCAAGGTGATGCTGGTCAAGTATGCCACCGCCTACATCGTCATGCCGGGCGGCTTCGGCACCCTGGACGAACTCTTCGAGGCGGTGACCCTGATCCAGACCCACCGCATCCAACCCCATCCGATCATCCTCGTGGGCTCGGACTACTGGTCGGGTCTGCTGGACTGGATCCGGCAGCAGTTGGCGCTGCGCGGCCTGATTTCAGCTGCGGACCTCGATATTTTGAAGGTCATGGACGACCCCGACGACATTGTGCGGGCAGTGCGGGAAAAGGTGATTCTCTGAGATCTCACCAATCCCATGGACGCTGAACAGACTTAGAGTGGTCGCGGCCCTAAAATACGGTGTCGCAGCGAGAAGGCTGAAGCGCGAGAAGCGAGAATACCCGGCGCAGGTGAGCGGGCAGCAACGCCGCCGGGCCGGGGTGCATCGGCCATCGAATGGCACCGTATGGGTGGCCACGGCCGTTACCCCCTTTTAAATAACAGGGACATTCCATAAAGACAGGAGGCAACATGGTCAGGACCGAAATTCAACTCTTCATGAAGAACGAACCGGGTGAACTAGCCAAACTGGCGGCGCTTTTCGCCAAAGAGAAGATCAACATCGACGCCCTGACAATTCAGGACGCTTCCAGCTACGTGCTGGAGCTGTTCAAGGGCCGCGGCAAATCCCTCAAGCGGATCGCCTCGGTGGCAAGTTACAACTCCATGCGGCGTGACTCGGCCGCGTTCGCACTGGTCCGCCTGCTGGTGGACCAGACCGACACGGCCATTGACCTCCTCTCGCGCGCAGACTACCTCTTCGATATCATCCCCGTTATCGCCATCGAGTTGGCGAACCGGCCCGGAACCCTGGCCGAAATCACCGCCAAATTCGGCGAGGAAGGCATCAATATCAACTACGTTTACGGATCGGTGGCGGGACCGGAATCCAAATGCCTCTTTGTCTTCTGCCCGGAGAACATCGAGCAAGCCGCCAAGCTTTTCCAGGAATAGCCCTGCGGCCTGCACCGCACCTGCGAACCCCGACAGCCGTCCGTCAGGTGCGGCGCAGCCGCAGGTCGTCTGCATAGGGAAAAATATGGATCCGCTCCCCGGAACGGATGCGGTCCTGCATCCGCCGCCAGAAGTCGACATCGAAGAGATCGGCGTGGTGCGCCATGAATTCCGCCTCCAGCGGGCCGGGAAGCCCCAGGTAGGGCCGGAACTCTTCGGGGAAGACATCCGCTTCACCCACCGTAAACCACGGTTCGGCCGCCATTTCGTCTTCGTAGCGGCGGGAAGGCGGCATTCTGCGAAAATTGCAGGTGAGCAGCGGGCAAAGTTCGTCATAATCGTAAAACACCACCCGCCCGTGCCGGGTGACCCCGAAGTTTTTGAGCAGCAGGTCACCCGGAAAAACATTGATCCGCGCCAGGTCTTTGATGGCATTGCCGTAATCCACGACCACCGCCCGGGCAGCCTCGAGGTCGGCCGTCTGCAGATAAAGATCCAGCGGGGTCACCCGCCGCTCCAGGTAGACGTGCCCGACGATTACCCGATCCGCTTCGATACGCACCGTGCGCGCAGCCGAGCGCGCCAGCTCATCCAGCAACGGCTCGTCAAAACAGGCGTGGTCGAACTGCAGGTGCTCGAAAGACTGGGCATCCAGCAGCCGCCCGGCCCGGTCGTGCTTGAAAACGAAATCGTAGGTGGCGATGACCTTCCGCCGCGTGGTTTCCTTGGGGTGTGCGATGCGGTCGCGGATCAGCTTGAACACCATGTCATAGCTCGGCATATCAAAAACCACCATCACCAGCCCGCGCTTGCCCCGCGAAATGCGGAAGGGCTGACCGCAGACCGCGGTGTTGGCCAGCAGGTCGCGGTAGAGCACGGTTTTGCCGTGCTTGTCGAAGCCCACTGAAATATAGAGCTCGGCCAGGGGTTTGAACGGCAGAATGCTCCGCAGAAAGCCCACCATGTCGCTGGGCCACGGCACCGCCACGTGGAAATACGAGCGGGTGAAGCTAAAGAGAATGCTGACGGCGGTTTCGCTCAGCAGCACCGCGTCCACGGTAACCCCCGCGGGCGGGTTGAGCAGTGCCAGCGCCATCGGCACCCCGCCGCCGTCCGTGACCAGGCGTCCGACCAGGTAGGCCCCCATTTCGCGGTAAAACACACTGCGGACCACCTCCAGCCGCAGCAGCCGGACAGCGGGCCCCATTTCCTCGATTCGGGCGCAAATGCGCTCCGCCACCCGCTCAGCGTCAGCCGCCAGATCCTGAAAGGGGCAACTGAAATCGGCGCCCGCCAGAACCCGCCGGACCACGGGCGTTAGCGGGCCGTCGATTCGATGGACGTCGTAGACCGGCTCCGGGGGATGGTTTGGCGGGTTTTCGAAGTCGGTGGTCACGAACTCGATGGCCGCATCCACCCCGACGGTGTTGAAGATCCGGCGCGTGACGGAATTGAAAAAAGTTTCGCCCAGCTCACGGTCCCCATGGGCCGTCAGCCGACCGCAAAAAACGGCCTTCATGCCACCCCACAGGGATGGGTCGCTCAGGCGCTGCGCGAGCAGGCCTTGAAGGTCCGCGATCACCCGGTCAAGGGCCGTTAGGTAGAGATCCAAACGCTCGCCGGCATCGGCCTGCATGCCCTGCCAATCGCGGCTTTCAAAGCGGCGTTTAGCGCGCCAAGTCACGGCCGCGAAGCGGGACCGGTATGATTTGAAGCCCTCGCGGATGATGCCGGCCGCCGAGTCGGCCAGGCGGGTGTCGGACACGGGATGGCGCATGGGAAAGCTCCGGAGGTGGTTGCCCGACAGACCTCAGGGGCGGCGGAAGTGGGCCAGGTAATTGACCCCCAGGCTGCCCCCCAGCCGGTAGCGGCGGGTAAAGGGGTTGTACTGCATGCCGGTAAAATCGCAGGCTGCCAGACCGGCCTGCTGGCCCCAGTCCTTGAGCTCGGCGGGCCGGACGAAGCGCGCGAAGGTATGGGTCCCACGGGGCAGCAGCCGCAGAAGGTACTCGGCCCCGACAATCGCGAAGACAAAGGCTTTGGGGCTGCGGTTGAGCGTGGCATAAAACACATCCCCGCCCGGCCGCACCAGCCGGCCGCAGGCGCGCACGATGGACGGCGGGTCGGGTACGTGCTCCAGAAGCTCCATGCACACCAGCACGTCGAAGCGCCCCGCCTCGGTGGCGGCCAGGTCCTCGACGGTGGCGCGGCGGTAGTCGATGGCCAAACCGCTTTGCCGGGCGTGCAGGGTCGCCACCGCCAGCGGGGTTTGCCCCATGTCAATGCCCGTCACCCGGGCGCCGACCTTGGCCAGGGCCTCAGAAAGAACGCCGCCGCCGCAGCCCACGTCCAGCACCCGCCGACCGGCCAAGCGGGTGCGACCGGCAATGTAGCCCAGGCGCAGCGGATTGATGTCGTGCAGGGATTTGAGCTCGCCGTTGCGGTCCCACCAGCGGGGCGCCACCGCCTCGAATTTGGCGATTTCCAGGCGGTCGATATTTTCGGTTTGCGGAATCATCGGGTGCTCTCAGGGACGTCGGCCGGTCGGCCGGCAGGGGTGAAGGTCGAGACCAGGGCTGCGCGCGTCTATTTGCCGACGATCAGCGGCATCGGCTGCACCCAGCGGTTGGTGCGGCCGTCGTAAAACCACCTGTCCGGAAAGCCCCTGCTCGTGATAAATGTTGGATTTTCCGCCCATTCCAGTATCTGCTCGTAGGCGGCGTGCAACTTTTGGAACAGGGCGCTGCTGCCCCCACGGTCGGGGTGATGCCGCAGGGCCTGCCGGCGAAAGGCGCTTTTGATGATCCGCTGCAACTCCGGGCTGTTGAGATCCTCCCGGCGCAGCTTGAGCTGAACCAGCGAACCGCCGAGCATGGTGGGTCGGAGTTCCTCGCGGGGGCGGAAGCTGCCGAGGGCATCCTCCTGGCGCCGGGCCATCTTCAGCAGGTGCCTGGAGGCCAGGTAGCGTTTGCGGGTGCGCTCCTTTTCAGCCCACCAGTGATTCCCCAGTCGGGTGCTCATGCGGAAAAAATCCTCGGCCGGCGTGCGCCGCGCCGAACGGGGTTGAATGAAGCTGAAGACCGCTTCGCGGTCATACGGCAGAAGGTCCAGGACCAGAAGGACATCGGTAAAGAAAAAGGTGGCATACTGGGCGTTGAGAGTCTGCAAAAGGCCGCTCGATATCGCCAGGTAGCGCCGCAGTTTCTGGCGGCAGTCGACGGAGCAGTAGTGTCTGCGGGGCGAGGCGATTTCCGCGCCGCAGGAAAGACAGTGCCGGCCAACCTTGCGGGTGATGACCGGAGCGATGAGCTTCCCGAGCGGTTGCATGCGGCTACCATAACAGAGTTTCCAAGGAAGCGGAAGACGACATAAAAGGCAGGCAGGACGGAGGATTATTTTTTGCCGGGACCCTCGCACCTACCGACAAGCACGACGGGCTCGGGCAAGAGGAAGGAGCGCTATGACTGAACCGGTCAGCGAGGAAACGATCAAGGCCGATGTCCGCCGGCTGCTGGCCCGTCCTGATGTCCGCCGCCCGCTGGCCCGGCTGACGGCCGCTCTGCCGCAGGGGGCGCGGGCGTGCCTTTTCGGCGGTGCGATCCGCAACCTGATCCTGGATCGGGTCCACGGCAGCAGCCCCGAAACACGGGATCTGGATTTCGTCATTGCGGGCCTGCCGCCCGAGTTCCGCCTGCCGCGCTGCCTGCCGCGCCGGGAACGGGTCATCACTGAAATGGGGGGGGTCCGCTGGCAGCCGCCGGATTCAGGCTTCAGCTTCGACCTCTGCCGGCTGGCCGACTTCCTGGTTTTCCGAATGTTTCCAATGCCCCCGACGCTGGAAAACCTCCTGGCCAACATCGACTTCAGCGCCAACGCCGTGATCTACGACCCGGCCGCCGACCGCCTCTACGAACGCGGCTGCCGGGACGCGATTTACGCCCGACGCTTCGACTTCAACACCCTGCGCCTGTGCGACAAGCTCATCTCCACCTACCGGATCCTGGTGCTCAGCCACAAACTGGACTTCACCCTTTCCGAAAGGGTCTTCCATTATCTGCGGGCCACCGCCGACATCGATCTTTTGATCAGCCTCAAGCGGGCCCTCGCAGTGGGCGTCGGCAAGGAACGCGCCGGGGCCATTCTCGCCTATTACCGCCAGGTTCGAAGCTTTCGCGACTACGGCACCTACTGCGCCGCGGGCGCCAGGGGTCCGCAGGCCGGCTGAATCCGGCTGCAAGAACGGCAGCCAGGCTTCAGCCCCAGGCGTTTTCAACCGATAGAGAACACATATTTTTCCTTTCGGAAAAGCCCCCGGCAGCGCGCCCGTGGGGACGCCGCCGAAAACTGGCCGGACCGCAAATCCTGGACCTCTTTTTGCCATGAAGTATGCTTCCGTGCTGCCGTCCCACGAGGCGGTCCGCAATGTTCTCGACCAGAAGACCCTGCAGCTGCCGTCGCTGCCCCTGGTGGCCGTCCGCCTGCTGGAGCTGACCCTTGACGACCGCAGTTCCGCTCATGATCTCGCCCGCGTGATCGAAACCGACCCCGCCCTGGCCGCCAAGGTCCTGCGGATCGTCAATTCCGCAGCTTACGGTCTGCGCCGCAAAATCGCGTCGGTGTCCCAGGCCGTGGCCTTGCTGGGATTCGCCGGCATCCGCGCGCTGGCGCTGGGGGTGACCCTGTTTGAAAATATCGTCCGCAAGGAAGCCGCCACCGGTTTCGATCGGCTTTTTTTCTGGCAGCACTGCCTGGCGGTGGCAGAGTTGGCACGCATCCTGGCCGGGCGCCTGGGATATGCGGATCCCGAAGAAGCCTACATCGCCGGTCTGCTGCACGATGTGGGCAAGGTCATCCTGGAGATACACGGCCGCAAGGGGTACAGTGATCTGTGCAGCCGCCACGCGGCAGAGGACGGCGGCACCCTGGTAGAGAACGAAGCGCGCTTTGTGGGTCTCAGCCACGACCGCCTGGGCGCCTTTTTCTGCGCCCATTGGCAGCTGCCCGAGCGCCTGGTTCTGGCGGTTCTTTTCCACCACGGGCGTTTCGACCACCTCAACCTGACACAGGACGAGTCCACCCTGATCGCCATCGTATCCCTGGCCAATTTCATCGCCTGGATTGAGGGCCTCGGATCGGTCAATTTCCACCAGAGCCCCTCTCTGCAGCCCGAGGTGACGGCGCTGATCGACCTCAACGGGCTGGACCGCAATGCGATCGCCGCCGAGATGACAAAAGGCCTCAAGGCCGCCGCTGAAATCTACGGGTTCAAGCCGCCCGCCCCGGCAGCCTTCCCGACCGACAAACTCCAGCTGGAGCTGACCGCCGCCCAGCTTGCCGCCAAACGCCACTACCTGCAGGACTTCCTGGCCCGCAAGGTTGCGACCCGGCCGGCAACCAACCTGGAAACCCGCCCCGGCACCCCCGAGCGAATTCCGGCCGTCCTGCGGTCGATTGCGGCAGCCTGCGGCTTCGACCGGCTGCAGGTGATGCGTTTCAATGCCCGCCGACAGTGCCTGCAGCCGGTTGCCTGCCTGGACCGCAGCCCGCTGGGGCTGGCCCTGGTGGACTTTGAAATCCAACTGAATCCCGCGGCCGGCGAGCTTTTCGAGGCGCTGCGGGACGGCGCCCCGCGAATCATTCGCGGTCACGCCGCAACCCACCAGACGATCCTGAGCCGCCTGCAGGCATCGGAAATCGGCGTGATCCCGCTAAGTTGCGGCAGCCAGATGGCGGGCGTGCTGTGGGTCGACAATGCCTTTGGGAACGTCAAGCTTACCGACCCCTTGCTGGCGGCCGCCGCGCGCATGGCCCGTGGGCTGGGCCGGGAGCTGGCGGCCGAGGCCAAAGACCCGCAGCCG
>JAWOJK010000322.1:0-3053 GCA_046481705.1 Desulfobacterales bacterium | reverse complement strand
TCATGCCCTCCTTGGCTCCGGGCAGGCCGACCTTGGAAAGACCGGTGCCAAGGAGGGCATGATGGTCGAGGACCCCACCATCGCCGTGCTGCTCAAGGATCAGGGCTACGCCACCGGTCAGTTCGGCAAGAACCACCTCGGTGACCGTGACGAACATCTGCCCACCAACCACGGGTTCGACGAGTTCTACGGGAATCTCTATCACCTCAACGCCGAAGAAGAGCCCGAAAACGAGGACTACCCCGGCGACCTGAAACTTGCCGATGGCCGGACCTTCAGGCAGGCCTTCGGACCGCGCGGCGTGGTCAGGTCTTTCGCCGACGGCAGGATCGAGGACACCGGGCCTCTGACCCGGAAGCGGATGGAGACGATCGATGACGACACCGCCGCCGTCGCCATTGATTTTATCCGACGCCAGACCAAGGCCGGCAAACCCTGGTTTGTCTGGTGGAACGGCACCCGGATGCACTTCCGCACCCACGTCAGCCCCGAGAGAATGGCCGAGATCAGGAAGACCCACCCCAACGCGGATGAATACACCGCCGGGATGATCGAGCACGATATGCACATCGGCCAGTTCCTGGCCTTGCTCGATGAGCTGGGAATCGCCGACAAGACCATCGTGCACTACTCCACCGACAACGGCCCGCACATGAACACCTGGCCGGATGCGGCCATGACCCCCTTCCGCAGTGAAAAGAACACCAACTGGGAGGGCGGGTGGCGTGTCCCGGCCGTCGTGCGCTGGCCGGGCGTGGTCACGCCGGGCAGTGTCAGCAACGGCATCGTCCACCACATGGACTGGCTGCCCACCTTCCTTGCCGCCGCCGGCAAGAACGACGTAAAGGAAGACCTGCTCGACGGCTACAAGTCGTCCGCCCTCGGCCGGGACTACAGGGTCCATCTCGATGGGTACGACCTGACCGCACACCTCAAGGACCCGCAGGCCACCCCCAGCCCCCGCAAGGAGATATTCTACTTCTCGGACGAAGGTGACCTGACGGCCCTGCGCTTCGGGGATTGGAAACTCATCTTCATGGAGCAACGCGTAGAGGGGACGCTGCAGGCCTGGGCGGAACCCTTCATCCCGCTTCGTGTTCCGCTGATCTTCAACCTGCGGCGCGACCCGTATGAGCGTTCGCAGAAGACCTCGAACACTTATTACGACTGGCTTCTGGATCGGGCATACCTGTTGGTTCCGGCGCAGGCCTACGTGGGCAAGTTTCTGGCAACCTTTCAGGATTTTCCCCCGCGCCAGAAGGCCGCCAGCTTCTCCCTTGAAAGGGTCATGGAGAAACTGAGCACTCCCGGTGGAGCCCAGTAACCAAGGCAAACAAGCCCATGCGGGGCCGGTCACTTCCGGCCGGCCCCGCCTCCGCTGTCCTCAAGCCGATTCCCACACTACTGGACCATGCTGCATGAAGCTGCCCCAATCAAAAACGTATCCGGAAACGGTTTTCCACCACAGGTGATGCTATGAGACCCAATTTTTGGTTGGCGATCGCCCTGACCACGCTGCTGGCGCTAGCGTCGACTGCTGCCGCAGCCGACCCGCTGCCCTCCTGGAACGACGGTCAGACCAAGCAGACCATCGTGCAGTTTGTCGAGGAGGTCACCACGCAAGACGGCCCCAAATTTGTCCACCCGGCCGAGCGCATCGCCGTTTTCGACAACGACGGCACGCTCTGGGCGGAGCAGCCGATGTACTTTCAGCTGGCATTCGCCCTTGATCGGGTAAAGGCGCTGGCCCCCCAGCACCCCGAATGGAAGGATCAGGAACCCTTCAAGTCGGTACTGGCGGATGATTTGGCGGGGGTGGCAGCCGGCGGTAAAAAAGGCCTGCTGGCGCTGGTCGCGGCCACCCATGGCGGGATGACCAGCGAGGAGTTCGAAAAGACCGTCCGGGACTGGGTAGCGACGGCGAAACACCCGCGCTTCAAACGGCCTTACACCGACCTGGTCTACCAGCCGATGCTCGAGCTGCTGGCTTACCTGCGCGCCAACGATTTCAAGACCTACATCGTCTCGGGCGGCGGCATCGAGTTCGTCCGCACCTTTGCCGAACCGGTTTACGGGGTGCCGCCGGAGCAGGTGATCGGCAGCAGCGTCAAGACCCGCTACGAGGTGCGCGACGGCAGGCCGGTGATCGCGCGTCTTGGCGAGATCGATTTCATCGACGACAAGGCCGGCAAGCCGGTCGGCATCCACAAGTTCATCGGCCGCCGGCCGCTCATGGCCTTCGGCAACTCCGACGGCGACTTCGAGATGCTGGAGTGGACGACCTCCGGCCCGGGGCCGCGCTTCGGCCTGATCGTTCACCATGACGACGCGCTGCGCGAGTGGGCCTACGACCGCGAGTCTCACGTCGGCCGCCTGAAGCGCGGCCTGGAAGAGGGGCCCCAGCGCGGCTGGGTCATCGCGAGCATCCAGCGCGATTGGAAGGTCGTGTTCCCCTTCGAAAAATAACACGTGCAGCCATAGCCGATGAAGAAGGAACGATCATGGGAATCAAGCGTTTTGGATCGCGATTGCTGACGGCGTTTGGCATTTTGCTTCTATGCAGTTCGTCGGCGCTCGCCGGGGGTCTGTATTTGTACGAACTCGGTACCCCCGACGTGGGTTTGGCGGCTGCCGGTTATGCGGCCCGCGCCCAGGACCCATCCACCGTCTTCACCAACCCGGCGGGCATGACGCGCCTGGAGCGTTCGGGGCTTCAAGTCGGGATTCAACCGCTTTACGCGCACACCGAATTCAGCCCGGATTCCAGCACGACCACCACCGGCCCCGACGGGGACGGCAGCGCGTGGCTGCCCGCGGGCAGCATCTTCTACGTCCACAGCCTTTCACCGGCCCTGAAACTGGGGATCGGGGCGCTGGGTTTCTTCGGGCTGGGCCTGGAATACGAGGACGACTGGGTGGGCCGCTACTACGTTCAGGAGGTTACCCTCCAGGCCTTTGGTGTGCAGCCGGCTGTGGCCTACCGGGTGACGGACTGGCTTTCGGTCGGCGCGGGGGTGGTGGCGCTTTACGGCGTGTTCGACCAGAAGGTGGCC
>JAWOJK010000249.1:0-15489 GCA_046481705.1 Desulfobacterales bacterium | reverse complement strand
GACCAGAATGTGGTCCCCGATTTGGAGGGTCTGCTTCATGGAACCCGAGGGGATCTTGAAGGCCTGGACCACGAAGGTCCGGATAAACAGCGCCAGGACGATCGCGACCAGGATGGCCTCGACGTTCTCGCGCAGCTTGCCCTTTTTCCGCGGCGGCGCGGCCCCCTCGCTATCTTGCTTGGATTTCAAGTGGGTATACTCCCGCTGGTTAATTCTTCATAGATGTCTCTCAGATTTTCCTTTAATTCATCGAGAGTTGCCCCTTGGGTCTTGTAATCCGGAAAATCATCCAACCACCCAATGAACATATCGTCTTCTTGAAAATACATAAATTTTTTTGTTTTCATGAAGAACAGCCTTATTACGCTTTGAAAGCACCACAATACCACGGTGTTCGAGAGTCGATGCCTCCCGGCCCGGCTGCGCCGGCCCTCGCTTCCGGACGGGTCAACCGAGTATTTGCGAAGGCCCCGCGGGCAGGGTGCACTGGGGCTCACCCAGCAAAAACTGCCCCTTGGCGATCCAGCCTTTCAGGGTCTCGGCGATCTCGCGGGCCTTGACCGTACTGGAAAGCGGGACCGTGGGCACCTGTTTGCCCTGAAAATCGATAAACCCGCTTTTCAGTTGCGCGTAGCTCACCTGGCCGTAACTCCTGGAGACGCCGTCCGGGTAGTCGATTCCGTAATCTACGATTTGGGTGAAGATGTCTTCATCCGAGACGGCGGTGTAGGCCACCATCTCCTCGTTTAAAATCGGAATGGGGATTCCCAGACCCAGCGAGAGCGAGCAGCCGTATCCCTGGATACTGGCCCCCATCAGCCACTGGGTGCTCATCCTTTTCAAATCCCCCATTACCCACAGGGTCCCGGCCGGGTTCAGGGGCACCCCCTTCGGCGTCCGCTTGGCCTGGGGTTTGTGCTGGGTTCCGGCCCAGGTGACAAACCCGGTGGTGCCGCCCAGAAAAATGCGGGTGCCGATGCCGATGGTTTTATAGTACGGGTCGTTGAGTAGCGGGCTGAGCTGCCCGGCGGAACAGTAGTTGGCATTCCCGGCTTTGGGCTTGAGGGTGCCCATGTATGTGTAGACGGTCTTGTTTTTCAAATTGACGGCACAGTTGTAGTTCTGATAGCCGTTGCGGGGGTTGCAGAGCACCGCACTCGGCAGGCTGCGCAGGGTGATTTCCTTTTCCACCTCCCGGTTGGGGTAGCAGTCGGTGCCGTAGGCGACGGCCTTCAGGTGAACGGTCTTGCCGGCCACCAGGTCCTCGATCACATGCCCGCCGCCGTAATTGAAATCGCCGGGGTAGACCCGGTTGAGGGGGTCGTCCTCACAGACTTCGGTAGCCCCGATGTAGCAGTCGACGGCGGCCACGCCGGCGTAGGCCGGCACGTTGTTGAGCCACACCTTGGCGGCCTTGATGCCGGGTTTGGAGTGGCCGAAATTGAGAAACGCCCCCGAGGAGCACATGGGCGCAAAGGTGCCCGTGGTCACCACGTCCACCTGGCGCGCGGCCGCCACCGGGCCTTCTTTCTGGACGATGCCGATGACTTCCTCGGCGGTCACCACCACCACTTTGCCCGACCGGATTTTAGCGTTTATTTCCTGGTAGGTTTTGTTGACTTTAAATTGCGTCATTCTCCAGCGATCTCCCCCACCCCCCTGCATCCAGCAGGGAAAAACTATTTCAACCCGGACGCGACCGTATCGATCTTGTCCGTCACATTGTTCCGGATCCACGCCGGATCCCACCACTCCAGCGGGTCGACGAAGGTATTGTGCACCATGATGGCGAAATGGAGGTGATCCCCGCCGGCCAGGCCCGTTACGCCGGTGTGCCCGATGAGGGCATCCTTTTCAACCTGCTGGCCCTTTTGCACCTCGATGTTGTTGAGATGGGAATACAGGCTGAACAACCCGAAACCGTGGTCGATCACCACCGAGCGGCCATAAATTCCCAAGGGTTCGGCAAACACCACCGTGCCGCTGTTGGCCGCCGGCACCGGGGCATGCGCCACCGAAGCCAGATCGACCCCCATGTGAACCTGCCGGTCGATGGTCTGGTCTTCGTACAGGTAGACACGGTGATCGGCAAAGCCGGCCCTGGGGGCCGAATTCGGCAGTCGTGTGAAGGGCCCCTTCCACAGGAGGGCCTTTTCGGTTGAACGCCCCACCTCGCCCAAGGTCTTGAAATTTTCTTTACGAATCGTGTCGTTGATGATCAGGAACTTCTCTTTCATGGAGGACACCGCAGCCACTGCGGCCTCGGTGTCGAACTCCGGCATTTTCCAGTTGAGAAAGCGATCGGTAATCTTGAGGGTGTCCTGGCGGAATTTTTTATTCCTGAGATAATGGGGAAAACCGCTTTGGGAACGGTTTCCGCCCAGATCGGTGGCCGTCAGAAACACCGGCGTGTCGGCCCCCTGGTCATAGCTCAGGGCAAAGAAGGCCAGGTGCACCCTGGGATCCTGAAAAGCGCCGGCGTGTCCCGGGAAAAAGTTGTCGCCGACCTGAACGCCGCTCTCCAGGCAGGGCTCCGAGGTGCGGTAAATGATCACTCCGGTCCCACCCTGGCTGACGTTGTGCGCCCGGCTGAGGACATCCAGGCTGGGCGGCTGGGTGTCAATCTGGACGGTCTTTTCCACGTAGGCCCGGTTTCCCCGCAGCCAGTCGCGCCAGGCGAAGTCCCAAACCGCAAACCGCAGGGCGGCCTCGCCGTCGGTAAACCCCTGAAGCTGGGGCTCGATGGTCAGGCGCAACTCCTCTGATCTGACCTGCCCCCCCCGGATCACCCCCGAAAACGGAAAGGCTTTTTCAGCCAGCACGGTTTCTTTGCCGTCTTTCAGCAGACTGACCCAGACCCGCCGAATTCCGCTCTTGGGATCCGCAAATGAAACCGTCAGTTCTTTTGAAAGCCCGACCACCGGCGGTGTCAGCTCAACCGTGATCTCGGGCGGCTGGCCCTCCAGCCGAAAAAACAAAATCACCCCTACCGGCAGCACGATCACCACGACCAGGAGAATCAGGAGCCACAGCCTGAAGTTTTTCTTTTGGGTTCTCAACGGTTACCGCCCCCTTTCGCCATTTTGTTCAAATTTTTAAACTATCAGATGGCTGCGGCCTAATCAAGCCAAACTTTTTGCAGCACCTGCCGCGCACTCCTTGAATTCCTTCCTGTGAGCGCGCCCCTGGCCGCACGGCCGTTGGGCTTGCGCGGGGCACCCGGGTGCAACTTGACTTTTAAGCGCGGTCCGTGTAAATTTCGACCGTCGCTGTCAGACCGCTGACGGCAGGCGCTCAAGGGCATTTTTTTGAAGACATGCAGCAACGCCTCCGCAGTTTTCTCTTAAGCCCCCTTTACCAACAAGCCGGTGAAGACGACGAGGGAATTCTTCTTCCGCACCGATACCCAGCCCCCCGCCCCCGTCTTTGACTTCTTGGCCGTTTGCTTTGCACCTGCAGCGCCCTGCGGTTGCGAGGAGCCCCATGGTGAGCATGAATTCGGAAATTGAAATCGGCCCGATCCGCATTGGCGGTCGGCAGCCGCTGGTCCTGATTTCAGGCCCCTGCGTGATCGAATCCGCGGGCAGCACGTTGGCCATCGCCGCCGCCCTGAAGGAATTGACCGCCGGCCTAAACATCGGGTTTATTTTCAAGGCCTCCTACGACAAGGCCAACCGCACCGCCGTCAGCGCCTACCGGGGTCCGGGGCTCAAAGACGGGCTTGCCGTACTGGCTCGCATCAAGCACGAGCTCGACGTGCCGGTGCTCTCCGACGTCCACTCGGTCGATGAGGTCGCCGCGGCCGCCGAAGTGCTGGATGTGATTCAAATCCCCGCCTTTTTGTGCCGCCAGACCGATCTGCTGCTCGCCGCGGCCGCAACCGGCAAACCGGTCAACGTCAAAAAGGGGCAGTTTCTCGCCCCCTGGGATGTCGCCCATGTGGTTGCCAAAATCGCCTCAACCGGAAATCGGCGGGTGCTGCTGACCGAACGCGGCGTCATGTTCGGCTACAACAACCTGGTGGTCGATTTTCGGGCCATCGCCATCTTGCAACAGACGACCGGCTGCCCGGTTATTTTTGACGCCACCCACAGTGTTCAGCTGCCCGGAGGCGCCGGTCAGAGCTCCGGCGGCCAGCGGGAATTCGCGCCGGTGCTGGCCCGGGCCGCGGTCGCCGCAGGCGCCAACGGCATTTTCATGGAAGTCCATCCGGACCCCGACCGGGCACTCTGCGACGGCCCCAACTCCCTGCGGCTGGACATGCTGCCGCCGCTGCTGGCGCAACTCAAAGCGATCCACGAACTCGTGCACTGAGAGCTTCCGCGGCGGATGCCGCCCCAGGAGCCCGACAGCGCCATCCACGGGGAAATCCATGACCGCCAAGGAGACCCATCCGCTCAAGACCGTCAAACTGCTGCTGCTCGATGTGGACGGCGTGTTGACCCGCGGCGAAATCATCTACGGCGACGACGGTTCCGAAACCAAGATTTTCGATGTCCGCGACGGGCTGGGTATCCGTCTGCTGATGGCCGCCGGCATCGGCGTGGGGATCGTGACCGGCCGGCGCTCCCAAGCCCTGTCGCACCGCTGCGCAAACCTGGGGATCACACACCTTTACGACGCCGTCAGGGACAAGGCCGCCCTGCTTGACGGCATCTGCCGGGAGACGCGCATCAGCGCCGCCGAGATGGCCTTCATCGCCGACGACCTGCCGGACGTCGCACTCCTGGCGCGCGTGGGAACGCCCATTGCCGTGGCCGACGCTCATGAACTGGTCAAGGCGCGCGCCGTTTTCCAGACCCGGGCCAAGGGCGGCGCGGGTGCGGTGCGCGAGGCGTGTGAAGCCATCCTCAAAGCCCAGGGGCTCTGGTCTGAAACCCTCAAACGCGTTTTTGATCTTGACATCTAAAAGACCCTTTAAACAACTCAAGTTTCTCCTGGTGGGACTGGTGATCACGGCCGCCGTGGCCCTGGCGGTTTTCTTCGTTGTGCACCGCTACGTCTTCAGCAAACCCGAAGTGCTGCTGACCGCCCTGGACGACAAGGCCCAGCTTTCACTGCAAAAGATTCACCAGACCGCCACCCGCGGCGGCATTACCGAGTGGTCGCTGGACGCCGACTCCGCCCGCTATCTGGATGAAAACAAACAGCTGCTGCTCGAGAATCTTGCGGTCGAATTTTTCATGGATGACGGCACCCGCATGTTGCTGACGGCCGACCGGGGGACGTTGCAGACCGAAACCAACGACATCGCGGTCCGGGAAAACGTTCGCGTCACCCATGAGGACATGACCCTGCGCAGCGAGGCGCTGGATTACAACCACCAGCAGCGGCTTTTGACATCCCAGGCAGAGGTCAGGATCACCAGCAGGGATTCGGAGATCACGGCGGATACCTTCAGCTACGATCTAAACACGCGTCAAGCCGTTCTGGACGGCAACGTTAGAGGAGCTTTTCGTGAAAACGTCTCATTTTAGAATGCCCACAGGCCCCAACGGTTCCAAAAGCCTTTTCCACCGCACGATCTGCGCCGGGGCGCTCTTGACCGTGGCCATTTTGCTGGCTTCAGTTTCGGCAGGGGCCGACGATAAAAACATTAGCTCAGGAACGGAGGTCGATGCGCAAAAAATCCTCATCACCGCCCGGCAACTGGTGACCCACACCGCCACACGCCTGGCTGAATTCAAGGGTGAGGTGCGCGTCCGCCAAGGCGCGACCGTCATCGATGCCGACAGCTTGAAAATACACTACACCGGCGGCCCCCAGGACAAAACGACCGCCAGCACGGAAGGCGAGTCCATCGAAAAGATCATTGCCGAAGGCCGCGTCAAGATCCAGATGGACAACCGAATTGCATTTGCCGACCATGCGGTCTATACTACCGCAGACAGTGTTCTGGTGCTGACGGGCAAAAACTCCCGCCTTACCAGCGGCAACAATTCGATCACCGGAAGTAAAATCACCTTTTTTAGGGCCGACGGGCGCGTCACGGTGGAAGGCAGCGAAGACCGCCGTGTCGAGGCGGTGCTTTTTCCGGGTGACAAAGGACTGGACATCGGCTTGCCCCAGGGCCAATAAGGCTCCGATTCTGCCGCCGCGGCGCAGCTGTCCGGGCCTCTGGGGCTTCTGACTGGACGACATGACCGTTTTATCCCTGCTTAACCTGATCAAAACCTACCGCGGCCGCCCGGTGGTCGACGACGTCACCCTGAAACTGGAGAGCGGCGCGGTCGTCGGCTTGCTGGGGCCCAACGGGGCCGGCAAAACCACGACATTTTACATGACCGTGGGCCTGATCAGACCCGACCAGGGCCAGGTTTTTCTCGACGACGAAGACATCACCGATGCCCCGATGTATCTGCGGGCGCGCAAGGGGATCGGCTACCTCCCGCAGGAGGCGTCGATCTTCAGGAAGCTGACGGTCGAACAGAACGTGCTGGCGATCCTGGAGTTTATCACAACCTCCAGGACGGAGCAGCGCGAGCGGACGGATCATCTGCTGCAGGAACTCGGCATCAAACACCTGGCCGCCGAGCGTGCCAGCGTGCTTTCCGGCGGCGAACGACGACGGCTGGAGATCACTCGGGCGCTGGCGACGGAACCGACCTTCATTCTCCTGGACGAGCCCTTTGCGGGCATCGACCCGCTGGCCATCAATGACATCAAGGGGATCATCGGCCATTTGAAACACCGCGGCATCGGGGTGCTGATCTCCGACCACAACGTCCGGGAAACGCTTGAAGTCTGTGACAAAGCCTATATTTTAAACCAGGGCAAGGTGATCGAATCCGGCCCGCCGGAAAAGATCGCCGCCAGTCAAACAGCTCGCCGGATATACTTGGGCGACGGATTTAGATTGTAGATATGGCGATCGAATTAAGACAGCAACTCAAACTCACCCAACAGCTGATCATGACGCCGCAGCTGCAGATGGCGATCAAGCTGCTGCAGCTGTCGCGGCTGGAGCTGATGGATGTGATCCGCCAGGAAATGGAGGAAAACCCGGCACTGGAGGAAATCCAGGAAGTGCCTGGCGCCGACAACACCATGGAGGCCAACGAAACCCCGGCGGAAGAACCCGAGCCGGAAAAAGAGGTCACCATCGATGAAAAACTCCATGAAGAGATCGATTGGAGCAATTTTATCGACGAGTACAACTCCGTGGGACGGGTCAATTACGAGTCCGAGGACCGCGAGGCGCCCAAATTCGAAGCCTTCATTGCCCAGAAAGAATCCCTCAGCTCGCATCTTTTATGGCAGCTGCTGATGACCTCGCCCAGCGAAGAAGAGCAGAACATCGGCAGCCTGATCATCGGCAACCTCAACCGTGACGGGTACCTGGACATCAGCGTGGAGGAGCTTGTCACCAACTGCGGCTGCCCGGCGCAAAAGGTGGAAGAAGTCCTGGCCGTCATGCAGAGTTTCAACCCGGTCGGGGTGTGCGCCCGCGACCTGCGGGAGTGCCTGACGATCCAGGCTAGACAGCTGGGCCTTGACAACACCATCGTGGTGGAGATTATCCAGAACCACCTCAACCACCTTGAAAACAAGAATTTCAAAGCCATCGCCAAAGCGCTCAAGAAGAGCGTTGACGAGGTGATTGCCGCGGTAAAGGTCATTCAGGCCCTGGAGCCCCGCCCGGGGCGCCAGTACAGCGATGAGATGCCGCAGTACATCACCCCAGACATCTACGTTTACAAGCTGGAAGATGAATTTGTTATCCTTCTCAACGACGACGGCATGCCGAAACTGCGGGTCAATTCCTACTACAAGAAGGCCATCAGCGAGGGGGAAAAGATTTCCACCCAGGCAAAGGATTACATTCAGGAAAAAATGCGTTCCGCCACCTGGCTGATCCGCAGCATTCATCAGCGGCAGAAAACCATCTACCGGGTTATGGAAAGCATCCTCAAATACCAGAGCGATTTTTTCGAAAAGGGGATCGCCTATCTCAAACCGATGGTCTTAAGGGATGTCGCCCAGGACATCGCGATGCACGAATCCACCATCAGCCGGGTGACGACCAACAAATATGCCTACACCCCCCAGGGTATTTTTGAATTGAAATATTTTTTCAATAGTTCTATTAACCGTGTCCACGGCGAGGCCATTGCCTCCGCCAGCGTCCAGGACAAAATCCGGCAGATCATCGAAAGCGAAAACCCCAAAAAGCCATACAGCGACAACAAGATCGCTGAGATTTTAAAACATACCAACATCGACATCGCACGCCGAACGGTTGCCAAGTACCGGGAAATGCTGGGTCTGCTCTCTTCCAACAAACGCAAACAATTCTGAGATGGAGGTCTGAAACATGCAGACATCGGTCACATTCAAAAATCTCGACCCTTCTGAAAATTTAAAGGCATATGTTACCGATAAACTGAACCGGTTCGACAAACTCCTCGACAACCCGGCCGAGGCGAGCGTGGTGCTGTCCGTGGAAAAATTCCGTCACATCGCGGAGATCAATATCGTCGGCGACCGCCTGAATATCAACGGCAAGGAAGAAACCAATGACATGTATCCTGCCATTGACATGGTGCTGGACAAGCTTGAAAAGCAGATCAAAAGAAGCAAGCAGAAAATTCGCAACCGGCGGGCAGGGGCCAAAACCCGGGGACGGGACATGGCCTTCCCGGAGGTGGCCGCGGGCGGGGGGGACCACATCCGCGAAATCCTGGTCGAGAACATCGAATACAAGCCGATGGATGTCGACGAAGCCGTTATGCAGATGGACCTGATCGACGACCATTTTCTGGTATTTACCGATGCCCGAACCGACAGGGTCAATGTCCTCTACCGCCGCAAAAATGGGGATTACGGTCTGATTCAACCCAGGAGCTGACAGCGCGCGGCCCTGCGGTGGCAGCCGCGCGCGCCGCTGATCCCGCAGGAAAAATTTCCGTTGGTAAAAACAAAATGCGAATTTTAGATGTGCTGCAAAAAGATTCGATTCTCGTCGACCTGCAGGCCAGCGACAAAAAAGGGGTTCTCGAAGAGCTGAGTTCACCGGTGGCGCGACTTGCCGAAGTAAATGCCGAGGATCTGGTTCGGGTCCTAATGGACCGCGAAAGGTTGGGCAGTACGGGAATCGGTGGCGGAATCGGGATTCCCCACGGCAAACTGAAAGACCTCAAGTCGTTGGTGCTGGGTTTTGGGTTGAGTCGCAAAGGGGTTGATTTCGAGTCCATGGACGGCAGGCCGACCCATATTTTTTTTCTTCTGGTAACCCCCGAAAACTCGACCGGCCTGCACCTGAAACTGCTGGCCAGGATCTCCAAAATTCTGAAAAACGACCCCATCAAGGAAAGGCTTCTCAAAGCCGCCAGTTCTGATGAGGTTCTGACCATCATCCGCGAGGATGATGATGAAGAATTCTAACCTGACATCCGCCGCCAGCGATTGAAGACCTTGCCCTCCCGCATAGTGTAACCTTATACAACGACCCGGCAGCGGGTCGACCGCATCCGGTGAAAAAATTCAACTTCATCATCATTACCGGGTTTTCCGGATCCGGCAAAAGCACCGCGCTGGCGGCATTGGAGGACATCGGCTTTTACTGCGTGGACAACATGCCGGTCGCGCTTTTACCCAAGTTTTTCGAAATCTCCCTGGAACCGACCGCGGGCAGCAAAGGTCTGGCCTTTGTCATGGACCTGCGCGAAAAAGGGTTCCTGTCGGGTTACCGGGAGGTTTTGGCGGATTTGCGGAAGAAGGGTTTTCGCTTTCAGATTCTTTTTCTTGAAACCGCCGAGGAGACCCTGGTGCAGCGCTACAGTCAAACCCGAAGACAGCACCCGCTGTCCGCCGGCCGCACGCTGCGGGACGGGATCGCCGCCGAAAAGAAGATTCTTTCGGCGCTGCGCAGGGATGCAGACGCGGTCATCGACACCACCCGCTTCAATGTGCATGAACTCAAGGCCGTCATTCAGGCGCGGGCGCTGAAGGACGGGTACCCGAAAACCATGCAAATCAGCGTCTTGTCCTTTGGTTTTAAATTCGGAATCCCCATAGACGCCGACCTGATCATGGATGTCCGTTTTCTGCAAAACCCTTTTTTCGTGCCCGAGCTGCGGGATTTGGACGGAGAGATAGAAGAAGTCCGGCGTTTTGTCTTTCAACAGCGCGACACAGAGGAATTTCTGGCCAAATATTTCAATCTCCTTGACTTCCTTATCCCCAGGTACTTTAAAGAAGGCAAGGCCTATCTGACCATCGCCGTCGGGTGTACCGGGGGTCGGCATCGTTCCGTAACCATTGCCAGGGCCCTTTACGACCGCATCAAGGAAATGCAACACCCGGCCAGTTTAACGCACCGCGACATTCAACAGCAGGGTTCTCTATGATCGGAATTGTTATCGTCACCCACAGCCAGCTCGGACAGGCCCTCATCGAAGCTGCCGAATTCATTATAGGCAAAAAACCGGATAACACGACGGCGGTCTCCATCAACATCAATGAAAACGCCGACAAACTCCGCAGGAAAATTGCCGAGGGCATCAAGGCCGTTGATCAGCACCAAGGGGTTTTGATCCTCACGGACATGTTCGGCGGCACCCCTTCCAACCTGAGCTACTCTTTTCTGGAAGAAGGCAGGATCGAGGTCATCTCAGGGGTCAACCTGCCGATTTTGATCAAGGCTGACAGCTCCCGGGAAAAGCAGGAGCTGGCCAAACTGGCGGTCAATCTGGAGATCTATGGCCGCAAAAGCATTTCTCTGGCCAGCTCCATTTTGAAAGGCAACAAACGCACCGGCTGAGATTTCCAGCCAGGCGTATACTGAACGCGCACGGGCGCAAGGAGACAACACATGGCGATCAAACTTGGCATCAACGGTTTCGGCAGAATTGGCCGTCTGGTCTATCGGGCAGCACTCAAGAACCCCACACTTGAGGTGACAGCGGTCAACGACCTGTCAGATGCGGCCACCATGGCGCACCTGCTGAAATACGATTCGGTCCACGGCGTCCTGGATGCCACTGTCAGCGCCGGGTCGGATAGCATCACAGTCGACGATCGGCGGGTAGCGATTTCGGCCGTCAAAGACCCTGAAAAAATCCCCTGGAAAGATGCCGCCGTCGACATTGTCCTGGAATGCACGGGGCTTTTTCGAGACCGGGAAAGTGCCGCAAAACATCTGGCGGCTGGGGCCCTCAAGGTGATCATTTCGGCCCCCGCCAAAGACCCCGACGCCACCATCGTGATGGGTGTCAATGCCAACCACTATGACCCCCGCAACCACCATGTCATTTCAAACGCATCCTGCACCACCAACTGCCTCGCCCCGGTGGCCAAAGTCCTGCTGGAAAATTTCGGTATCCGCAGTGGGCTGATGACGACAATCCACAGCTACACCGGTGATCAGCGGCTGCTGGATTTCCCGCACAAGGACCTGCGCCGCGCCCGCGCCGCCGCCCTTTCCATGATTCCCACCACGACCGGCGCGGCCCGAGCGGTGGCGCTGGTTTTACCGGAATTAAACGGCAAGCTCAACGGGCTGGCCATCCGTGTGCCGACGCCCAATGTTTCGATTGTCGACCTGGTTGTCAGCATCGAAAAGCAAGGCGTCGCGGTCTCCGATGTAAACACGGCGCTCAAAGAAGCCTCCGAAGGCGAGCTGGCCGGCATCCTCGGCTTCAACGACCTGCCGTTGGTTTCATCGGATTTTAACGGCTCCCCCCTCTCCTCGATCGTCGATGCGCCCACAACCTATGTGATCGGCGATATGGTCAAGGTTCTCGCCTGGTATGACAATGAATATGGTTATTCCAGCCGCATGGTGGATCTGGCGGTTTTAATCGGCAAGCAGCTGTGATGGCGACGCCATCGGCAGCCGGAAAATGGTTTTCGCCTGCCCGGGGAGAAAACAGCCACAGTACGAAAAAAGTTTAAGGAGACGCCGGAATGCAAGCGCGCAAACCACTGATCGCGGGCAACTGGAAAATGTTCAAAACCCAACAGGAGGCGGTCGAGACAGCCAAACGGCTGGTGGCATTGGCCGGGAACGTAACAGCATGCGACATGATGATCGCCCCCCCATTTACGGCACTTTCAAGGGTCCACGAGATCATCGGATCAAGCGCTATCGGTCTCGGCGCCCAGAACTTTTTCTGGGAGGCCGAAGGCCCCTTCACGGGTGAGATTTCTGCCGCCATGCTGGTTTCCGTAGGCTGCCGCTACGCCATTATCGGTCATTCGGAGCGTCGCCAAATGTTTGCCGAGACGGATCAAAGCGTCAACAAAAAATTGGCCGCCGCTTTTAAAAACGGGCTGATACCCGTCCTTTGTATCGGAGAATCGGAATCGGAGCGAGACGCCGGCAATACCTTTTCGGTGCTTGACAAACAGCTCAAAATGGGGTTAAAGGGTCTTTCCCTAAAAACGCCCTCTTCCCTGGTTATTGCCTATGAGCCGATCTGGGCAATTGGCACCGGGAAAACCGCCACCAAAGATCAGGCTCAGCAAGTCCACCATTTCCTCAGATCCCTCCTTGCTGACAACTGGGGAAATTCACTTGCAAATTCAACCCGAATCCTGTATGGAGGGAGCGTAAAATCCTCCAACATCAAAGAGTTGATGGGCATGCCGGACATTGACGGCGCTCTGGTTGGAGGCGCAAGTTTAGATGCGGACGATTTCAATGCCATCATCCATTTCTTCAAATAACGAGAAACCGTTTGGCTTATGTCGATATTTTTGATCATTCTGCACACGGTTGTGTGTATCGCGCTGATTCTGATTGTTCTGCTGCAAACCGGGAAAGGCGCCGACATGGGGGCAGCCTTTGGCGGCGGCTCCAGCCAGACGCTTTTCGGCAGCACGGGCGCATCGACTTTTTTAAGCAAGGCCACCACAATGGCAGCGATTATCTTCATGATCACCTCTTTGGGCTTGGCCTACATGTCAGGATCACGCCCGAAAAGTTCGGTCATGATGAATTCCAAACAGGCGGTCGAGCAGCCGGCAGGCCAGACCCAGAATGCGCCTGTTGACGCAACCGCAGAACCCGGGCCTTCGGAGGCACCGTCGAAGCCATCAGACTAGTGCGCTTAAAATGAGGTTATTCTCCGTTTTATTCCGTGCCGAAGTGGTGGAAGTTGGTAGACACGCTATCTTGAGGGGGTAGTGGGGAAACCCGTGCCGGTTCAAGTCCGGCCTTCGGCACCATCTTTTTGAGGATAGCGCGCAAGCGACCCAGGCCAGCACACCCCGAGGCCGCTCAGTTCGAGGGCCTCGCCTCGGCAAAACATGAATAAAACAGGTTGCTTCTCTTCGGGCCCGTCAACGGCTTGTGGTGCGCCGTGCAGATGGACCCTAAAAATTGCGGCGTGAGGTGGTTATCATTTTATGCCGCAACCCTAACGTCTCAATAATCTTCTGCCTGATCCCTCCCCTACCCATTCCCATTCGAGGGGACAACGCACCGTATATGCGCCAAAAGATTGCCAAAAGGCTTCCATCACCGATCATTGACGCGAACACGTCCGGGGACGCCCTCTTTCTCGGCAACAGCCAATAGGGAATCACATATGGGCAGGCCAATCAAACTCCTGATCATCGACGACAACCAAGAAGTCCTGATATCGCTCTACAACTACTTCAACGAAAAAAACTACCAGGTCGACTCCGCCGCCAATGGGCTGGATGGCTTGAAACTGATCGAGGCCGAAGAGGGTCGTTACGATTTGATCATAACCGATCTGATCATGCCCAGCATCAGCGGTGTTGCGGTTATCAGCATCGTCAAAAAAAAATATCCAACGATCCCGGTTATTGCGATTACCGGTTACGGGGAGCACCCTGAGGCGCTTGCTACCGAAGCGCAGGCAGACCTTGTTTTGGAGAAACCCTTCGAGTTGCCTGAACTGGATAGAATTATCACCGATATGCTGTCGTCAAAATCCAATTAGGTCCTTTTTTGCCAGCTCTTTGTCAAGCGCAAGCAACTGTTTGCGGGCACGGCTCTCCCCGTTTTAACTTTATGCCCTTTAAGCTAAAGATTTTGTGATATGCTTCCTCCAATTATTGGCATCAGCAAGAGCATCGAAAAAGTCCGAGAACTGATCCATCACGTTGCCGATACCGGCTTGAATATCGTCATTACCGGTGAAAGCGGTGTCGGCAAAGAAGTTGTCGCCCAAAATCTCTGTTATCACTCTCCCCGAAAAGACAAACCTTTTGTAAAAATCAATTGTGCCGCCCTTCCGGAAGGCTTGTTGGAAAGTGAACTTTTCGGCTACGAACGGGGTGCCTTCACCGGCGCCGAGCAACGTCGCCGCGGCAAGTTCGAACTGGCGCATGGGGGCGTTCTCTTTTTGGATGAAATCGGCGATATGCCGCTTATACTGCAAGGAAAACTGTTGCATGTATTGCAGAGCGGTGAATTTTCCCCTTTGGGCTCGGAAAAGGATCTTAAGACCGATACATGGATTATCGCAGCGACAAACCATGAACTGGAACAGGATATTCGTAAAGGCGCTTTCAGGGAAGACCTCTATTATCGACTGAACATCATCAAAATCTATATTCCGCCGTTACGGGAACGACCCGAGGACATCCCCCCGCTGATCGACTATTATATCGAGCGCTACACCGCTCAGTTTCACAACAAGCCCCTGTTAAAACCCAGCAGCCGCATCGTTGAAAGGCTGACCGAGTATTCGTGGCCCGGAAATGTGCGGGAGCTTCAAAATGTTCTCAAACGCGCACTGGTGCTGGGTGATTGGGAAGAAGTGGTTGCCGAGCTGGCTAAGAACCGCGCCCTGCTCACGTGCAACAAACCCGATTTTGTGGCAGGCACACCCCCTGAAAAATCAAAAGGCATTTCCGACCTTGTTGAGTTGAATGGTGAAAATAGACCCGACCTGGCCTCTCTTGCACTGAAAAAAATCAAAAAGAAGGCGCTGGAAAATATCGAAAGACGTGTCATTTCCTACGTTTTGGAACAAACCGGCTGGAATCGCACGAAAGCCTCCAAAATTCTAAAAATCAGTTACAAGACGTTGCTTTATAAAATATCCGATCTTAATATCGAGCCCCCGGCAGACGTCAAAAGTGAGTTGAACTAATTTTCCTCGAATTGGGAATTCCCCTTCCCACTAATAGGGGTTTTTTTTCTCAATCCTTTTCTCAACCGATTTCCCGCCTTTTTCGGCGTCGCACCAATAAGTTGCCCGATCTGAAAAGACGCCCCTCGTTGTAAAAAATTTCAATAAAATTTTAGACAGTTAAAAAATTGGTCCAAAATTTATACTATGGTTTATCCACCCTGACTTCTTTTTGCATGAAATTTGCTGGAATCTCACAGAGGGAAACCGCCTCACCCCATTCCACAGGGTTTTCAGGAAGTTCAAAAACGACAGTGCCAACACAGATCGAAACGTGTTTGTAACAAAGGAGGGGGTAGTGGTTCAGTTGTCAGTGATGCGCTCAATGCCGACGTACCGGCCAACAGCCTTGTTGGCCGCTCAACACCAGAGATTCGGC
>JAWOJK010000100.1:0-2667 GCA_046481705.1 Desulfobacterales bacterium | reverse complement strand
TGATGCCTGCGGCCTCCAGGCCGCCGGCAATGCGGTCGGATTCGCGCTCGAGCTGGGCGAAGGTCAGGTGGGCGTATGCCACCCGGCCGTATATGTCGCGGCCGATCGGGTACACCACGGCCCGCTTGTACGGCTGGCGGCGGGCCGCGCGTGTGAGGTGGCTGGCGACGTTTACGCTGTCATGAATCTCGGTCGGGGTGTTGGCATCCATGGCGGATTATTATTTCACCAAGGTAGAGGAACGGGTCACTTAAAAAGCCGGGCTTTGAGTTTTGCGAGCAATCCACTCGGCTCCGGGGGCGGCCTTTGCGCTGTGAGCACGTCCGAAGCGGCCAGCGCCGTCTGCAGGGCCGCGACCAGCTGTTGTTGCTGGGCGGTGACGGCCGCAAGCCCGTTGTCTCGGTTCACAAGGTAGCCAACATAGAGGGTCTGGAGCTGCTTTTCAAGGGCGCTTACGGTCTTCTGCAGCTCCCGGGCGGTTTTAGCCCAAAGGCTGCGCTCGGCAGCAACGATATTTTTCTGGTCCGGAAAGGCGGCCTCGATTTCATCCAGGCGTTTGAGCTCGCCGTCAATCAGGTTCAGCTCTTGCTCCAGCCGCAACATTTCGCGGTAAAGGTCCGGGATTCTTTCCCGGCTGAAGGCCAGGACCTCGGGTTTGAGGGACAGCTGTCGAAACAGGTCGGGGGGCGGCGCGCCGCTTCTTAAAACCAAAAAGGCGGCCCCGGCGCCGCCGCCGGCCAGCAAGGCCAGGAGCAAAAAGATCAGCAGCCGTTTCTTCAACGCGAATCTCCCTGAAAAAAGTTCAGCGCGCCAGTACCGTCGTATGCGGTCGCAAGGGCCCGTCAGAGCGGGTTGGCCACCAGAAAGGCCCTGACGCGTTCCAGAACCCGTTGGGGTTCATCCTCCAGCAGGTAGTGCCCGGCACCTTCGAAGACCGCGACGCGGGCCGCCGGAAAGCGGCGGCGCCATTCGGCCAGGTAGTCGTCGTCAAATACGAAATCATGCCGTCCCCAGAGCAGCAGCATGGGCACGGCGGCGAGAAGCGGCAAGCGCGCGGAAACCGAGGCGACCAGGGCATAGCTGGGGTCGCGGGGGGTCAGTGGAATGTCCTGGACAAACTTCAGTGTGGCGATGCGGTTGGCCCAGGTGTTGTAAGGGGCGATCAGCCCGGCGCGCACATCCGGTGAAAGGCTCCGTCGCGGGGCCATCACCAGCGCGGCGCGGGCAAACAGGTTGAGCCCCAGGACCAGGGGCGGAGAGAGCCGCGTCAGGTCTCGGATCAGCCGCAGCCGCAGCGGCAGCCGCTTGCCGCCGGGCGGCAAAAAGGCCGCCGTGTTGAGCAGCACCAGCCGCCGGATCCGCTCGGGGTGCGCGACGGCGTAGGCCATACCGATCATGCCGCCCCAGTCGTGCAGCACCAGGGTCAGGGGGCCGTTCAGCCCCAGCTGATCCAGGAGCGCTTCGAGATCCGATACCCGGCGGGCCAGACGATAGTCGTAACGCCCGTCCCCCGGCTTGTCCGACAGGCCGCAGCCGATATGGTCCGGCACGACCACGCGGTACCCCCCCGAGAGTCCCTTGACCAGCGATCGGTAGTAAAACGACCAGGTGGGGTTGCCGTGGAGCATCAGCAGCGGCTCGCCGGCGCCTTCGTCCAGGTAGTGGCAGTTGAACCCTCCGACCCGCAGGTAACGGGATCTGAACGGGTAGAGCCGGCGGAAGGCCGGTGTGGCCACGAACGCCGAGTAGGGTCGGGCTGCGGTCACAGGACCTCCTTGCGGGCGGGCCGCCGGCCGGCTTGATGCCCTATATTGCGCGCGCTCACCACCGAATCCCCAGCATCAGACAGTTGAGACCGCTGCCGATTCCGAGAAACCCGACCAGGTCGTTGGGCTGCAGAAACTCGCGCTCCGAGGCGATGGCCGCCGTGATCGGCAGCGACACGGTGCCCACGTTGCCCAGATACTGGAAGGTGGTGAAATCCTTTTCCTCGGAAATGCCGATGGCGGTGAGGATCGTGCGCTGGTGGGTGGCGCCGACCTGGTGGCAGATGACCTTGTCGGGCTTGTCGAAAGGCCACGCCAGCTCCCGCTTGAAGGCCTTGTAGGTGGCGATTCCCAAACCGACGCCGTTTTCCAGGACCCCGATGGAGTCGGTCTCCATGATGTGGGCGCAGCTGGCCGGGATGCCGGTGTCGGGGCCCCAGCAGCAGAGGCGGTGGTGCTCGGTGGCGCTGCGGATCACCGCGCCCAGCAGGCGGTGGCCCCGGTTGGAAAGCGCCTCGGCGGTCAGGAGCACCGCCACGGCCCCGGAACCGCCGGTGAGGGTGGCCACGCTTTTTTTGAACAGCGCCATGTCGGGGCGTGCCAGCAGACGCCGGATGGTGATGTCGACGATCTGGTGGTGCTGCATGAAAGGCTATTTTGGAAAGATCCTCGTCATCAACCTTACCGATCGCACCTGGCGGGACGAACCGGTGGAGGACGCCGTCTATCGCGATTACCTGGGGGGCAAGGGTCTTGGGGCCCACCTCCTCCTGACGAAAAACGAGCCGGGCGTGGATCCACTGTCGCCCGGGAACCACCTCATCTTCGCCCTGGGGCCCATGAACGATACCCGTATCTGGGGATCGAGCCGCTGGGGCGTCTACACCAAATCGCCCCAGAC
>JAWOJK010000090.1:0-5196 GCA_046481705.1 Desulfobacterales bacterium | reverse complement strand
AAAACCGGAAAAAAGGAGCGGCCGTTGAAGCGCACGTAAAGCGGCACGTTGTTGAACAGGAGTTCCGCACAGAGGCTTAGAGCGTAGAGCAGCACCAGCACCCAGAGGGCGATGTAGGCCCTCTTGACCTCCTTGAAGCGCATCAGCCGCTTGCGGGCCAGGGGGTTTTTGATTTTCTTGGCGATCATGGGATCATGGGCCGCTCAGTTTTCCTGAAAATTGATCCGCGGATCGATGAGCACGTAGAAAAAGTCCGAAAGGATGTTGCCCAGCAACCCCAGCAGGGACGTCAAGGAGAGAATTCCCATAAAAACGGGATAATCGCGGCCGACGATGGCCTCCAGGCTCAGACGGCCCATCCCGGGGATTTCAAAGACCTGCTCGATGATCACCGAGCCGGCGAACATCACGGTCAGGATCGACCCTAATCCGGTGGCAATCGGAATCAGGGCGTTGCGCAGGGCGTGCCCCCAGACGGCCCGCCGGAAACTGCCGCCCTTGGCCAGCACGGTGCGGACGTAATCACGGCCGATCTGCTCCATCAGGGCATTTTTCATCAGCAGCGTCAGCACGGCAAAATTGCCGATCACGTAGCACAACACCGGCAGAAACATGTGCATGAAAATGTCGCGCAACTTGCCCCCGGTGGTCAGCAACTCAAAATTATCGGAGTGGAAGCCGGATACGGGGAAAATGTCCCAGAGGCCGTCGACGGTGCCCGAGAGCAGCATCTTGAGGACCATCCCGAAGGCGAAGGCGGGAATCGCGTACCCCACAAAGACCAGCGCGCTGGAGACCAGGTCGAAGAGCGTGTCGTGTCGCAGGGCCTTGGCAATCCCCAGCGGGATGCAGATCAGGTAGGAGAGCAGAAACCCGGTGATGCCGAAAATCAGGGACACCCGGAAGCGTTCGCTGATCAGCTCCCAGGCGGTCTTGTTGGGGAACTTGTAGGATTCCATGCGCAGACCCAGCCGGTCGGTCACCAGCCACTTCCAGTAGCGCTGGTAAATGGGCCGGTCAAAACCGAAGTGGGCCTCGATCTCCCGGCGCTGCTGCTCGGAAATCGTCCCCCGCAGCTTGACGTCACCGCCGGCCTCGACGGCATCAAAGCCTTTCATCTGCATCAGGATCTGCTCGACAGGCCCGCCGGGAACGAATTGAATCAGGGTGAAGCACAGCAGGGTGATTCCGATAAAGGTCGGGATCACCAGAAAAAACCGTCTGATAAAATAGTCCAGCCGCTCCATGCGCTGCGCTCCCCAGATCATCAGGCTGCGAGTGATCGGCACCAGGTGCTCTCTTAGCCCGAAACGCCGATCTTTGCAAGCCGGCGCGGCGGCTCGCGCCTTGACAGGCGCGCGGGCTTTGGGTGATATACATCCGGCAGGGCCCAGAGCACTTGGCGACGGTGGAACCAGCAGCCCGATAGCGCCCGAATTGCCCGCTGCCGGCGGCGGCCCTGGGCACCAACCCGAAAAGATGCTGCCGGTCTGCCTTCGGAACTTCCAAGGACCCCGTCAACCTAAAAAAAGTTTTTTCAGAGAGGAGCCCGCCATGCAAGTTCCCACCGCACTGGCCGTCCCCCGATCCGAAATCGCCCAGCGCATCGGCGCCCTTCAGGCGCAGCTCGCCCTAAAAGGGCTGGACGCCGCCCTGATCCTGCAAACCGCCGATCTGTTTTACTTCGCCGGCACCATCCAGCAGTCCCACCTGTGGGTTCCCGTCCAGGGGGAACCGCTGCTGCTGGTTCGCAAGGACCTGGCGCGCGCCCGGGCCGAATCCCCGCTGGAGCGGATCGCGGCCATCGGCAGCCCCAAAGAAATTCCCGGCCTGCTGGCGGCCAACGGCCTGGCGCGGCCCCACGGTTTAGGGCTGGAGCTGGACGTCCTGCCGGTCAATCTCTATCTGGCCTACGGCCGGATTTTCGAGGGCACCCGGTTGCGCGACATCTCAACCGAGATCCGTCTTTTGCGGGCGGTCAAATCCAGCTGGGAAATCGACATGATTCGTCAGGCGGCGCGCCTCGCCGACCAGCTGGCGGGCGCCGTGCCCGACCTCCTGCGCGAAGGGATGAGTGAAATCGAGTTGGCCGGTCGGGTGGAGGCCCGGGCCCGGGCCCTCGGCCATCAGGGCATCGTCCGGATGCGGATGTGGGGCAGCGAACTTTTTTACGGCCACCTGATGGCCGGCCCGTCCGGGGCGGTCCCAAGCTTCCTGGCCTCGCCCACCGGCGGCCCGGGTGTCGGCCCGGCGGTCGCCCAGGGGCCGGGCATGCGCCCCATCCAACGCCACGAGCCGATCCTGGTGGATTACGTTTTCGTTTTCAACGGCTATCTCGCCGACCACACCCGCATCTTTTCCCTGGGCCGCCTGCCGGCCGACCTCGAGCGGGCCCACGCGGCGATGTTGACCGTGCAGGCCGAAGTCAAAGCCGCCACCCGCCCCGGGGTCCCCTCGGGGCGCCTCTACCAGACGGCCATCGAGAGCGTCGAGCGCCAGGGCTATGGGGCGTTTTTCATGGGCGCCGACGAGCGGCGCGTCCGTTTCGTGGGCCACGGGATCGGCCTGGAACTGGACGAGTTCCCCTTCCTGGCCCACGGCCAGGACCTGCCCCTGCGGGCCGGCATGGTATTCGCCCTGGAGCCCAAGCTGGTCTTTCCCGGGCGGGGGGTGGTGGGCATTGAAAACACGCACCTCGTCACCCCCGGGGGGGTGGAGCAGCTCACGCGCCTGGATGAGCAGATCATGGAGGTCTGAAGGCGCCCAGGTCGCCCGCGGGGCCCGGGCAAGCAGCCGCAGCGGCCCAGGCGCTTGCCCGCAAATTTTGCTGATTTACCTCCGCAACCGCCGCTCCGGGTGTCTCCTCCGGCAAAGGGTCCGTCAACGGGATTTTTTTATCCGGCAGAAGTTCTCCGGCTTGAAATTTCATTTTATTAATGGTACCCGTTCGTCGGCTGATTTTACCCGCCGCCCCGCGGCGACCACCACCTGGAAGTCAAATTAGACGCTGCCGTCAAAAAAAGGAAGCTGTTTTCTGACCTTTTTAAGCTGAGGGAGAGGGTGATGATGGGACGCGCCGCAAGCATAGGGTGCCAGGGTATTCAATCCAAGCGGGCCATGACCTCTTTTTTGTCGCGGCGCTGGGAAAAGGGTGACGCCCCTTGAGCCCCCCGCACCCAGCGCTTGCCGCCCTGCCTTCCGCCTTTGGCGCAGCCTCTTCGAGGCGATCTCGCCGGCGTCCCCGCGCCCCCTTTGCCCCGCACCCCCCATTTCCAACCAAGGAGAGCACCGATGCATTCCGATGACTATGCCATCAAAGATCTCATGATCCCCCTGTCCGAATACGCCACTGTTTCCGAAGACGCGACCTTGTTCGAGGCGGTCTTGTCGCTTGAAAAGGCCCAGGCGGAGTTCGACCACACCCGCTACCGCCACCGCGCCGTATTGGTTTTAAACGCCCAGGGGGGTGTGGTCGGCAAGCTCAGCCAGCTGGACGCGCTGCGCGCACTGGAGCCCAAGTACGAGGAAATGCAGACCGGCGACACCCTGGCGCGCCTGGGGTTTTCGCGCAAGTTCATGAAATCGATGATGGAGCACTACAAGCTCTTCGACCGACCGCTCAAGGACATCTGCAAAACCGCCGCCGCCGCCAAGGTCAAGGATTTCATGCACACCCTGACCGAAGGGGAGTTCGTCGAGGAAAACGCCACCCTGGATGAAGCCATCCACCAGCTGGTGCTGGGCCATCATCAGTCGCTGCTGGTGACCCGCGACAAGGACATCATCGGCATCCTGCGCCTGACCGATGTATTTGCCGCCATTTTCCACACCATGAAAGAGTGTTTCGTCTGAAGACGAGATCGGGCTGACTCCCGCAAGCGCCCCGCCACCGGGGCCCCACCATCCAGTCGTTTCAACTGAGCAAGGAGGTTGTTGCAATGAACAGTGCCGCCGCCGAGAACTCCAAGGCCATCAACTGGCGCAAACTCATTTTCCTTTTCCTGGGCATCATCCTGTTCGTGGTCGTCTACTACTCGCCCCCCTGGCCCGATGCCATCGACCCCATGGGCGAGCACTTCGCGCTCTCCCGCGAGGCCAAGGGCGCGTTGGCGGTCTTTCTGCTGGCCGGCACCTGGTGGGTCTTCGAGGTGGTCCCGATCGGGATCACCAGCCTGGCGATCGGGGTGCTGCAGGCGTATTTCCTGATCCGCCCGGCGAAAGTGGCCTTCAAGGACTTCATGGACCCCTCGGTGATGTTCATTTTCGCCTCGATCGTCATCGGCCTGGTGTTCACCAAGACCGGGCTCACCCGCCGGATGGCCTACAAGATGCTCATCGTCGTCGGCGAGCGCACCAGCATGATCTACCTCGGCTGCTTCGTGGTGACCGCCGCCCTGACCCACATCATGGCCCACACCGCGGTGGCCGCGACGATCTACCCACTGCTGATGGCGATCTACGCCCTCTACGGCGAGGGCGACAAAAAGACCAAGTTCGGCAAGGGCCTCTTCATCGGCATGGCTTACGTGGCCGGCGCCGGCAGCGTCATCACGCTACTGGGGGCCGCCCGCGGGGCCGTGGCCCTGGGCTTTTTCTACGACATCGTCGGCACCAACGTCTCCTTTTTCGAGCTCTCCTACTACATGTTCCCCGTCGGCTGGCTGATGGTCTTCCTGCTCTGGGGCTTTTTCATGATTTTTCTCAAGCCGGAAAAGAAGGTGATCCCCGGCCTGCGCGCCAAAGCCGTCCAGCTCAACGCCGAGCTGGGCGCCCTGACCCGCAAAGAGATCCTCGCGATGGTGATCGTTTTTTCCTGCATCCTGGTCATGTCGCTGCGCTCCTTCATCCCGGCGCTGGAGCCGGTGGACAAGACCGCCATCATCCTGACCTCGACGATCCTCTTTTTCATCACCGGCATATTAGACATCAACGACCTCGAGGACATTCCCTGGAACATCATCCTGCTCTTTTCCGGCGCCATGAGCATCGGCTTCTGCCTCTGGGAGACCGGCGCCGCCAAGTGGCTGGCGGTCAACTGGCTGGTGATGTTCCAGAAGGCCAACTGGTTTGTTTTCGTGATGAGCATCGCCTTCTTCGTGATGGTGATGACCAACTTCATCATGAACGTCGCGGCCATCGCCATCTCGCTGCCGGTGGCGTTCGTGATCGCGCCCTACCTGGGGGTCGCCCCGGAGG
>JAWOJK010000072.1:0-3927 GCA_046481705.1 Desulfobacterales bacterium | reverse complement strand
CCAACAGCCTGAACTACTATCTCGCCTCCCTGTTCTTCAACGCGTTTCCCCTGCCCCAGCGTGAGGCGGGGACCCGTCAGACGCTTCGCTACATCGGGGAGCTCGTGACCTCCGGCTATTCAGTGCTGATCTTTCCCGAGGGCCGCCGGACCGACCAGGGAGAGATCGCCGAGTTCCGGCCGGGCGTCGGGATGATTGCGGCCAGGCTGCAGGTGCCGGTCGTTCCGGTCCGCCTCGAAGGCGTCGACCGTATCCTCCACCAGAAATGGAAGTTTCCGCGGCGGGGCACTGCCCGGGTCGCCTTCGGGCGTCCCTTGACGCTGAAGGGCTCGGATTATGCTGAGCTCGCCCGCCAGGTGGAGGACGCCGTGCGTCGGCTGTAATGGATGAGTTTGCGGATCAGAGGCGGTGGTGCTCGGTGGCGCTGCGGATGACCGCGCCCAGCAGGCGGTGGCCCCGGTTGGAAAGCGCCTCGGCGGTCAAAAGCACCGCCACGGCCCCGGAACCGCCGGTGAGGGTAGCCACGCTTTTTTTGAACAGCGCCATGTCGGGGCGCGCCAGCAGACGCCGGATGGTGATGTCGACGATCTGGTGGGCCGATTCGGAGGACACCACCAGACCGGCCTTGATCTGCCCCAGCTCGATGGCGTTGGCTACCTGGAGCATGCCGTTGAGCACCCCCAGGCAGGCGTTGGAGAGATCGTAGACCAGCGTTTCGCCGCCCAGCCCGAGCCCGTGGGCAACGGCGCAGGCCGTGGCCGGTTCCAGGTTGTCGCGGCAAACACCCCCGTAGACCAGCATGCCGATGTCCCGCGGGTCAATCCCGGAGGCGTCCAGAGCCTTGCGCCCCGCGCGCACGGCACCGTCGCAGTTTTTGTAGCCGTCCTCCCAGTAGCGCCGTTCGCGGATGCCCGTCAGGGCTTCGAGCTGGCCGGGTTTGAAGTGCAGCCGTTCGTAGAGGGGCATCAGGCGCTCCTCGAGGTCTGCGGAGGTGACCACCTGGGGGGCCAGCTCATAGCCGAATGAATCGATATATACGTTTGAATAGCGCATAGTGTCACACGTGGGCCAGGATCGCGGGCAGCAGCAACCGATCAAAATAACCGTATTTCGTTCAATTTAAGACGTCCGCGGTCCATCATTTTTTAAGGGTTGGGATGCGTCCGTCGGCCGGCGCGGCCAGGGCCCGGAGGCCGCGGGCGCTGCGGGCTGACGGCGCGGTTGCCAAAAGATAGGGTCTGGTGCCCCAAAGCTCAAGGGCGGGGTCTTCTTTCAGCGCGGCACCAGCTGAAGCGTGAAGCCCTCCATTTTGTAGATGTAAAGACCGTCCACCTGAAGATAGCCGTCCGCCTGGAGGGCGGGGGCCGGGCTTTCGGTGACGGCCGTGACCGTCGCCTCCACCACCACCCGGCGGCTAGTCGGGGTGATCTGCCCCCGGTAGGTCCAGCGATGGGACCCCGGTGTCGCCAGGCCGAAACGATGGGAGTCGCGCAGGTGCTCCCATCGGCGGAGGGCCGCGAATTTCAATAGCTGGAGGAACGATTCGATCCCCAGCGATCCCGGGCAGACCGGATCCTGATAAAAGTGGGCCTTGAAAAACCACTCCGCGGGATCCACCGTTTTGGTGCCGCGCACGTAGCCCAGCCCCCGTGGGCCGCCGTCAGGATGGAAGACCTCGATGCGGTCGATCATTCGCAGCGCCCGGGCCGGCATGGCCAGACCCGCCGCCGGGCTGGTGTGGGGGTCGTCCGGCGCCAGGGGCCGGGCGTCCGCCAGGCGGTGGGCCAGGTTCGGATCTGTCCCGGTCGATTCCGTGGCCGGCGGGGTTTCCCGCAGCCCCACCTGGTTGGCGAGGGCCTGGCGGGTGAAAAAACCAAAGGAGGTGTCGCCGTCGTAGACCATCGCGCCCCCGGCCAAAACCTGGAAGTCAAAGTTCTCGATGATGATGTCGCCGGCCTTGGCGACCTTGGTCAGGCGGGCGCGCATGGTGAGGGTGCCGCTCTCCGGGAAGAGCTCGCCCTGCAGCCGGGCGCTGCCGCCGAGGTTGCGGAATTGGAGGTCATGGGGGCTTTTGAGGGCCGAGCCGACGTAGGCCGCCAGCCAGCCGCAGGGCTGGAGGGCGATTTCCAGCAGGACGCAGAAGGGCAGGCTGCCGCTGCGCTCCGCGCGGAAGTACCACGCGTCGGGCGGGATGTCGTATTCGGCTTCGATCCAGCCGCCCGGCGCAAGCTCCCAGGGGGGCGGTTCGGCGGCCGTGATGCGGTCCATGAAGCAGTAGGGCGGCCCGGGCAGGCGGGCGATAAAGCGCTCCTGGTCAAACACCCGGTAGGGCGCGCCGAAGGCCTCGGACGGGTTGCCGATGCAGAAGGCCAGCAGCTGGTCGCGGGAGAAGAGCACCGGCCGGCCCAGGGGTTGCCCGGCCCGCTGGACGCTCGCCGGCAGTGTCTGCTCGCGCGGCACCCCCCACAGGGTCTGCAACTCCGGGCGGGTGATGCCGCTCAGCTGCAGGCTGAGGCCCTCGAAGGCGACGATGCGGCGGCCGTCGGCGTACATCAGGGCGTCGGCCACGGCGTAAGGCGCCGGGTTGTAGCCGATTTCGCGCAGGACCACCTCGTAGACCACTTGGCGGGTGGCCGGGGTGACCGGCCCGCGGCATTTGAGCACGGCCTCCACGCCCGTCACCGGCTCATAGGCGGCCCCGTCCTTTGGCGTGACCCAGCCCAGTCGCTGGAGCAGCACCCGCAGGGCGTGCCCGCAGCACTCGTACATCAGGGTGCCCGGCATGACCCGGTCGTCCACGAAGTGGCAGGTCAGAAACCAGTCGTCCGGATGGATGTCGGCCTCGGCGCGGATGCTGCCCAGGCCGAAGCGTCCGCCGGCCGGGTCGAGCTCCAGGACCCGGTCGATCAGGTGCATCCGCCCTCCCGGCAGGCGCAGCGCGGGCGCCAGGCGCAGCCCGTCGAAGGCCGGCCCGAAGCAGGCCGCCAGGTCGCCGGCGCGCAGGGCCTCAAGCTGGCTGTCGCTGTAGTTTTCCTTCGCCAGGGGCGCCAGCGGCGACCAATCCGCCGGGCGTTTGCCGGGCGCGGGGCGGGTGTCGGATCCGGTCAGGATGATCCCGCCGGAATTTTGGACCTCGGCTTCGGTGAAAAAGCCGGCACAGCCGTCGCGCATGCTGATGAGGTGCTGGTCGCCGATCCAGCCTTCGAAACGGAAGAAGAACATCCAGGTCTCAGCCTGGCGCACGAAGCGGTCGATGGCGATCTCGTAGCGGATCACGTCCCCCGGCCGCGGCAGGCCGCGGTGAAAGCGCACCTTGGCATCCAGCAGGCGATAGGCGCGCCGGCCTTTGACGGCCAGGTCGATCCCCAGGTAGGCGCACAGAAACAGGTCGGCCTGGCCCGCCTCCACCGCGATGCACACCGGCGCGCGGCCGCCGTCCAGATACCAGGCACCCGGCAGGACATCGTGCTCGGTCACCACGCGGCCGGACCCCAGGGAGCCCTTGGCGCCGCTCACCGAAACGATCCGGTCCACCAGCATCAACGGCGCATCGGGCAGACGCACCCGCACCCGGTAGCCGTCGACTTCGGCAAATTCGGGCCCCAGCACGCGGGCCACGGAGCCCACCGCAAACTCCATGCACATCTCGCGGGGGTAGGCCGGCGGCGCCGGGGGCGGCGGGCTTTGGACGGCCGCGGGCGGGATTACCCTTCCTCCGGCGGCTTTCTCCGGCAGGCGTGCGCGCGTGCCGTCGGCGGCCATTCCCGTCAGAAGGCGGGTCTGGAGATCGAAGGCGCGGGCAAAGCCCTGCTGCGCCTGGTCGGCGAAATCCAGGAAGCGCCGGTGGGCCTCGGCCGTGGCGCCGGCGGCCGTGCCGACGGTACTCAATAGATCGCTGAAGGCCCCCGCATCGCTGCCCGCGGGGTG
>JAWOJK010000068.1:0-7582 GCA_046481705.1 Desulfobacterales bacterium | reverse complement strand
GAGCGGAAAGTCCACATTCCTGCGTTCGATTGCATCGCAAATTGGGGCCCTCGGTGGAGAGATCGCCCGCCTGCTCATTGTCGATGGCAAGGGTGAAGCCGACTTCCTTGGTGTTGCGCCGGCATCGAGCTTCCAACTGATTGCTGGGTTGCCTCAGGAGCCACTGATCGACAGGGATCAAGCCGTCCCAGCGTTCAGATGGCTTACCGAGATTGAATTGCCTCGGCGGCGCGAGTGGGTGCGTGCTGAGACGACACGACGCGGGACTCGCGTTGACGTGAGGGCCGACTACGTCGCATCGGTTAGGGCCGGCCGTACCCCCGAAATGGCACCACTGGTGATCATCGTGGACGAGTTCGCGGAGTTCATGCTGCGAGGTGGTGCCGAGCAGACTGCGTTCCTTGAGGCCGTTCAGTCGATTGCCCAGGCGGGGCGGTCAGTGATGATTCACCTCATCGTTGCTACCCAACGGCCCGAAAGCAAGGTGGTCCCAGGCCTAATCAAAGGCAACTTGCCAACCCGCATCGCGCTCCGTCTGCCTACGGCAGCTTCAATGGCGAGCCTCGCGACCTTCCCAAATACCCGCCACACGAGCCGCCGCGCTTCATGAAGATCCCCGTGGAGATCCTGGTGGGCCTCTGCCTGCTGGTGGGCATCCTGCCCGCCATGACCGTGGGCCCCTTCCCCGCGGTTGCCGCGGCGAACGTTGTCGGTCAGGACCTGCCGCCCTACAGCCTGGCCCTTTGGCACGGCTTCAACACCCCCCTGCTGATGAGCGTCGTGGCGCTGGGCGGTGGACTGGCCCTGTACGGCATGCGCCGGCGCCTCTTCGCCCTCCACGAAGCCCTGGCGATGCGGCCCGACGCGGCCGCCATGTTCCGTGCCGCGGAAGGGTTTCTCAGCCGGATCGCCGGCGACGCCCAGCGCTTCCTGGACACCGGATCCCTGCAACGCTCCGCGGGGCTGCTCCTCGCCGCTGCGGCCGCGGCCATGCTCGTTCCGCTGGCCCCTGGGGTTGCCGGCGTGCAGATTCCCATCACCCCGGTGGACGCCCTATCCCTTATCGGCGCGACGCTTCTGATGGCCGCCGGCCTGCTCACGGTGCTCTGGCACAGGCACCCCCTGAAGGCCGTCGTCGCCCTGAGCGTGGTGGGCCTGCTGGTTTCCCTGGCGTTCGTGCGTTTCTCGGCCCCTGACCTGGCCCTGACCCAGCTTTCCGTGGAGGTCGTGACCATCATGCTCCTGTTGCTGGCCCTGTTCTTTCTCCCGCAGCGCCACGCGTCCGAGTCCCCGCCCTGGCGCAGGGCGCGAGACCTGGCCCTGGCCTCGGCGACGGGCTGCGGGGTCGGTTTCGCGGCCTGGGGCATGCTGACCGGGCCCCACGCGTCCATCTCGGGCTTTTTCATGGACCAGAGCATCCCCGGCGGCGGCGGGAAGAACGTGGTCAACGTCATCCTGGTGGACTTCCGGGGTTTCGACACCCTTGGGGAGATCACGGTCCTGGCGGTGGCCGCCATCGGCATTTTCGCCCTTCTCTACAACCTGCGGCTGCCCGTCCCGCAGGCCGACCAGAGCGGACGGCCCTGGGCCGACGAGCGGCACCCGCTGATCCTCTCCCAGATGACGCGCTTTCTGCTGCCGCTGGCCCTGCTGGTGGCGGCCCACCTCTTCCTGCGCGGGCACAACGCGCCCGGCGGCGGGTTCATCGCCGGCCTGGTGGCGGCCGTGGCCCTGGTCCTGCAATACATGGCAAGCGGCATCGCCTGGACCCAGAAGCAGTGGCGGCAGGCCTTCCACCCCCTGATCGCCACCGGCGTCCTCATGGCGTCGGCCACGGGAGCCGCAAGCCTCTTCCTGGGCCGGCCCTTTCTGACCTCGACTTTCGGGCACTTTCACCTGCCCGTGATCGGCGAATTCGAGCTGGCCAGCGCCATGGTCTTCGACCTGGGCGTCTTTCTGACCGTGGTCGGCGTGATCCTGCTGATCCTCGCCAACCTGGGCAAATTGACACGGCGCAGCGTGCGCACCGGGAGGGACGCCTGATGGAAGCCCTGGCCGCACTTGCCGTTGCCGTGCTGACGGCCTGCGGGACCTACCTCGTCCTGCGCGCCAGAACCTTCGCCGTGGTCCTGGGACTTTCGCTCCTGTCCTATGCGGTCAATCTCTTTCTTTTCTTCAGCGGGCGGCTGGTGACCGGCGCGCCCCCCCTGGCCGGAGGCGCCGGGCCAACGGCCGACCCCCTGCCCCAGGCCCTGGTCCTGACAGCCATCGTCATCGGCTTCGGCATGACCGCCTTCGTGGTCATCCTCGCCCTGCGGGCGCGAGGCGAACTCGGCAACGACCATGTCGACGGCAAAGGAGACGCCCCGTGAACCACCTGGTCCTGGCCCCGCTGCTCCTGCCCCTGGCCGCCGGCATGATCAACCTGCAGCGCGTGCGCAGGGGTCTTGCGGCCCAGCGGTGCGTGTCGATCGTCTCCACGGCAGGGGTTCTGCTGGCCGCCATCCTGCTGACGACGCGGGCCGCCGGGGGCCAGATCGAAACCTACGCCCTGGGGGGCTGGCCGGCACCCTTCGGCATCGTACTGGTCCTGGACCGGCTGAGCGCCCTCATGCTCCTGGTGACGGCCCTGTTGGCCCTGCCCGTCCTGGTCCATGCCTGCGCCGGCGACGACCGCTGCGGCAGGGACTTTCACGTTTTCTTTCCCATCCAACTGCTGGGCGTCAACGGCGCCTTCCTGACGGGCGACCTCTTCAACCTCTTCGTCTTTTTCGAAATCCTGCTGATCGCCTCCTACTGCCTGGCCCTGCACGGCGCGGGGCCGGCACGGACGCGCGCCGCCCTGCGCTACGTGGTCTTGAACCTCGTCGGCTCCAGCCTCTTCCTCGTCGCCCTTGGCGCCGTCTACGGCGCCTGCGGCACCCTCAACATGGCCGACCTGGCCGGGGCCGTGGCGAACGCTTCCCCGGAACAAACCGCGCTGCTGCGCGCCGCTTCGCTCCTGCTGCTGACCGTTTTCGGTCTCAAGGCCGCCGTGCTGCCGCTCATGACCTGGCTGCCGGGCCTTTACTCCGCCGCGCTGCCCTCCGTGGCCGCCCTCTTCGCCATCATGACCAAGGTCGGGGTCTACGCCGTACTGCGCACCCAGTCCCTGATCTTCACCCCAGGCGGACCGCTTCCCGAGGCCGCCGGGTTGCTCCTGCCCTTGGCGCTTGCCACCGTGGTCTGGGGAACCCTCGGCATCCTGGGCGGCGAGAGCCTGCGGGAAATCCTGGCCCACCTGGTCATCGTCTCCGTAGGCACTCTGCTGGCCGGCATCGGCCTGTGGAGCACGGCCGGCATCGCCGCGGCCCTCTACTACCTGCCCCACACCACCCTGGTCACCGGCGGCCTTTTCCTGCTCTCAGGTCACATCGCCCGCCAGCGCGGCCCCGCAGGCGACACCCTGGGGCCCGGGCCGCCCCTCTCCCAGGCCGGCAGGCTGGGAACGGCCTTCTTGCTGGGAACCATGGCCGTGGCCGGTTTGCCGCCGTCGTCCGGCTTCATCGGTAAGGTCCTGCTCCTTCAGGCGGCCACAACCGGCCAGGCCCCATGGGTGTGGACGGTCATCCTGGCCGGCGGCCTGCTGGGCCTGTGGAGCCTGGCGCGCTGCGGCAGTTCGCTGTTCTGGAGAACCGAGGGGGTATCGATCTCCGGGGCCTCCGTCTCCTGGGCCGGGCTTGCGCCGGCGCTGGCGCTTCTCCTGGCCGGTCTTGCCCTGGCGGTCCTGGCCGAACCGGTGGCCCGCTACGCCGGCGAAGCCGCCGCACAGCTCATCAACCCCGAAGCATACATCCAGGCCGTCCTGGGAGGGGGGAGGCCATGAAGACCTGGTTCCCGCAGCCGACGACGAGCCTGTTCCTGTGGCTCGTCTGGCTTCTGCTGGCCAACTCCACCGCGCCGGGCCAGATGGTCCTCGGGGCGATGCTGGCCGTAGGCCTGCCGCTTTTCACGGCGCGGTTCTGGCCCGACAGGCCGCGCATGGCCCGCCCCCTGGCCGTGGCGGTTTACATCGCCGTTTTTCTCTGGGACATCGTCATCGCCAACCTCGCCGTGGCGCGCCTGATCCTCAGCCCGGCGCGGCGGCTGCGCCCGGGTTTCATCCGCCTCCCGCTGGACCTCGGGAGCGATTTCGCCATCACCGTGCTGGCCCATACCGTCTCCCTTACGCCCGGCACGGTCTCCTCCGGCCTGGCCCCGGACCGCAGCGCCCTGCTCATCCACGTTCTGGACCTGGACGACGAGGCCGAATTGGTTGCACGCATCAAGACACGCTACGAAGCCCCCCTGAAGGAGATCTTCCCATGCTGACCATCGCCATCCCAGCGGCCTTCTTCTGCATCGGCGCCGCCCTGCTGCTCAACTTCTGGAGACTGTGCCAAGGCCCCGGCCTGCCCGACCGCATCCTGGCACTGGACACCATGGCCATCAACACCATCGCCCTGCTGGTCCTCCTGGGCATCCACCAGGACCTGACGGAATTCTTCGAGGCGGCCCTGCTGATCGCCGTGATGGGCTTCGTCGGCACCGTGGCCCTGTGCAAGTACCTCCTGCGCGGCGACATCATCGAATAGGAGTGCTCCATGACGTCACCCGTTCTCGAAGCGCTCATCTCCCTCTTCCTGCTGATCGGCGGGGTCTTCGCCCTCATCGGTTCCATCGGTCTGGCCCGCCTGCCCGACCTCTTCACCAGACTGCACGGGCCGACCAAAGCCACCACCCTCGGCGTCGGCGGCATTCTCATCGCCTCGGCCCTGCATTTCAGCGGCCGCGGGGAAGGACTGAGCCTCCACGAACTGCTCGTGACCCTCTTTCTCTTCGCCACCGCCCCGGTCAGCGCCTACCTCATCGCCCGCGCCGCGCTGCACCTGCGCGAAACTTCCGACCCGCGGGACGGCAGCTAACCCCGTGACCGGGGCCCGGCAGTGCACCCATTTTGGTCCGCAAATTCGCAGGCGGCGCAGGCGGGGGAGTCACATCGGGGCAGGGAGCGCCGCTCGGCAACCAGAAACGGGTCCAGTATGCGGCGGGCCAAAAGGCAAGCAATATGTGGAATTATTTTTTGCCGAGGTCCTTACTTGTCGGCAGTTGATGAATACGCCGGCCAACGTCAGACGCCCCAGATCTCGATGAGACCCGTCAATCGGTTTACCGCAAACAAGGAAGAATCCGGGGACCACGCAACTCTCGGCCTGTATCTTCTCCCGAGCAGGGTGTCCAATACCTCGGGAGACTCACATATCGGTTCCAACGTGGCGACATCTCCGACCACCAGTCGTTGCCCCGAAGAAATCGCGGCCAACAGCTTCCCATCGGGGCTAGAACCGGCTCGAACCACGTTGTTTTTGCTATCAGTTCCCATGAATGAAGTTCGTAAAGGCCGATCTGACCATCTGCGCCGGCGCATGCCACGAGGTCTCCGGCCGGGCTATGCTTGGCGCAATGGATGTTGGAGAAGGGGGGTACCGCCAGCCACTGCGCCCGTCCTATCGGCGATGTGCTTCTGCCTTGGCCAGATCCGCTTATTGTAGTTTAATGCCAACGGACACCGAGTTAAGCGAAATTCCGATAGGGTCGATCCAGCGACTTCTTGGTCATGAGAACCGAACGACAACCGAGATTTGCCTCCACAGTGTGGCCAACTCAGAGCGTGATGCCATTAGAATTTTCGAACTTGTTCGGGAAAAGTCTCACACAGATTCTCACACAGCAATAAAAAAGGGTTAGCCCCCAAAAGGCCAACCCATTGATTTTACAGGTGCCCCCGGCAGGAATCGGACCTGCGGCACATGGATTAGGAATCCATTGCTCTATCCACTGAGCTACGGGGGCTTAGGCAATTATTACAGTGTGTTACGAGGCTTTTTCGGTGTGCTTTTTTGTGCAAATTTCATGAATTGTGCCCGAAATTGTGCCCATGAATTTTTCGAGGTATTTTTCCTGCCGCTGGGCAGCGGCCTTCAGATCGGCGTCATTAACGATGTTGTACCGGTCGAATACCGACCGCGTCTTGTGTCCCGAGATCATCATCGCCACCCTCTCGGGCACGCCGGAGCGAACCATGTTTCTCACCGCTGTCCGCCTGAAATCGTGGAAATGTCTTAAGCCAATCTTGGCGTCTTTGCAAGCTTTTTCCCAAGCCTTGTCAAATCGTTTTATCCTGTCATTTCGGGACCTATTGAGGAAAACCCAGGGGAGCAGGGAATTCCTATTTTTCCATAACGCGTCGAAAATCGCCTTGATTTCAGAATCGAGATAGACGGTTCTCGCTTCATCATTTTTTGTTTCGCCGACTTCAAGCCGGACGATACCCTGCTTTCGGTCGACCTGATTCCATGTCAGCGTCGCAATTTCCGATATACGCCAGCCCGTTTTATAGGCGAACGTAACGAAATCCCTCAAATAGCTTGGCAACGCCTCTCTCAATGCCAGGTATTCACCATGCTCGAAGAAACCCTTTCTTGCGTTGTTCTCCCTTAGCATGGGGATGTACGGCACGCGATCCACCAAAGGCGGCGATTGATTCCTGCCAAGATTCAACATCCGTTTCAAGGCGGCCAGCTCCCTGTTGATGGTGGCGTTAGCGGCGTCATCCTGCATCCGTTCCTCAACATATTCCCTGATTTTGGGGGTGTTGATGTCGGGAACGCGATAACCCTCGAAAAAGTTTTTGAGTACGCCCACACTCCTTTCCGCCCTTTTAATTGATTTTCTCTGGTTGATCCGATAGTCCCGCAGAAAGTCCTCGGCCAGCTGATCGAAGGTGACCCTTTCGAAGTGAACGCCGGGGAGCTTGCCCTGGGCAATATTTCCCTCTCGCCGGTCCAACAGCTTCTTGGCCACCATTTTTTTAGTGGACCCAGAGCTTTCCCTATAATGCTTGCCGTTGCGGTAATACTTGATCCACCACACCTTACCTCGTTGATACAAACTGCCCATGTTCTACCTCCATCTCGACCTTGACGGGCTCAAGATGGGATTCTGTAATCTATCCTATCATCCCATCCCGTTTCAACCGGTTATTTAAAAAAAAGGCACTTTCGTTCTGGAACTGCGAAAGTGCCTTGAATGCGGTTTTTGATTTGAACCTTAATTGCTGATTTTGTTCTTTTGAATGAAAGCTTCGAGATCCAATCGATCAATGAACATTTTCCGCCCGACCTGAACGTAGGGAAGCTGCCCGTCCCATATCTGGCTCCGCCAGAACCATTTGGTCGCTCCGATTTCCGCGACCAGCTCTTTGATTGTGTAGAGTCTTTTATTGGGCACATTTTGGGCACAGGCTGTTGCAGCCATTTGATTTTCCTCGTCATTTTCAGGCTCATTGGATATGTAGTCCATTGACTTAACTCTTGCGGTCGCCGCCAGCCTGGTTCTGTTTCTCACCCGTTTCCATGCTCTGAATGGCGGCTTTGTTTCCTTTGCCGAAATGGAAACCGGGAAGGTGACAATTTTCTTTGGAAAAAATGGATTATTGGGTGAATGCCACTCCAATGCGGCGGCCATGTGCTGCAGAATGGCTGGAGGATGGATCAAAATGAAA
>JAWOJK010000046.1:0-11645 GCA_046481705.1 Desulfobacterales bacterium | reverse complement strand
CCGAACGCCCTGCAGCCGGCAGAGGTCGAAGAAGTGATTTTGTGCCAGATGTTGGGTAAAGCCATTGTCTTGGTGAGAGAGGATCAGTTGTCGTTGGCGATTGGCCGGCGCGGTCACCCCGACGATGAGCAAAATGGGGCCTAAGAATTGATTCATCCGGCTCTGTAAAAACATGGAAACCGAAGGCACGGAGATGAGACTCTTCACTGCGATAAACGCCACGGCAAAATAGCTGACGGTTCGCCCCAGGGTATAGAGCAGCCCGGACAACAGCACCATGGAGGGCCGTTCAAAAAATTCTTTAAGATGTTACCCATGGGTGACACGCACTCTTGGCCCTGGATGTCATAACCCACCCCAATGGCTCAAGGATCAGGGTTTCGTATCTGTCAAAAACTGCGGGGAAACATTCACATTGCCCGATTCGGGCGGCTTGCGGACGTCATCAGAGCCGTGTCCGATTAAGCAGCTGGGCGTTGAGCGCCACCACTACCGTGCTCGCCGACATCAAGACCGCCCCGATGGCCGGCGTGAGGAGGATGCCCCACGCCGCAAGCACGCCTGCGGCCAGGGGAATCGCAAAGATGTTGTAGCCCGCCGCCCACCACAGGTTCTGCAGCATCTTCCGGTATGTGGCGCGTGACAGTGCGATGATCTTGGGGATGTCGCGCGGATCGGAGCGCACCAGCACGATGTGACCGGCTTCCACCGCCACGTCGGTCCCGGCGCCGATCGCAATCCCGACGTCGGCGGTGGCCAGCGCGGGTGCATCGTTCACCCCGTCGCCTACCATGGCCACCATCTTCCCCTGTTCCTGCAGTTCCTTGACCTTGGAGGCCTTGTCCTCGGGGAGCACCTCGGCGAAGACGGTATCGATTCCCAGTTCCTCGGCCACCGCGCGGGCCACCGCTTGGGCGTCGCCGGTGAGCATCGCCACCTCGATGCCGCGTTCGTGGAGCGTACGGATTGCCTCCCGGCTTTCCTCGCGGATCGCGTCGGCCACGGCGAAAACCGCCAGGGCCTGACCATCGCGGACCAGGTAGATGGCGGCCTGCCCGCGGTCTGCCGCGGCCTCGGCGGCTTCCCGGAGGGTCGGGGGCACCTCCGCATCCTCCGCCTCGAGGAGCGCTGGCCCGCCCATGTAATACTCGGTGCCATCCACAGTGGCCGCCACGCCCTTGCCGGTCAGGGCACGAAAGCTGTCAGCGGCAGGGACCTCGATGCCCTTTTCCTCTGCGGTCTTCACGATGCCCCGGGCGATGGGGTGCTCGGATTCCGATTCGACGCCCGCAGCGATCCCGAGCAGGTCGTCCTCTGACGAGCCTTCCGCCACGGACAGGTGCACGACCCTGAATTCGCCCAGGGTGAGCGTTCCCGTTTTGTCGAAAATCACGGTGTTCAGGTTGCGGGCCTCCTCCAGACCCCGTCGATCCCGCACCAGGAGCCCCCCCCGAGCCCCCAGCGTCGTGGAGATGGCGACCACCAGAGGCACGGCCAGTCCCAGCGCGTGGGGGCAAGCGATAACCAGAACCGTCACCATCCGGATGATCGAGAAGTCGATGGATGCGCCCACGAATTGCCACACCACCAGGGTCAGGACACCGCTGAGAATGGCCACGCCGGTGAGAAGTTGGGCTGCGCGGTCGGCCAGATGCTGCGCTCTGGACTTGGACTTCTGGGCGTCGGCCACGAACCGCATGATGCCGCTGAGCTTGGTGTTCTCACCCGTTCCGGTGACCTCGATGCGAAGCGAGCCCTCGCCGTTGATGGTCGCGGCGACCACCTCGTCGCCTTCCTGCTTCTTCACCGGCCGGGACTCGCCGGTGATCATCGCCTCGTTGAGGTCGCTTTCCCCCTTGCGCACCACGCCGTCCACCGGAACGCGCTCGCCCGGACGCACCAGCACCAGGTCCCCCTCCCGGACTTTGCTGACCGCGACCTCCTCCTCGCCTTCGTCGGTTATCCGTGTGGCCGTGTCCGGAAGGAGTTTGGCCAACTCCTGGAGGGCCCCCTGGGCCTGATCGATGGACCGCATCTCGATCCAGTGACCCAGGAGCATGATCGCAACCAGCGTGGCCAACTCCCACCAGAGCGCCTGGGCTCGAAGCAGCCCGAGCTGAACGACCCAGGAGAATAGAAAAGCGACCATGATGGCCAGCGAGATGAGGGTCATCATTCCCGGCAGTCGGGCTTTCAGCTCCCGCCACGCGCCCTTGAGGAAGACAATCCCGCCGTACAGAAAGACCGCCGTGGCAAGAACGGCGGGAATCCAGGCTGAACCGGTAAATTCCGGTGCCTGGTAGCCCAGGAGCTTCTGGATGTGCGCCGACCAGAAGAGCACCGGAATGGTGAGGATCAGGGAGAGCCAGAATTTGTCCCGGAACATCTCGGGGGAATGCCCCTCATGCTCGTCGTGGCCGGCGTGCTCGTCACTTCCGTGGTCGTGATGATGATGTGGTTCATCGCTCATGGTGGAACCCTTCGATCCTTGGTGAGAGGTTCATTCGAGCTGATGGGGTTTTCCCCGCCCGCAGGCCTCGTGGCGCCAAAATGATTCCCGTGCGCAGTCGGCATCGCCCGTCTAGTTTTCCAGCATTAAATTTACTCATGCGACTGCAGTCTGTCCAACGCAAAAGTCACCGGCTGGTGCGAAACGCCGCGAAACACCCGTGTGGATGGCGTGCTGAAACTGCCTTTCCAGTTGGGTTCGCTGGGTGCACACACCGGCCCCCGCCTGAATCCCGATTTTAGGCCGCCCGCATGCCCTCATATCCTGCCAGGGGGATTCGTGTTGCCCGCGCGGCCCAATGACAGGCATCGATCGCCGCCACTTTTCCGTTTGACTTCCCCTCTTCACATGCTATAGAGCCGGCCATGATCCGCAAAGCCAGCATAAAGGACATCAAGGCTATCCACGGTCTGCTGCAGGAATACGGCCGCCAGGGCAAATTGCTGGCCCGCCCCTTGAGCGAGCTTTACGATCATGTCCGCGATTTTTATGTCTGGCAAGCGGCGGATAACGGTATGATCCTCGGCTGCTGCGCACTGCAGTTCTGCTGGGAGGATCTCGCCGAAATCCGATCCCTGGCCGTCAGACCCGAGCATGTGGGCCGACACATCGGCTACCAGCTGGCCGCAACGGCCCTCACCGAAGCCCGGGCCTACAACATCCGGAAGGTCTTCACCCTCACCTACCAGCCGGGTTTCTTCCGCAAATTCGGCTTCACGGTCATCGACCGCGCCGAACTGCCCCTCAAGATATGGTCCGGCTGCATCACCTGCGTCAAATTTCCGGACTGCGACGAAACCGCGATGATGAAGGTCCTCTGAGACCCTCACCGCCACCGACGCCCGCCAGCATCACGGCTCAGGTGGGGTGGGATTGGGTGGGTGCGAAATCCTCAGGAATAGATCATGTTGATGGACAGGGGTGGATATTTCCAGACCCCCGGTTTGGGAAGGATATGCTGCCCGTCGACGGACAACCAGTTGAGATCGGGCTTGATGTCACGAAGCTTGCCGTCATCCGGCCGGCGGGAGTGGTCGGTATAAGTGTAGGTTGTTTGAAAAAGACAGATGCCGTTCTTACCGCAGTGCTCCACCAGATAGTTCTTTTTGAAGGTCCGCAAGACCATCTTGCTCTCGGTGGCGATCCGGGCCATGTCATCGACGGAAAGTTTCATCAGCACCGCCTTTGAGACCCCCCTCTCGGAAATCCGCATCAGGGCCCGCGATTCGCTGCTGCTGGCGTAAACCGTGCTGATACAGGGGATCCGCTTGAGGTACTGGGCCGCGACGATGGCCGCCGTGCGGCGCCCACCGGCCATTACCGGGAGCCCGTAATACTCGAAGAATTTTTTCTGAATATCCTCGGCGTACTTGTCGCCTCTTTCGTAGAGGTCCTTGGAGATATAGCGCAGACCGCGAGCGAGGTCCTCGGCGGCATCGGCGATCGGCCAGTCGATGCGCACGTGGAAGTGCGACAGGCAGTAGCGATCACGGCTGCGGGTGCTCGGGTCGCGTTGGATCAGCAGGGCGTAATCCACCGGCAGCAGGATTTTTACGAAATCGTAAAAATGAACGGAATCCAAATACTTCTGATTGCGGTCGAAATTATCCCCCAGCAGCAGGGTCTTGGACTGCAGCAAATTGGTCTTGGTGGTCCTGTTGACATCGAAAAAGCGGATGTATTTTTTGTAGGCCGGTGGAATCGTGTCTTCCACAAAAATCACCAGGAAAGCGTTCTGGCACTCGTATTCGACGTCCGGGATTCGCGCCCTTGGCTTGAGTTCGCGCTTTTCCACAAAGGGGTAATCTTCCCCCTGGCCGCAGAATCGGCAGTAGGAATCCGTCAGCGCATGGCGAAGCATGTACTGGTCCAGTTCGTCCCGCAGAATTTCATAATAAGACCGCCGCAAGCGGTTCGCCTGACTCAGTTCCTCCCGCACACTCCAGAATGCCACCCTGATCTCCTTGCCCGATATGTATTTTGCTTTAAGTTCTAATGGCTTTGGCGACCACCAGCCGGTTAACGGTCATTTTTTCATACAGTAACCATTTTCATTATCGACCCTTGGGCCCCAAACTGGAAGCGGCTCCCACCAGCCAGCCGCGATGCACCCGTCTCAATGGGAGTTCATGCGCTCCACCCAGCGGTAGATCGCCTCACGGAAGCGGTAGGCCAGCAGCCCCGCCAGCAGACAAACCCCCAGCACCAGGCCGAATACGCCGTACATGCGCTCGTAAATCGCGGAGCCCTGCAGGCTGAGCAGCAACGTCCCCGGCATCCGCCCAATGGCCGCCAGGATCAAAAACACTTTCCACGGCAGCGAACTGATGCCCAGAAAAAGGCAGAGGTAGTCTTTGGGAAAACCGGGCAGCACAAACAGCCAGAAGACCACGATGAGCCCCTGGTGTTTGAGAAGGCTGTTAAAGCGCGCCAGTTTTTCAGCGGGGATCAGTTTGCGGACATAGCGCTTGCCTAAAAAACGCCCGATGGCGAAATTAATCCCGGAGCCCGCCGTCAGGGCGAGGCTGGAATACAGGAAGCCCAGCGCGGTGCCGAAAAGATAGCCCCCGATAAAACCGGTGGCTTCCCCGGGCACCGGTGCGAAAATCACCTGCAGCACCTGCAGGGCCATGAAGATCAGCGGCGCCCAGAGCCCGAAAGAGGCGATATAAGCTTCCACCGCCGCGCGGTCGGCCAGAAAGTGCCAGCCCCGATACAGCAAAGCCCAGATCGGGCCGGCGAAATACCAGGCGACCACTGCCGCGACAATCCCGGAAAGCAGCAGGGGCAGCAGATATTTGGGGGTGCCAGAAGCCTTGTGATGGGCATTACCACCCGCCTCAGGCCGGCGGCGGACGGGCGGCAATTCAGGCGCCATCTGAGCCCTCGGGGTCTTTGGAATCGGCCTGCCGGCGGCGGAGATCTTTTTTTCGGGACCAGCGCTGAAAAAAACCGATCATGCCGGCGGCGTAAGCCCGGTCGACCGATTCCTCCCGGACCCCCAGACCATCGGCGCCGTCCATGGCGCTGCGCAGGCATTCGGTTTTGAAAACGCAGATCATGCATTGCCGCGGGGTATGCCGCAAGCCGTCTGGACCTTTGGGAAAAACAGTTTTTAAATCCCCAAAGCAGGGTGGGTATCGGGTGGGTTTGGGGTCCATGGAACTTCCTTCTCGCTGGGATAGCGCGCTGCCGCGGTCGGATCCCTTAGGGGCGCCGGTCTTCGAATTCCCGGTTCATACGGGCAATCTGGCCGCTGTCGGCAAAGCTGAAATAGCGGTTGTTGCCCACGATGATGTGCTCGTGAACCGTAATGCCCATCACGCGGCAGGCAAAGACCAGCTGCCGCGTGAGGGCCACGTCTTCCGCGGACGGTGCCGGGTCTCCGGAGGGGTGGTTGTGTGCGAAAATCAGCGCCGCCGCATGGTGCGCGAGGGCGGCGCGCACCACCTCGCGGGGGTAGACCGAACTGGCGGTCAGGGTCCCCTCGAAAAGGTCTTCGCTGGCCAGCACCCGATTGCGGACATCCAGATAGAGCGCTTTGAAACATTCCCGCGGGCGGTCGCGCAGGCTGCCGTAAAGAAAGTCGAAAAGCGCGCGGGAGTTGCTGAGCGGGTCGCCGGTCAGGACCTTGCTTTCGAGATAGCGTTCGGCCACCGCTTTGACCAGGCGGACCCCCAAAGCGTTGCGGGGTCCGATGCCCGCGACCTGGGTCAGCTCCGCCGATGAGGCTTCCAGCACCCCCTGCAGGGTTTTAAAGCGCACCAGCGCCGCTTTGGCGGACGCCTTGCAGTCCCTGCGCGGGGTCGCCAGGGTGAGCAGCAGCTCGATCACCTCGTAGTCGTGGAAACCGGCAAGCCCGGCTGCCAGAAACCGTTCCCGCAGCCGCTGCCGGTGCCCGTCTGCTTTGTGTGACGTGCTGGGGATCATCGAATCCAATTCATCTCAGGGCCCCGGGTCAGCAGTCATCCAGTTCATGCTTGAGGTCCCGGGTCATCAGGTGCTGAAGGGCTTTCCGGGGGGATTCATCGTCATAGAGGATGTGGTAGATTTCGTGTGAAATGGGCATTTCGACCCCTAGTTTGCGGGAAAGATTGTAGACCGACTTGGCCGTTTTAACCCCTTCGGCCACCATCCGCATTTCACCCAGGATCTGCGACAGTTTCATCCCTTGACCGATTTTCTTGCCCACCGTGTGGTTGCGCGACAGATCCCCGGTGCAGGTCAGCAGCAGATCACCGATACCGGCCAAGCCGGTGAAGGTGCGGGGATTAGCCCCCAGCCGGAGACCCAGCCGGCGAATCTCGGTGAGCCCCCGGGTGATCAGGGCCGCACGCGTATTCAAACCCAGCCCCAGTCCGTCGATGATTCCGGCGGCAATCGCGATCACGTTCTTGACCGCACCGCCCAGCTCGACTCCGACCAGATCGCGGCTGGTGTAGACCCGGAAAAATGGGGTGGCAAATGCTTCCTGCACCAGCCGTGCGACCCCGTCGTCGCGGGCGGCCAAGGTCACCGCAGTCGGCACGTTGCGAGCCACCTCGCGGGCAAAACTGGGACCCGACAAAACCGCCAGGCGGGATTCCGGAATCATGGGCAGGGTTTCGCTCAGGATCCCCGACATGGTGAGGTGGGTGATGTTCTCGATGCCTTTGGAGGCCGACACCACCACCGGGGCCCCGGTGATGCTCGCGGCCATATCGCGGGTGACCGCACGCATGACATGCGAGGGGACGACCACCAGCAGAAGGTCCTTTTCGGCCACAACCGCCTGCAGATCGTTTGAAGGCGTCAGGTTTTCGGAAAGGGTGACACCCGGCAGGAATACCTGGTTTTCGCGGTGGTTGAGGATCTGGTCCCTGACCTCCGCCTCGAAGACCCACTGCTGCACCGGGTAGCCTTTGCCGGCCAGCAGGTTGGCAAGCGCCGTACCCCAGCTGCCGGCCCCGATCACGGCGATGCGAAGGCTGCCGCTATCTGATGTTGGCTTCATTCCTCTTCTTCCTTTTCCGCCAGTCTGGCGGTGCTGACGATGCGCTCATCGGGCTCCATGCCCATGAGGGTGACCCCCTGGGTATTGCGACTGATGACCGAGATGCCGTTGACGGGAATGCGGATGATCTTGCCGCGATCGGTGATCAGCATCACGTCATCGTCTTCCTCCACCAGGTGGATGGCGACCACGAGACCGTTGCGCTCGGTTGTCTTGATGGTGATGACCCCCTTGCCGCCGCGTCTTTGAACCGGGTATTCATCAATCAGGGTCCGTTTGCCAAAGCCGTTTTCGGTGGCCGTGAACAGCGCCTGCCCGTGGCTGAGGACTTCCATGCTGACGATGCGGTCACCCGGCGAGAGTGTCATGCCCCGCACCCCGCGGGCGGTCCGACCGCTGGGACGCACCTCGGATTCGAGGAAACGAATCGACTGGCCCGTCGCGGAGCCCAGGAAAACGTTGAGGGTGCCGTCGGTGATGCGTGCCGCGATCAGCTCGTCGCCCTCCATCAGGTCCACGGCAATAATCCCGCCGGCCCGTGGGCGGCTGAAAGCCATGAGGTCCGTCTTCTTGATCACCCCGTTCTTGGTGGCCATCAGGACATGGTGCCCGGGTTCAAAAGCCGGGACCGCCAAAACGGTGGTGAGGTTCTCGCCCTCTTCGAAATCCAGCAGGTTGACGATCGCCTTGCCCCGGCTCTGGCGGCCGGCCTGGGGCAGATCGTAGACCTTGCGCCAGTAAACCTTGCCGCGGTTGGTGAAAAAGAGCAGAAAGTGGTGGGTGGAGGCCACGAAAAGGTGCTCGACGAAATCCTCGTCCTTGGTCCCCATGGCGGTTTTGCCCCTGCCGCCGCGCCGCTGGCTCTGGTAGAGGCTCAACGGGTTGCGCTTGATGTAGCCGCTGTTGGAGATGGTGACCACCATGTCCTCTTCGGCGATCATATCCTCAATGCTGATATCCGGGGCGGCTTCAACGATTTCGGTGCGGCGCCCGTCGCCGAACTCGGCCTTGATCTCGCGCAGTTCTTCCTGGATGATGTCAAGCACGAGGCGCTCACTGGCAAGGATTTCGCGGAAGCGGGCGATGTCCTTGAGCACGGTTTCATACTCCTCGACGATTTTATCGCGCTCCAGCCCGGTCAGCCGCTGCAGACGCATGTCCAGAATAGCCTGCGCCTGGATGTCGGTCAAGGCAAAGGCCGCCATCAGGCGGCTTTTGGCCTCGACCGGGGAACTGGACTGGCGGATCATGCTGACCACCGCGTCGAGATTGTCCAGCGCGGTCTTGAGACCTTCCAGGATGTGGGCCCGCGCTTCGGCTTTTTTCAGGTCGTAGCGGGTGCGCCGGAGGATGATTTGCTTGCGGTGGTCGATGAAGTGGTCCAGGATTTCGCGCAGCGAGAGCAGCTCCGGGCGGCCGTCGACCACGGCCAGGAGGATGATGCCGAAGCTGTTGGACATCTGGGTGTGCTTGTAGAGCTGGTTGAGGATGACCCCCCCCATGGCGTCGCGCTTGATCCCGATGGCAATCCGCAGGCCTTGACGGTCCGACTCGTCGCGCACGAAACTGATACCCTCGATCTGCTTGTTCTTGACGAGCTCGGCGATCTTTTCAATCAGCCGGGCCTTGTTGACCTGATAGGGCAGTTCGGTGACAATGATGCTTTCGCGCTGGGTTTTGTCGTCCTCCTCAATATGGGCGCGCGCGCGCACCCGGATAATTCCCCGCCCGGTCTGGTAGGCCTCGCAGATCCCCTGGGTGCCGTAAATAATCCCCGCCGTGGGAAAATCCGGTCCGGGGATGAAGGCCATCAACTCCTCCGAGGTGAGCTCGGGGGTGTCGATCAGGGCGGTGATGGCGTCGACGGCTTCGGTGATGTTGTGGGGCGGGATGTTGGTGGCCATGCCCACGGCGATCCCGGAGGACCCGTTGATCAGCAGCGAGGGTATTTTGGCCGGCATGACGGCCGGTTCGCTGAGGGACTCGTCGTAGTTGGGAACCCAATCGACGGTTTCCTTGTCCAGATCGGCCAGCATCTGGTGCGCTAGGCGCGTCATGCGGATTTCGGTGTACCGCATGGCGGCCGCCGGATCGCCGTCGATGGAGCCGAAGTTGCCCTGGCCGTCGACCAACGGATAGCGCAGGGAAAAGTCCTGGGCCATCCGGACAATCGTGTCGTACACGGCCGAGTCACCGTGGGGGTGGTACTTACCGATGACGTCACCGACGATACGCGCCGATTTCTTGTAGGGTTTGTTCCAGTCGTTGTTGAGTTCGCTCATGGCGAAGAGCACCCGCCGGTGAACCGGCTTGAGCCCGTCGCGCACGTCGGGCAGGGCCCGGCCGATGATAACGCTCATGGCATAATCGAGATAGGATTTGCGCATCTCCTTCTCGATGCTGATTTCAGGGTAAAATTCTGTCTGCATGTGGGTTCAGTCCTGACGGTTTCGGCCAGAGGGCCTTTAACGCGTTTTGCCGGCGGCGGCTAACCCGGGGCCGCCCCGGGTGCCGACCATGGCGCGCAACGCGCGCGGTCACGTGGATACGCCTGGTGCCGTCGTCTGTAAATAATTGAGCAGCAGCCTTGTTGGAGCGATTATCGAAGCTGCCGCAGCTCAGAGCTCTTTGCCGCTGGGTGCGATCAGCGCCTGGTAGTTGACCCGGTAAATTTCCGTCAGGGTCAGAAAAGCCGTCACCACCAAAGGGCCGTATATGATGCCCAGAATGCCGAAGATCTTCATTCCCCCCAGAATAGCGAGGAACACCATCAGGGTGTGCATCTGCACCCGCGAGCCGACCAGTTTGGGTTTGAAGAAATACTCGATGCCGCAGGAAACCACCACGTAAAAAACCAGAAAAAAAATACCCGCTACAATCCGGCCCTGCATCAACAGGAATACCGAGGTCGGCACCAAGACCACCCCGATCCCCACGATGGGCAGAAAGGCCAGGATGGCCATGATCACCCCCCACAGAATGGGTGAGCTCAACCCGCAGAGGGCAAACAGGGCGCCGCCGAGGACGCCCTGGATCAACCCGCAGATCCCGTTGCCGATCAGAATGGCCCCCGCCATGTCGCTGAACTTCTGCACCAGCATTTGATCCTGGCGCTGCGGCAGTGGGGAGAGGTCCAGGATAAACGCCATCAGCCGCTCGCCGTCAATCAGCAGAAAAAAGCTGACCAGCAGCATCATGAAAAAATTGAACAGAAAACTAAGCGTATTGGCGGCGATCGCATTGGCCTGTTTGTAGAGAAACAGGCCGACTTCCTTGGCAAGTTCCGTCAAAGCGGCGTTGAGGGTTTCGCCGGTCACCTGGAAATTAAAAGGGACCAGGAAAGCATTGACCCGCTCCAACAGCCGGCTGCCTTCCAGCAGTTGCCGGATTTCGCCGACCAGCACGGCGCTGAGGGCCTCGCGATAAAGATCATTGGCCTCTTTGGCCAGCACTCCCACCAGAAAAATAATCGGGATGAACAGGATGAAAAAAATCACCATGCAGGTGAACAGAGAGGCCAGTCGGGGGGAAATCCCGCGGAACCGATTCAAAAACCAGTAAAGCGGGTGAAAGGCGCTGCTCACCACCGCGGCCAGAATGATAATCGCTATGAACGGCCGCATCAGCCAGCCCAGCAGCAGGATGGAGACCATGAACAGGATCAGGAAAAACCACAGGATCGGGTAGCGGAGGTGGCTGTTGTCCATCTGACTGCTCTTCGGAAGCGGCCGCTTCGGGGTGGAACCGCGAAGGGCGCCGGCGCCCCGCCAGTCCGCAATGGAAACGGCGAAACGGGCAGAGCAATTTAAACACCCCGCGCCGCCGCAGGAAATCATTCCCGGCGACGGCGCGGCAAAAGTCGACAAAGGAGTTTTGAGGGTTCAGGGCCCAGGGCCGCGGCGGTAATTTGTGGACAAACCGAAGGCCGGCGCAATCGCAATACGCCAATATTTTTGCCGCGCCCCTTACCGGACAGGGGGTTTATCTGCTGACCAGCGCACCGGCGACGAGCAGCAGAAGCACCTGGTAGATCAACACCGGTTTGAGATCGCCGAAGAGGGCATAGACAATTCCGCCGCCGACGATGACCGGAACGCCGAAAACCACTAAAATTCCCAACCTTCTTGGAATATCCATTATCGC
>JAWOJK010000396.1:0-10337 GCA_046481705.1 Desulfobacterales bacterium | reverse complement strand
TGGCTGGCCGGTCACCCGAAAGTCGCACGGGTGTTCTACCCCGGGTTGGCGACCCACCCGGGTCACCCCATCGCCAGACGCCAGATGAAGGCCTTCGGCGGGATGATCGCCTTTGAAATCAAAGGTGGCCTGGCGGCAGGCAAACAGCTGATGAACCGCCTGCGCCTGTGCACGCTGGCGGTGAGCTTGGGGGATTGCGAAACCCTGATCCAGCACCCGGCCTCCATGACCCATGCCACCTACTCGCCGGCCGAGCGGCAAGCCGCCGGGATTTCCGACGGCCTCATCCGGATGTCGGTGGGCATCGAAGCCCCGGAGGATATCCTCGCCGACCTGGAACAGGCCATGGCCCAAGGCTGAGCGCCGCCCTCGGGCACGCGGACGACCGGCGGCGCTACAGGGGGGTGATCCCCTCGGTGCTGATGCCCTTGACGTAATAGTGCTGATCGTTCAGAAAACTCAAGAAAATCACGATAAAACCGACGGCGGCGGAGACCATCAGCGGCTTGTTGTGGTAGAGGTCGTCCAGCCGCGCGTCGCGGGCCTGCTTGGCGTCCGGACCGAAGTAGGTCGAAAAAAGCCCGTCCAGCAGCTGGCGCTCGTCCGGCCGGGTGACCCGATCGCTTCCGCCGCCGTGACAGTACTGCATGACCTCCAGCAGCAGGGTGCGTTGATGACCGATGTCGGTGAAATGGTAGCCGACCACGTGCATGAAGTTGCGCTGGGCTTCTTTCAGGCTGGCGGCGCAGAGCGCGTCGAAGATGTTTTCGCCCACCGGGTCGTCCCGCACCACCCCGTTTTGACGGATCAATGACAGCAAAACCGCGTTTTTAAAGAGCTGATAGAGTCGTTTGGCGCCGTTGAGGGCCAGTGGCGGGCTGTGGGCCTGGTCGGGCAGGTATCCGCAAAAATTGTTGACGAAAAGAATCTGAAACAGGTTTTCGAAAAAATCGATCCCCTCCAGCGGGTCCTGCATCACGATGTGCATGTCCAGGGTATTGTCCAGGCGGTCGGCGAGTTTCACCCGGACGGTTTCCAGGTCGCCGCGGGAGTTGTCCAGCAGCCGCCCGATGTAGCGGAAGTAGGATTCGTCGCTGCGGCGAGTGAGGTGAACCAAGCGGCGGGTCAGGCTTTCTTCGGCCGGCGGCGGCAGACGCTGCAGCAGGGCGCTGAGCTGACCTTCCAGTTGACGCCACTGGGGAGCCGCAAAATCGGTTGATTGTACATCCTCCAGGATGTCGTGGAACAGCGCCGTCAGGAGCCCGACGGGATTCAGGGTTTTCTCCGAGCGCGCGAAGAGCGCCGTCGCCCGCAGCGGGTGCAGGACCGCCATGGGACCGAGCCGCCGCCGTTTCTGACCGAAAGCGCCGAAGAGATAGCTCAGGGCCTCCATGACGATGGCCTTGTATTCGCGGTCCGCCTTTTCATCCGGGTCCAGCTTTTGGCCGCGGATGATGAACGTCAGGATGTTGTAGCGGTTCAGGCTGGCGGCACTCAGGTTGTAGTTGAGAGCCGATGAGAGCCGCAGGAACTCGTTTAAGTCATACAACGGCATGATGTTCTCCGGTATGCTCCCCGGGTTCCGGAAGCAGCCCCGCAAGCGGGGACCTGTGGGGTTTGGCTTGTGCCAGAAAAACACGCCGGGCAACGGCGATGGGGTCGACGGGTTGGGAGCGAGCCGGGTTGCGTCATTGTTTTTGGATCGAAGCCCTCAAGCCTGAGTGCAAAACGGACGATAGCAGAGGATAAACGGCGACAGCGTCGTCAAGGTCTCGCCAGTAAAAAATTGGCGGTTGATTTTTTAAAGAAAATGACCTACAGCAAGTCTCTAAATACCCTTAACGCTAAAGATCCGGTGTTTTCGGACATGCCTATGCATTCAAAAGCGGAGAGTCTCGCCCATCAAGGCTTTGCATCCAACAAGGACGGTATCACCCGTCGCAAAGCCCTTAAAATGTTTATCGCCGGCGCGATGGCGACGAGCCTCGCGCCCCTTTCGGCCCTGACGGCAACCGCGGCCCTGCCGCCTCGATTCTGTTCGGGACGTCTGACACTCTACAATATCCACACCGACGAGAACCTGAAGATCCGTTACCTTACCACCCGCGGTGCGTTTGAACCCAAAGCCCTCAGCCGCCTGAATCACTTCTTTCGCTGCCACCACAGCAACCAGGTAGGCCCCATCAATCCGCGTCTCTATCTGCTTATAGATCGCCTGCGGCAGCAGCTGGGCGCCCAGGACCGGCGCGTCGAGCTTATCTCGGGGTTCCGCTCCGAGGACTACAACCGCCTGCTGCGCCAAAAAAGCGGGAATGTGGCCAAAAACAGCTACCACGTTCAGGGCATGGCCGCCGACATCCGCCTGGAGGGCGTTCCGTTGGCCAGCATCCACAAGACGGCCCAGCAGCTGAAGGCCGGCGGGGTCGGCCGTTACAACGAATTTATTCACGTCGATGTGGGGCCGGTTCGCTCCTGGTAGGCAGCTCGGCCACCAGCTCCCAATCCGCCGCCCCGGTTAACCGCAGGGGGACGGCCCCCCGATCTTCGGGCTTACGATTCAGTGCCGCCCACAATACCCCATCGCGTTCATAGATGTCCTCCCGGAAATTCATCGTTCCGTCTGCGTCCACCCATGCAGTCCAGTAGAGCAGGTGCACCATGCAACCTTTCACCGGCCGCACCGTCTGCCGGGCGCCGCTGTCGACCGCGGCCCGAACCGCAGCCAGATCCCACCCCGGGGTACCTTCGAGAACGAAGGCCGCCAGTTCCAGGGGCTTTTCCAGCCGGATGCAGCCGTGACTGAGCGCCCGCTGCTGGCGGTAGAACAGGTTGCGCCCGGGGGTGTCGTGCAGATAGACATTGAAGGGGTTGGGAAACATGAACTTGATGCGCCCAAGCGCGTTCCACGGGCCGGGCAGCTGGCGCAGGCGGCCGGGAAAACGGTCCTCTCGGGTCGCGTTCCAGTTCACGTTGGCGGGGTCGATGACGGTGCTTTCGGGACGCCAGTCGGAGAGCAGCTCGAAGCGGTTGGCGGCCAGGTAGCCGGGATCCCGGCGAATCTTGGGCAGAAACTCCGCCACGGTAATCGAGTGGGGCACATTCCAGTATGGGTTGATCTCCAAGTAGCGCATTTCCCGACTGAAAACCGGGGTTTTCTGGTAAGCTTCACCCACGATCACCCGCATCGCCAGCCGCAGGACGCCCCCTTCGACCGCCCTCAGCGAGAAATCCGCGGCATTCACCAGGATGTGGCGCTGACCAAGGTCATGGGGGATCCAGCGCCAGCGCTCCAGGTTCAGTAGCAGCTGCGCCAGGCGCTGATCGGCGGATACGTTCAGCGCCCGCAGCGTCGCCGGCCCCACCACCCCGTCCGGCGCCAGGCCGTGGCGCCGCTGAAAGCGGGCGACGGCCCCGGCCAGGCCGGCATCAAAATAGGCCTCCGCCTGGCTGCGGTCCCGCAGATCCCCGCTGACCGCCAGCCGCTCCCGCAGTTTTCGGACCTCGGGATCGTTGTCATCGCGTTGCAAGGTTTTTGCGGGGTGCAGGCTGGGCCAGCCGCCGGCGGCCGCAATGCGGCGAAGATCTTCAGCGGCGGCCACCTGGCGCTGGTAGTCGGGGTGCACCGGGGCCAGTGCTGCCAGCAGCTGCTCGATGCTGCCGTGGGTGTCGAGTGCTGCCAAGACCTCGAGCACCTCCAGCGAGCGTTTGCGGGCCACCCACTGGGGGTAAATGGTCTCGGGGTCCACCTTGCCGCCCACCAGGTGGGAGGCAAAGGTGATAAAGGCGTCCGTCATCACAATATCAAATCCGGCCAGCGCACGGGCCGAGATGAGAGCGTGATCACCCCCGCCGCCCCGGAAATATTTCAGCCAGTCCCGGATGCAGGTGTAATGGTACTCGTCGGGGGTCAGGCCGTGGCGGCCGGCATCGGCCAGGACCCGGGCGAAGTCCCGTGCCTGCCCACTGGGCCCGCCCGCTTGGACCCAGATCGGGGTAAACCCGCGGCCGCGGTAAAACCGGACCAGATCCTGGCCGGCATGGATCCGTTCGCAGCCGACCCACAGATGGTGGGTGTCGGTCGCGCGCTCCAAGACCTCGCGCAGCACCGTCGCAGCCGTTTCAGCGGTGGCGGCGCCGGCCGGCCCGGCAGCCGACAGGCCGGCGGCCAGGATGAGCGCTGCCATCCAAACGAGGACTGATATTTTAGATAGCCGGTTCATTTCAAAACGCTTCCGTCAGGCAAATTCGCAATTCCGGCCCGAGGGCCGCCGGGCGATGGCCCCCGACCTGCGCCAACGCCGCGCGCAACGCGCCTCAGCCGCCGTTTTCGTGTTTAACGCTGCGCTGCTGGTAGCGCTGCTGGGCCGTCAAAACGGCCTTGCGCAGCCGGATGCTGTGGGGCGTCACCTCCACCAGCTCGTCGCGGCGGATAAAGTGAATCGCGCGCTCGAGGGTCATCGCTTTGACCGGTGAGAGAATCACGTTGTCGTCTTTCCCCGCCGCCCGCATGTTGGTCAGCTTTTTTTCCTTGCAGGGGTTGACGTTGATGTCGCTGTCACGGTTGTGCTCCCCGACGATCATGCCTTCGTAAACCGGACAGCCCGGCACGATAAAAATCTGGCCGCGCGGCTCGAGGTTAAAGAGCGCGTAGGCCACCGCCTTGCCCTTGCGATCGGACACGATCGAGCCGGTAAAGCGCGAGGGGAACTCCCCCCGGAAGAGCTCGTAACCGGCGAAATAACTGTTCAGAATGCCGGTGCCGCGGGTGTCGGTGAGAAATTCGTCGCGGTAGCCGATCAGCGATCGCGACGGAATCGAAAACTCGATGCGCACCCGCCCGGTCCCGTGATTGACCAGGTTGGTCATCTGCCCCTTGCGGATCGCCAGTTTTTCGGTCACCACCCCCAAAAAGCGGTCATCACAGTCCACCAGCAGGTGTTCGATGGGCTCCAGCTTGCGGCCATCCTTGGACTTGTATATCACCTCCGGGCGACCCACCGCCAGTTCAAATCCTTCCCGCCGCATGGTCTCGATCAGAATCGCCATCTGAAATTCGCCGCGGCCCTTGACCAGGAAAGTGTCGCGCTCTTCGGTGTCTTCGAGCTGGAGGGCCACATTGCGCAGGGTTTCCTTGAACAGCCGCTCGCGGATCTTGCTGGCCTGAACGATGGATCCCTCCTGGCCGGCAAACGGCGAGGTGTTGGCCGAAAAGCGCATCGAAACCGTGGGCTCGTCCACCCGCAGGCGTTTCAGGGGGCGATGGTTTTCGCCGGTGCAGATGGTGTCGCCGATCTTGACATTCTCGATCCCCGCCAGAACCACGATATCGCCTGCCGGCACCTCGTCGACATCCTTGAGCACGACCCCTTCGTAGACCTGCAGCCGCGAGATCTTAAGCGGCTGGGGAGCGCCGTCCTCGCCCAGGCAGACCAGGCTGTCGCGGCGCCGGATCACGCCGCTGACCGCCTTGCCGATGGCCAGGCGCCCCAGGTAATCCGAATACCCCAGATCGGAGACCAGCATCTGGAAAGGGGCTTCGGGTTTGCAGGCCGGCGGAGGGATTTCGGCGATAATCTTTTCAAACAGCAGCTCCAGGCCCTGCCCCGGCGCGTCGGGTGCGGCCATGGCCACCCCGTCGCGTCCGATGGCATAGAGGTAGGGGAAATCCAACTGGGTCTCGCTGGCATCCAGGTCGATGAACAAATCGTAGATGGCATCCAGGATCGCCGTGGGGCGCGCGTCCTTGCGATCGATCTTGTTGATCACGACGATGACCTTGAGGCCGGCCTCGAGGGTCTTTTTGAGCACAAAGCGCGTCTGGGGCAGCGGCCCCTCGGAGGCATCGACCAGCAGCAGGGCCCCGTCGACCATGGACAGCGCCCGCTCGACCTCCCCTCCGAAATCGGCATGGCCGGGGGTGTCGATGATGTTGATCTTGACCCCCTGCCAGACGATCGCACAGTTTTTGGCGGCGATCGTGATGCCCCGCTCGCGCTCGAGGTCCATGCGGTCCATGATGCGGTCGTCCATCTGTTGGCCCTCACGAAAAACCCCGCTCTGTTTGAACATGGCATCCACCAGGGTGGTCTTGCCGTGATCGACGTGGGCGATAATGGCAATATTGCGCAACGGCTGTTGCGAGTCGGTTTGCGTCATGGTTGAATTTCCTGTTCCGTTCCAAAAGCGCCACCGGCCGGCGCAGCAAGCGCCGTTCCGGCGGCCGTTGGGTTCATCGGCCGGCTGCCGCGCCAGTGCGCGGGGGCCTCAGAACCGTTCGATCAATTTGTCGATCAGATAGGAGCTCTCACGGATGGCCTGTTCCCCGAAGGGGCCAAACCATTCGGACACCCGCCTGAACTCCTCGCAGAATTTATTTTTATCCCCTTTTTCCAGCATCTCCAGATTGCTGCTGAGGGAAACGATATAATCCTTCAACATCTCCCGCCGCTGCGGGGTGGCAAAAATGATTTCGGCATACAGTTCGGCCTCCTGTGCGAAAAGCCGCCCCACCATCCCCAACTCCAGACGATAGATCGGGCTCGAGAATTCAAGCGAGCGGTTCAGACTGGCGTTTTTGCGGCAGAGAAACTGGCCGAAGGCAAAGGTCGCGAAATGGCGCAGGGCCTGGACAAATCCCATGATTTGATCGTGCTCCGCCGGGGTGGCATGCACCACGACGCTGCCCCAGGCCGCGAACTGGTCGAGCACCCATTGGCAGGCATCGTCCATGCGGCCGGGGGTGACCACCACGATCTGCTTGTCCATGCTGGAGGTGGTCGGTCCGAACAGGGGATGCAGACCCAGCACCGGCCCCCGGTGGGCCGCGAGCATGGCCTGCAGGGGGTCGGTTTTGAGGCTGGTGATATCGGCCAGTACACACTTCGGCGGCAAATAGGGCCCCAATTGCCGGGCGACGGTTCCCGTGACGTCGATGGGAACGCAGAGCAGCACCAGGTCCACCTCCCGGCAGCGCTCGGCTGCCGCCGCCCAGTCGTTGCGTTCCAGCGTACTTACGCGGTAGCCGGCGTCTCCAAACCAGCGCACGAAATACCGCCCCATGCTGCCGCCGCCGCCCACCACCAGGATTCGGGCGCCGGGCCGCACCCCCCGCCGGGATAGCCGAGCAGCCTGGGCCACCCGTGACTGTCGGATGATGCGGCGATAGAGTTCTTCGACAAAATCGGCATCCAGCCCATGGGCGACCGCCTGGGCACGCAGGTCGGAAATCAGGTTCTCCTCACGGGCCGGGTGATACACCGGCAGGTGGGCGGCCTTTTTGAGCGCCACCACCTTTTCGACCACCGTCTGGCGATCCTGCAGCAGCCCGACGATCCGGCGGTCGATGCCGTCGATCTGGTCGCGCAGGCCGGCCAGGGTCGCTTCAGGTGCCCCCCGGTCGGCCTTTTGGGACCCGCGGGGCACGGGTGGGTCAAACGGGTTGTTTTTCATCTTGGCCTTCACCAACAATGTCACGGGCGATCCCCGCAAAGCCGCCGCTCACCGATAAACAATGAGGTAAGATAAGTCCGCCGGCTTCCAATTTAAACGGGGGGGGGTTAAAACCAATCCTAAACCGCTTCGCGGCGCGCAGAGCTCATATCACCACCCGCCGGTTGGATGCAAGCCTGCCCCGTGCTGAAAAAATCCAACCCAAAACAGCGGAGCGAACCGAAAATTTGCAATTTGCGCTTTTCTCGGTATATGTTAACAAGATTTTTAAAAAAGCCGCCGGCCGCCGCCCCAGACCTCGGCACGAACAGGAAGACGCCCGCCCAATGGAACGCGCCAAAACTTATCGCTACTGCCCCCAGTGCGCAGGCCCGCTGCAGCTCGCAAGCCTGAAACCCGGTGAACCACCGCGTCTGCGGTGCGGGGTGTGCCACTTCGTGCTCTACCTCGACCCCAAGATCGCCGCCTGTGTCATCGCCCGAGTGCAAAATCGGATCGTACTGCTCAAGCGCGCCATCCCGCCCGCCTATGGCCGCTGGGTGATTCCGGGCGGCTTTGTGGATGTGGGAGAACCGGTGCCCCTAGCGGCCGCCCGTGAAGTCTGGGAGGAAGTGCGCCTCCGGGTGGCCATCGGCCCCCTGGTGGGGGTCTATTCCTATCCCCAGGTCACCACCGTGGTCGTGGTTTACGCGGCCGAAGTGGTCGGCGGTCAACTGGAGGCGGCCGACGAGGCTTTGGATGCCCGCCTGTTCGCGCCGGCGGAGATTCCCTGGCAGGACCTGGCCTTTTCCAGCACCCGCGACGCCCTGCAGGACTATCTCCGCGTAAGCGCAGCGGCCAATCCGCCGCTTCGGCCCGCCACTCCGTAAGCAACTTAGGCCGCCGGCCGCCGCGGGCTTCGGCACCGCCCAGCAATAAAACTTTTCAAAAAATTCAATTTAATCCTTCATCCGGAAACGAAAACGACCATCCATTCCCCTCATTTTGTATCCGCTTTTGTATCCGGGATCGGGTCCTTTTGGGACCAATGATCTACTCCCAATCGAAATTGGCTTTTCACCCTCTTTCATTTGACCATAATGGCCGAAATCAAGCATCCGGAGAGGACATGATCCTTGAACCGCGGAATGTCGTCAAGTATAAAGACTTGGGGTGCCTGAGAAGAAAGGGCAACTGAACCAGCTGTTATTTGGGATTGCGGTTTTCCAGTGCCCCCATAATAACCCACTGAACACACTTCCCCCCTACCCTTTTTCCACATGAAAAATAATCGCGGCCAGCCCCCAGGAAGGATCACCGAAAAAATCCGTCGGATTTTGGACCGTGTCACCCACCACAACCCCGACAACGGATGGTCGGTGCTGCGGGTGCTGTCCTTTGACAACCTCCAGCAGCAGGAAACGGTGATTGTCCATCAGACGAAGGTTTTTGCCGGGGCCACCATGGAATTTCACGGGTCCTGGACAGTCCATCCCAAATTCGGTCGGCAGTTCAGAGCCACTGAAGCCTTCGAGAGGAAACCGGCAACCTCGACGGCGCTTGAAAAATACCTGGGATCGGGTCTGATAAAGGGCGTAGGCCCCAAAACGGCGAAAAAGATCGTAAAGTATTTCGGCGACAAAACTCTCGACATCTTTGAAGGGGAAATCGGAAGGCTTGAGGAGGTTCGGGGGATTGCCCAAAAAAAGCTGCAAATGATCAGCGAGGCCTGGACGGCGCATCGGGCAATCCGCGAAGTGATGATGTTCCTTCAATGCCATGGGATCAGCACCCTTTTCGCAGTGCGCATCCAGGTGATCAGCCCAATGACAAGGGGAAGCTTGGGAACCCTCAGTTTAAATAGGATGATCCAGGAGGCGGCCAATCCACCCCAGAGAGGAAAAAGCCAGTTACTGGTGTGAGAGAGAACCTTCAGGGTGGGCGATCGGATAAGAGGAACGGGTTTTTGACGGCTCGGGTGCAAGTGTCGTTTTCATGGATGAGACTCCTATCCGCCCTACACTAATTTTTCAAGGGTGCGGTGTCTCACTTTCATTGGCACAGAGGGCCATGGACACTATGATTCAAAAACTGGATGAAACAAATGTTAAGCGCATTCTTCAGGAATGTCACCTTCCTGTCTCGGATATCACTCCGGCGCACCTGAAGGACTTCTTCGCTTCCGGTGACAGTTCAGGATTATTTGGTGTTATTGGGCTTGAAGTCTATGGGAACGTCGCCCTCCTTCGTTCCCTGGCCGTCTTGGTGAAACACCGGGGTGCCGGCGTGGGCAAACGGCTTGTAGTGCACGCGGAGAAACATGCGCTTGCTCAGGCCGTACGGACGATCTACCTGCTCACCACGACAGCTGACAATTTCTTTTCCAAGCTTGGCTATTCATCGGTATCTCGGGACCAAGCGCCATCTGTAATCCGGGGCACAGCGGAGTTTTCGACCTTGTGTCCATCAACCTCTATTTTTATGATAAAACGGTTGGGAAGCTAATCGGGTAGCCGGGGGTTTCTAACCCCCGGCCCCCACACCACCCGGCATGCGGGTCCCCACCGGGCGGTTCACAGAGTTACCGAGCCGTAGCCGGGTAATGGATTTTCACCCACAGTTCTTTGACAGACAACAAACCTTGATCCTTCAGCCATGGGGTGGTCATACCGGACTGCGCGGCCAGCCTTCGGGCCATCGTCCACGGACCGCCTCTGTTCAGGCCCCCGCGGATGGCGGTACCCAGCGGGGTACCGAGCCTTAACACCTCCCGAATCTTGGTGCGGCACGACCCCAGCTCTGGGGCCGACATGACCGCCTACAAATCCCAAAGCAGCGAGAGCGGTAGGTACCGCTATGGGAAAGAATAGAATTCCAATTGTGGTTCCCTGTCATCGTGTCATCGGATC
>JAWOJK010000366.1:0-9968 GCA_046481705.1 Desulfobacterales bacterium | reverse complement strand
GTGGTCCTGGCAGATCGCCTGGTGGATCCTGGGGATCATCATGATGTGGGGGCTGTGCTTCAAGGCCGAGATGTCCACCACCAATGAGATCCAGATCGAGCGGGCCAACAAGGAAACCATGATCGTGGTCAGAGAAGTCTGATGACCGCGACGCTGAAAGGAGATATGATATGAAACAGGAAGATCGGTGGATGATCGGTCTGGTCGCTTTCGCGATCCTTTTTACGGCATCCTTCGGGTGGGGTGTCTGGGGATAGGCCGAATGTGATCGAACTGGCACCGGGCCCCTGCTGCGGCGGGGGCCCGGACGTGAACGGGTTTCGGGCCAAACCGGTATTCCTCTGTCTGGGGGCGGCTTGGCCCGATCTGTTCCCCACACGTTAAACCGCCTGCGGCAGCCCGGCGGCGGCGATCATTGAAGGCTGTCTGCAAAGAGGCGCACCGGAAGGCTCGCCCGCGGGGCAGGCGACACCCATCCGCACGGAGTCGCTGAAGCCCGCGGGGCGCGCGCCCAACCAGCCGCTTAAACCCACCACCCTATCCGGTACTGCAACCATGGCCGCCAAAGTCCTGATCGTTGAGGATGACAGCAGTATTATGATCCCCCTGACGTTTCTGCTAGAGCAAAACGGGTTTGAGGTACAAAGCGCCGTCGACGGCGAAGAAGCCCTGGCGGCGGTCGCGCGTTTTGCACCGGATCTCGTCCTGCTGGACATCATGCTCCCCGGCCTGGACGGGTATGCGGTGTGTCAGGCAATTCGCGAAAATCCCGCGTGCGGCGAGATCAAGATCGTGCTTCTTTCCGCCAAGGCCGGCGAAATGGACGTTGCCAAAGGCATGGCCCTGGGGGCGGATGCATTTATTTCCAAACCCTTCGCCAACGCCCAGATCACGGCCACCGTGCGCCAGCTGCTGGCAGGGCCGCCATGAGAACCCGGAACAGATTCTGGTGGTTCGTGATGGTGGGGGTGCTCGCGGTCTTTCTGATCATCGGGGTGCTGGTGGGCTTCTTCTGGATCCAGCTGACCTTAGCCGAGCGCACGCTGCTGCTCGATATCCTGAGCCGCAGCTTCATCTATGTCTTCACCGTCGGCGTCATGCTCCTGGCCGGCCTGGGATTCGCCGTGGACGGCGTTTTTCACGTCTACATCCTGCCCCTCAGCAAGCTGGTCGAGGAAGTCACGCTGATCAACACCGTAAACCCGTCGCACCGCATTGCGATGCAGGGCAGCCGCGATGTCGACCGCCTGGTGACCGCCATCAACGAGAACGCCGACCGGGTGGAGGCCCTTCAGGGCCGGATCGAGGAACGCATCCGGCTGGCCAAGGCCGAGGCCGAGACCGAAAAAAACATCCTGGCGGCCTTCATGGCCGACCTGCCCGAAGGGGTGCTGATCTGCAACACCGACGGCCGTATCCTGTTTTTCAACAACCGCGCCCGGGAATACCTCTCCCACAACCGCTTGTCGGCCAGTTCGACGGCAAGCGGCCTGGACCCCTTCATGGGGCTTGGCCGTTCGATTTTTACGGTGATCGACAAAAACCTGATCGTGCACGCCCTGGATGAAATCGCCGAAAAGCTCAACAGTGGTGAAGCCAGTGCGGCGGCGCACTTCGTCGCGGTGGGCGAGGGCGACCGCCTGCTGCAGGTCGAAGCCGTGCCGGTTTTAAACAACCGCCGCGATTTTAACGGCTTTATCCTGATCTGCAATGACATCACCGTCCAGCTGGAGATCGACAGCCGGGTGAACGCCCTGTTCAAGTCGCTGCTGCAAAAGGTGCGCGGCAGCTTAGGCGGCATCCGTTCGGCCATCGAGGCCATGATCGCCTATCCGCAGATGGCGGCGGGGCACAGCGAACGCTTCAAGGCCATCATTCATGAGGAAGCGCTGCAGATCGGGGAGCTGCTCGCGGATTCCGAGGAGGCATACTCCCGTCAGGTTTTAACCCGCTGGCCGCTGGTGCACATGCCGGCCTGCGACTTGGTGGAGGCCATCGCGCGCAAGGCGGAGGCCAAGCTGGGGCTGAAGCTGGCCATCTACGGCTGCGAGGACGACATCTGGGTGCGCGTGGACAGTTATTCCATCGTGCTGTCCGTTTTGTTTCTGCTGGAGCGGCTCAAGACGCATGTGGGGGTGCGCGATTTCAACTGCTGTCTGGAGCGCCGGGGACGTTTTGTGTGTCTTGATTTGCGCTGGATTGGAAAACCGGTTAAAATCGAAACGCTGCGGCAGTGGGAGGCCGAGGAACTGAGCGTCGCGGGTGAGGCGATCCCCCTGACCCTGCGGGAGGTGATCGGGCACCACGATGCCGAAATCTGGTCGCATTCCAGCCGGCGGCTGCAGAACACGGCCTATCTGCGCCTGTTTTTGCCGAGCTGCCAATCCGATTCGGCGTGCAGTATCCGCAGCATCACGATTCTGCCCGAAAGCCGGCCGGAATTTTACGATTTCGATCTTTTCAACCAGCCGGGTCAAAGCCCGGACCTGGATGACCGCCTGCTGACGGCACTGACCTACACCGTGTTCGATACCGAAACCACCGGGCTCGACCCCCGCGGCGGTGACCGCATCATTTCCATCGGGGCGGTGCGCATCGTCAACTTTCGTCTGCGCCAGGAGGATTTTTTTGACCAGTTGGTCGACCCGCAGCGGCCGCTGCCACCGGAATCGGTCGAAATCCACGGTATTCAGCCGGAAATGCTGAAGGCTCAGCCGCCCATCGCCACCGTGCTGCCCCTTTTTAAGCGCTACACGGAAGAGACGATTCTGGTGGCCCACAATGCGGCCTTCGACATGCTGATGCTGCAGCTGGCCGAAGCCGAGACCGGTATTCGGTTCATCAACCCGGTCCTCGACACGCTGCTGCTGTCATCCGTGGTGCACCCCGCCCAGGGTCGTCACGACATGGAATCCATCTCCGGGCGGTTGGGGGTCAGCGTCGTCGGGCGGCACACCGCCCTGGGGGACGCCATCGCCACCGCCGAGATCTTTTTAAAACTGATCCCGCTGCTGGCCAAGCAGGGGATCTATACCCTGAGGGACGCACGCGCGGCCTCCCAGAAGAGCTATTACGCCCGCATCCGCTACTGAGGATGCCGAACCCGGGAAGGCCGGGTGTGTGTGGCCCCCGCACCCCAAAGACACGCAGGACGCGGCATTGGGTTTTGCCGAGGCCCGCAATCAACCACAGGTGAGCTATGCAGTCCAACGCACTGGATGTCCTCAACCAGACCCCGCCCTTTGCCGCCCTGACGGTCCAGGACCGTCGGGACCTTGCGCCGGAAATGATCCGCAAACGCTTTGCCGAGGGGGAAGCCCTTGCGCTCCAGGGAAAAACCGTGGTGGAAGAGGTGATCCTGATTGTCAGCGGCAGCCTGGAGCTGTTCTACGAGGAAAAAGGCCAGAAGACCCTCAGCGGCGAGCTTCAGGCCAGGGATGTCTTCGGCGGGATATCCTTGCTGATGAATGCCGGGTTGGCCGTCCGGACCGTGCGAGCCAAAACCGACACGGTCGTCTTTGCGCTTTCCAAAAAGGATTTTCTGTCGCTTTGCACCCGGCAGCCCAGCATTTCGAAATTTTTTGTGGATGAGTTCAGCCGCCGCATGCTGGACGAATCCTACGCTGAACTGATGGCCGCCACCCAGGCCGGCAAGTTTCTTGCGGGCATCGACCCCTTTTCCTTTCTCCCGGAGAATGTGATCGAAAAGATCGCCACCAAGCTCGGTGTCGTTCGCCACCCCAAGAACAAGGTGCTGTTCGTCCAGGGACAGTCGCGGGTAGCCGCCCTCCACATCGTCCAGAAAGGAGCGGCCGAGCGCTATTTCGAGGAAAAGAACAAAAAAATCCTGAGCGGCCTGATGGGGGAGGGCGATCTGTACGGCGGCATCTCCATGCTGCTGAACGACGGCTTTTCGGTGCGCACCCTCAAAACCATCGAGCCCACCTGTTTTTACACCCTGCCCAAAGAGGATTTCCTCGATCTCTGCCGCCGGTTCGAGGCCTTCTCGGAGTATTTTACCGACACCTTCGGCAAGCGCATGCTGGACCGCTCCTACGCCAAAGTCATTTCCAGCAACCTCCAGCCGCGGGAGGAGGGGGCCCGTTTTTTCAACCAGCCCGTCGCGAGCATCAGCAATCCGCGGCTGATCAGCTGCCCCGAGGAGACCAGCATTCGGCAGGCGGCCGTGGAGATGAACAATCATCGCTGCAGCTCCATTTTTATCACCCGCGGCGAGGGAGAATTTGTCGGCGTGGTCACGGACAACGATCTGCGGCGCAAGGTGATCGCCAAAGGCTACGATATCGAAAAACCCGTGTCCGGCATCATGACCCAGCCGCTTAAAAGCATTCACTCCCAGGCCCTCATTTTCGAAGCCCTCATGGCCATGATGCAGAACAACATCAAACATCTGGCGGTCAGCGACACCGAGGGCCGGGTGGTGGGTCTGGTCACCAACCGGGACCTGCTCACGGCCCAGGGCCAGTCGCCCTTTTTCCTGATCCGTGAAATTGTGGTGGCCGACACCATTGAGGCCATCATCGACATGCACGGGCGTCTGCCCCGCCTGATCCAGAGCCTGATCAACAGCGGCGCCAAGGCGTTGAATGTCACGCGCTTCATCACCACCGTTACGGATGCGATCACCAAGCGGATCATCGAGTTTGCGCTGGAAAAGTGCGGGCCGGCACCGGTGCCCTTTGTTTTCATGATCCTGGGCAGCGAAGGCCGCCAGGAGCAGACCCTCAAAACCGATCAGGACAACGCCATCGTTTACGAGGACGTGGCGGCGGAAAAAGAAGCCGAAGTTCAGGCCTACTTTCTCAAACTGGCTAAATTGATCTGCACCTGGCTCGACCAGGCCGGCTACGCCTTTTGTGACGGCGATGTCATGGCCAAAAACCCCAAATGGTGCGGCAGCCTGACCAAATGGAAAAACTATTTCAGCTCCTGGATTCACGCCGCGGAACCCGAACACCTGCTCCATGCCAGCATATTCTTCGATTTTCGCGGCGCCTACGGCGACATGCGCCTGATCGCCGAACTGCGGCAGTTTCTATTCGATTCGCTGGCCGGATGGTCCGGTTTTTTTCGGCACCTCACCGAAAATGCCCTTTACTTCAAGCCGCCGCTGGGATTTTTCCGAAACTTCGTGGTGGCCTCCAAGGGTGAGCACCGCGACTCCTTCGACATCAAAAGCGCCATGATGCCGATCGTGGATTTTGCCCGGATTTACGCCTTGAAAAACGGTCTGGAGCAGACCAATACCCTGGAGCGGCTCAACCAGCTGTATCTCAAGAAAAAACTGAGCTGGCAGGAGTACAACGACCTGGAACAGGGATACAGTTTCATGATGCAGCTGCGGTTCGTGCGCCAGATCGAAAGCGTGGTCGAGGAAAACGCCAAGCCCGACAATTACATCAACCCCAAAAAGCTTTCGCGCATCGAACAGACCATGCTAAAGGAAATATTCAAGCGCATCGAAAAGTTCCAGACCAAGCTCAGCGTGGAGTTCACCGGGCTGCCGTGACCCCAACTCATGGGGTGTGAGGAGGAAATCATGTCGATCACCCAACTGGCGTGCTGCATTGATTTTTCTGAAAATTCCGAAGCCGCCTTCAAATTCGCGCTGGATTTGGCGGAAAAGTACCATGCCAAACTGTTTCTGCTGCATGTTCTGCCGCCGCTGGTCAACCCCACCCTGACCGGCTCCGAGTGGGCCGTTCCGGACCAGCCGGTGGACGCGCTGATCATGAGGCTCGAAGAGCAGATGGAAAAGGACTACGGCAGCCGGATCGCAAGCCGGGTGCCATATTCAATCGTCGTGCTTGACGGTCACGTGTCCACCGAGATTGTGCGCTACCTCCAGGCAAACGCCCTGGACCTGGTGGTGGTGGGGTCTTACGGACTTTCGGGGATGGGGTTGGTGGTTTTCGGCAGCGTGGCCAAGCGGGTGGCCGAGAAGGCGCCCTGCTCGGTGATCATCGTGCGCCCCTCGGAGGCGGCCGCGGCAGCGCCGTAGGCGGCCCCCTTTGCCGACCGCCCAGACCAGGGGGGGTTACCCGTCTTGCGTAATGGTGGCGGTCAATTCGCGCAGCACCTCCTCCGCGCGTTGGTCGTCCACCTGGCAGGTGCCGACCGCTTCATGGCCGCCGCCCCCGTTTTTGAGCATCAGGGCCCCGACGTTGGTTTTGGCGGTCCGGTTGAAGATCGACTTGCCCACCGCAAACACGGTTTTGCCTGCCGCCGGGGCGCTGATGGCGCGGATGGAAATATTGCACTGGGGAAAAAGGGCATAGAGCAGGAACCGGTTGCCCGGATAGATGGGATCGATCTGCCGCAGGTCGAGAAAAATCAGGTTTTTGTAAACCCGCGCGTGGTCCTGGAGCTGGGCCTTGAAAAGCGCTTCGTAACTGAAATAGGTTTCCACCCGTTCGCACACATCCGGCAGCTGCATGATTTCCTCGATCGGCAGCGTGCCGCAATACCCGATCAAGTCCCGCATCAGCCGGTCGTGGGAAATCCGGAAATCCTTGAAACGGCCCAGGCCGGTCCTGCCGTCCATGATGAAGCTCAGCAGCGCCCACCCCCGGGGGTGAAGCACCTCCTCTAAGGTGAAGTTTCCGGCGTCGGCCCGGTCCACGGCCGCCATCATGTCTTCGAAGGATTGCGGAAAGCGCGCGAGGCCCCCGAAATGGTTGAAGACCACGCGGGCGGCTGACGGCGCGTGGGGGTCGATCACGTGGTCGCGCCGCCGGGGGCTGCGCAGCGTCTCCGACAGGTGGTGGTCGATGCACAGATGCGCCCCGGGCACGTAAGGCAGGTTGGTGATGATATCGTTCGGGCTGACCGCTATCTTGTGGTCCTGCATGTCTTTGGGATGGGCGAAAAGAATTTCGTCCGCCAGCCCAAGATAGCGGATAAGCGTCGCGCAGACCAAACCGTCCATGTCACTGCGGGTGATCAAACGAAATTTTCGGCTCTCGCTCATCGTTTTTTTCCAAATCCGGGTGAAAACGCGCCCAGGAGCCGGCAGGGTGGCGGCCCGCTTGGTTGACGGAGAACTTATAGCCGGGTAGCCCGCGGCTGTCAAAACCAAATTTGCCTGGCGGCTCCCCCAGGGCTCAAAAGCGGGCCGGCGGTCGGAAGCGTTGTCGGCTGGCCGCAGGTTTCGCCCCGACCCTCCGCTCTCGCCTCCCGCGGCCTTGACAGGCGGCGGTTTTTACCTGATGATGGCGGCCGATCGCTTCCCCGGCGCCGGCACCATCCGCTGGCCGAGGGGGTCGGTATGCAACCCTTTTTCTTGCGGAATTGCCCAGTGGTTTTCAAAGCGGTGCTTTTCGATCTGGACGGTACGCTGCTCGACACCCTCGCGGACATTGCCGATTGCAGCAATGCCGTCCTGCGCAGCCAGGGACACCCAACCCACCCGCTGGCGGCCTACCGCCAATTCGTCGGCGACGGGGTCGAACAGCTGGCCCGGCGGGTGTTGCCCGAAACCCATCGCACCCCGGACGCCATCGCAACCTGCGCGGCTGAGATCTCGGCGGCTTTTCTGCGCCACGGCGCCCGCACGGCCGCCCCCTACGACGGGATCCCGCAGCTGCTGGACCGGCTGTCCAGCCTGGGGCTCAGATTGGCGATCCTGACCAACAAGACCGAGGCGCCCGCGCGCCTGATGGTCTCCCAGCGGTTGAATCGATGGCCTTTCGCTCTGGTTCGCGGCGCCCGCGAAGGGGTGCCCAAAAAGCCGGACCCGACCGCCGCGCTGGCGATTGCCAGCCGGTTGAACATCCCGCCGCAGCAGTTTCTCTATCTCGGCGACACCGCCATTGACATGCAGACCGCCCGCAGCGCCGGGATGTTTGGGCTGGGGGTGTTGTGGGGGTTTCGCGCCGCCCCGGAATTGATCGCCGGCGGGGCCCGCATGCTGGTGCGGCACCCGGCCGACCTGCTCGCATGGCTTTAAAAAGGCCCCCGACCATGTTGCCCCTTGAATCCATCCAAGATGCCGCGAGGCTCATCGGGGATCGGATCCTCCGCACCCCCCTGGTGTTTTCGCCGTCCCTCAGCCGCCGGTTTGACGTTGCGGTGTACCTCAAGCTGGAAAACCTCCAGAAAACCGGGTCCTTTAAGATTCGCGGCGCCACCTACAAGCTGCTGGCCTGTCGGGACCAGATCGGCCCCGCCGGGGTGGTGGCCGCCTCTGCGGGCAATCACGCCCAGGGGGTGGCCCTGGCCGCCCGGCTGGCCGGCGTGCCGGCCACCATCGTGATGCCCGAGTGGGCCAGCATCACCAAGCAGGAGGCCACCCGGGCCTATGGGGGACAGGTGGTCATCCATGGAAAGACCCTTGAAGCCTGTCTTGAGCATGCCCAAGATCTGGCGGCCGAAGGCCGAACCCTCATCCATCCCTTCAACGATCTCGAGGTCATGACCGGGCAGGGCACCCTGGCGCTTGAAATTTTCGAAGACCTTCAAGCGCCCGACCTGATTGTGGTGCCGGTCGGCGGCGGGGGCCTGATCGCGGGGATCACCGCGGTGGCCGCCGCCGTCCAGCCGAAAACCCGCATCATCGGGGTTCAGGCCGCCGCCTGCCCGTCCGCCTTTGAAGCCAATCGGCAGGGCCGTGTGGTGCGCGTCGACGCGGCCCCCTCGATTGCCGACGGTATCAACGTCAAGGAGGTGGGCGAGTTGACCTTCGCGATTATGCGCGAGGGGCGCGACGAGATGGTGCTGGTGGCCGAGGAGCAGATTGCCGCGGCCATTCTGATGCTGCTGGAAATGAAAAAAACCCTGGCCGAAGGCGCGGGCGCCGTGCCCCTGGCGGCCCTCCTGAGCGGCGCCATCCGGCCGCCCAAAGACAGCCGGGTGGTCCTGGTGATCAGCGGCGGCAACCTCGACAGCCCGCTTTTGGGGCGCATCATCGCCCAGGGGTTGATCAAGCATGGCCGGGTCATGCGGGTGCGCGTGCGGCTCAAGGACGTCCCGGGATCCCTGGCCCACCTCTTGGCCGCCGTTTCGCGGCTGAAGGCCAATGTGCTGCATATCCGCCACGACCGCAGCGCCCGTGATCTTCCGATCTTTGTCACCCGCGTGGAATTGGAGCTTGAAACCCGGGGGCCGGCGCATGTGGCCGCAATCGCAGAGGGCTTGAAGCAGGCCGGCTACGATCTGGAGGCGCCCCACGCCGGCGGCGCGCCCGAATGATGGGGGTGCGCGGGCTCATGGGTTCAGAGGGTGTCGGCCAGGGCCAGGGCATTGCGGTTGATGGCGAGCGGGTGGGATCTCAAAACCAGTTCGTGCGCGGTTTCATCGAATGGCAGGTAGACCAGCAGGCAGCTGGCGGCGGAGACTTTCAGCCCCGGGGGCCAGGGCGTCTGCCCCGGCGGCGACGCCAGCCGGTTGGCCAGGTGGATCGGGAGGCTTTCAACGGCCTCGCTGACGGGCAGTGTGACCGGGTAACAGGCCTCGGCGGGGGCTTCGGGCAGCAGCTTTTCCCGGGGTGTGGCAAAGGTCAGCTGACCGGCCAGGCGCAGGAAACTTTTCGGGCGCAGTTTGAAGGCCGGCACCCAAAACCGGAGCCGGCCTGGCCGCCCGTTGTCGGACGGGCTGTGGGGCTGGCGGCCCGAAGGCCGGAGGGCGTCGGCGAACCGCGCTCCCAGGCCCTGGATAGCGGCGCGGATTCGCCAGAAAGGCAGATAGCGGCTGCCCGCGGCGCCGGCGGCGTGTGCGCAGGGGATGTTTCGCAGCCCGGCTGCCGTCGGTTGCCAAACTGTTTGGCAGTGGCGGCAGTTCAAGACCACCGAAGCCCTGGCACCTGAAAGATCCCAGCCGCATTGCGGACAGACGGCCGAGATGAAATCGATCCGGCCTTGCGGCGGTCCGCCGGCCAGTCCAGCCATTTGCAAGTTTTCCGGCAAAATAGCGCCCACCGCACGGTCCAGTACCCCGTCGACCAATTTTTT
>JAWOJK010000315.1:0-4574 GCA_046481705.1 Desulfobacterales bacterium | reverse complement strand
ATCCTGCGGGTGGGCATCTTCCTCTGCCCCACAGGCTGGCAGCACTGGGCGCCGCTGATGGCCCTGCTGGCGACCGTCGGCATCGTCTACGGCGCCCTGGTGGGGCTGCGCCAGACCGACCTCAAGTACGTCATCGGCTACTCCAGCGTCTCGCACATGGGGATCGTCGGCTTGGGACTGGCCACCGTGACGGTGGAGGGTTTAAACGGCGCCGTCTTCCAGATGTTTGCACACGGCGTCATGACGGCCCTTTTCTTCTCCGCGGTGGGCTATATCTACGACCGCACGCACACCAAAGCCATCCCGCAGCTGGGGGGCCTCAGCCGCAGCATGCCGCGGGCGGCCTCGTTTTTCATCGTGGCGGCCCTGACCGGCATCGGCGTGCCCTGCCTGGCCAGCTTCTGGGCGGAGCTGATGGTCTTTATCACCGCCTTCAAAGTCTACCCGCTCTACGGCACCCTGGCGGTGGGGGCGCTGGTGATCAGCGCGCTTTTCATTCTGCGGGTGGTCCAACAGACCTGCTACGGCCCGGTCAACCAACGCCTGGCGCACCTGCCGGACATCACGCCGATAGGGAGCATCCCGCGGGTCATCCTGGTGTCGGTGATCGTGTTTTTCGGGTTTTTCCCCGGGCTCATGGTGAACCTCATTCAAACCGCTACGGTCGCGTTTTTTAACGGGTTGCCCTGATGAACTGGACCCTTTTCAGCCCCGAACTTTTCTTCCTGGTGGCCGCCATGGTGTTTCTAGTCGTCTCCATGACCGGGCGCCCCGACCCCGAACGCGACTATCTGACGGCGGTCGTCCTGGCGGCCATCGGACTGGGAATCTGCCTGGCGTGCCTACCCCTGCGGGGGGACCTGTTCCTGGGCGCCTACCGCGTGGACCTCTTCTCCCAGGTGTTCAAGGCCCTGCTGGCAATGGGGTTTTTCCTGATCGTCTGCGTCTGCAACGACCTGGCAGGCATCGCCGAGGACCACCACCCCGAATTTTACCTGCTGCTGACGGTCAGCACCCTGGCCCTGATGCTGCTGGTCAGCTGCGTTCATCTGCTGCCGCTTTACGTCGCGCTGGAGCTCTCCAGCTATTCGCTCTACGTCCTGGTCTATCTGCGCAGCGACCTGCGCCAGGGCATCCGTGCCGGCCTGACCTATTTTCTGATCGGCGCCGCGGCCTCGGCGGTGATGATCTTCGGCCTGGCGCTGCTCTACGGCGCCGCCCAGTCCGCCTACCTGGCGGATCTGATGACGGTCCTGCCCGGCCTGCTGCACCAGCCGATGGTGGCCATCGGCCTGCTGCTGACGCTGACCGGGTTTTTCTTCAAGCTCGCCGTCTTTCCCTTTCACTTCTGGGCCCCGGATGTCTACCAGGGGGCCGCCCACCAGGCGGCGGCCTACATCGCAACGGTCTCCAAGGTGGCGGCAATCGCCGTCCTGATGCGACTGACGGCCCTCACCGGCGGCGCCGGCACCTTCATGACCGATGCGCTGGTGGCCCTGGCGATCGTCTCCATGACGGTGGGCAACCTGGCCGCCATCGTGCAGAAGGATTTCAAGCGCCTGATGGCCTATTCGAGCATCGCCCAGGCCGGCTATGTCCTGATCGGCATCCTCAGCATGACTCCCGCCGGTTACGGCGGCGCGGTCTTCTACGCCCTGGCGCTGCTGGTGATGAAGTTCACCTGCTTCCTGGTGCTGATCGTGGCGGCCGGCGGCGGCCGCAACATGGACATCGCCGAACTGGCGGGCCTGCACCGCCGCTCCCCGGTCCTGGCCCTGGCCCTGATGATGGCGGTCTTCAGCCTGGCGGGGATTCCCCCCACCATCGGCTTTACCGGCAAGTTCCTGGTTTTCAAGGCCGCCATCGCACAGGGGCATGTCAACCTCGTACTGATCGCCATGGTCAACGTCGTCATCTCGCTCTACTTCTACCTGTTGGTGGTGCGGGCGGCCTACCTGACGGAGCCCCAAGGCCCACTGCCGCCGCTGGCGGTGCCGCCCCTCACCCGCGGCCTGGCCTTTTTCCTGGTGGCGCTGACCGTCCTGGCCGGCATTTACCCCACCCCGCTGATCGGCTGGGCCGATGCGGCCGCCCGGGTGTTGATGTAGAGACGACGGAAAAATTGGGCTTCTATGCGGTAGGTTCTTTAAGAAGTTTTGATTAATATGGTGCGATAATTCACCAGTAACAGCAGGATGAGATTCATTTTTCTCAGCCCTTTAATTTTGATGGACCGGTAAAAAGTCAAAATTTGAGATGGTGGTGAAAAAAGTTCAAGTTACGGCGCGCAAATCTCGAAGTCGCTGCGGCGTACTTAAGGTACGCCGCAGCGACTTCGAGATGCAGCGCAACGCAGAAATTGGACTTTTGTCCCCCAAAAAAGATCAAGCTTTCTCATCTTCCCCATCAAATTTTTTAAACACCACCAAAAAGGGGCCTCGAATTCCTGAAGAATCGACTTTAATCGAAAAATTTTTCCTATCAAAAATACCCTGCTATCGCTTCCGCCCTTCCCCCCCGCCCGATTGATTTATAAATTTAGTCCTCGAATTTTACCTGAACAAATCCATTTCCGATGGATTCAGGTCAGTACTTTTGGACTTCCTTTTGGAATATATTAACAGTTACTTTTTCTTTGATCGTTTTGCCATTTTTTATAATAGTCAAAAAAATAGAATTTTCCCCGCTTGGCATCATGCCGAATGTAATTTTCCCGGCCTCAGCGTCCTTCCCGCCGAGGGGTCCCCGGGCCACGAGCTCCAATGGGCCGATCTCCTCCGTAAGGGTCTGCCCCGCAGGAATGATGCCCGGCGGGATGGTTGCGTTTTTGATGTCTTCGGCCGCTATCCCCTCAAACACGAAAACACCGCCATCGCGGCCGTTGTAGAGGTAACGGGTTTGATTCCAATCGATTTCCAGATCTTGGGAGGTCTTGTTGGTGACCGTGAGCCGAAAACGGTCAAAATAGTTTTTACCTTGGGATAGCGGCTCCAATTGAGCGCCAAAGTAATCATTTTCAACATTCTGAATTTCAGGGGTACTGATGGAAATTATCGTCGGCAAACACCCCCCTGCCAAGAATAATGTAAGACCGAAGGTTAAAATAAAACCCCTTTTCCGGACAGCTTTCATGCGCGCCACCTTGCGATTAAATTTTACGGGTGGGAAAATCGAAACTGGCGCAAAACATACCATGGAAAAAAGAATTTACCAACTCGAAACACCCCAGGGACGCACATCCCCTGAGCCCCTGGCTCGGTAAGATATGCGCAAACCATGAAACCGGCAGATACCCCCGAGTCCCCACTGGGTCAGAAGGCACGGGCCTTTGGACGCCCGCGAGAGCTGCGGCCGGCACACCGCTGGCATCCTAAAGCGTTGCGCATCCCGCACCGATTAACTCTTTGATATCCGGCTAAGACCGATCACGGCAACAATCTGGCGCCGTTCACCCGACCATCGGAGGGAAAAAGCACATGCATGCCATTCGACTCGCAGGGCTCATCCTGCTGGCGGCCGCCCTGATCACGGGCTGCGCCACGACCAAGGGCACCACGCCCCAGGACAAGCGGCAGGCCATCCTTGACATGAAGCAGGAAACCCTGTCGGATCTTTACGCCTGCCGCCCCCAGGCCAGGGGACAGGTTGCCAAGTCACCGGGCTACGCCGTTTTCAGCAACGCCAACGTCAACATCATCTTTGCAAGCTTCGGCGGCGGATACGGCGTCGTCCGGGACAACGGCAGCGGGAAAAACACCTACATGAAAATGGGGGAAGTCGGCATCGGTCTGGGCGCCGGGGTGAAGTCTTTTCGGGCCGTTTTCATCTTCCACGACAGCGGCACCTTGCAGCAGTTCATCGACAGCGGATGGGAGTTCGGCGGGCACGCGGACGCAGCGGCCAAGGCAAGCGACATGGGGGCGGCCGTCGGCGGCGAGGCGGTGTTCGACAACATCACGATCTATCAGCTGACCGAAAGCGGGCTGGCCCTCCAGGCCACCGTCAAGGGCACCAAGTACTGGAAGGACGGCGCGCTCAACTGAAGCGGTCCGGCCCATTTCGGCTGCAGCCGCCTGACCCCTCTGGGGTCGCCCATCCACCGGGCGGCCCCTTTTTTTTAGCTTCCGCGACGGACAGCGCCTCCAAAGTCCACCTGGTTGAAGCCCCCCTCTTTTTTCCACGCCAAAACAGCACTATTTTAGGCCTTAATTTTGTGACACCCTGGCCTGCAGGCGATCCGCGGGCAAAACCTGCCCCAGCCGGGCGGGACCGGGGATGAAAGGAATCCAACATGATCGGAGAAATTAAAAAACTGGGACCGAATATTTTGGGCTTGCGCATCGAGGGGGCCATCAGCGATGCCGAAACGGAACGGATCAGCGCTGCCCTGCAAAAGCTCACGGCCAAGACCGGCAGCGCCCGGCTGCTGCTGGTGGTGCAGCACTACCCGTCCTTCAACAGCGCCGAGGACCTGTATTTCGCCCTGCACTTCGCCGTACCCCTGGCCGATCGTATCGAGCGCCTGGCGGTGGTCGGCGACCGGGTCTGGAAAGACACCTGGATCAGCCTTTTCG
>JAWOJK010000301.1:0-27522 GCA_046481705.1 Desulfobacterales bacterium | reverse complement strand
CCTGGCCGCAGGTATTGTCGCCGCGGTCAGAAAGGCCGTGTCATTTCCGGTTATGGTGAAATTTCGCACCGGATGGATAGACGATCCCCGCATCGCGACGGACCTTGCCCGAAGCTTTGAAAACGAAGGCGCCGATGCGCTTACGTTTCACCCGCGGGTTTCGCCGGATCGCAGGTCGCGCCCACCCAAGTGGGAATATATCGGTGCCGTCAAACAGGCCGTTCACATCCCGGTCTTCGGCAACGGAGATGTGTTTGACTGCAAGGATTGCCGGGATCAAATCCGACGGGCATAAACTTTCGGATCGAACCGAAGCCGAGATCGAGGCTTTGGTGCTGAACACCGACCTCGGCGCTAGGGCCGAAAACATCCAGGCAACTGGACGGGTTCGCAAACTGCCCGACGCCGGATGGCGTTATGTCACCTTTTTGATCGCCAGCGCGCCGGCCGACAATTTTCTGTCGGGATGTCGAATTGTCCTGGACTGCGCCAACGGTGCAACCTCTGATATCGCACCGCGTCTTTTTAACGCCCTGGGCGCCACGGTCACCACCCTTTTCAATAAACCCGACGGTCGCAACATCAATGCCGGCTGCGGCTCCCAGCATCCGCAAACCCTGGCACGCCAGGTGGTGGCGCAAGCTGCCGATATTGGCCTGGCCTTTGACGGTGACGGCGACCGCCTGATCGCGGTCGATGAAAAAGGCGAGCCCCTCACCGGAGATCAGGTTCTGGCCGTCTGCGCCAAGGGCCTGCAGGCCGAGGGACGTCTGAAGGGCCGCGGGGTGGTGTCGACGGTCATGAGCAATATGGGCCTCAAGCAGGCGCTGGCCGAACTGGGGATCGCGCACCAGAGCGCCGCCGTGGGTGACCGCTATGTTCTGGCGAAAATGCTGGAATGCGGGGCCGTGGTGGGTGGGGAAGACTCCGGCCACATGATCTTTCTTGAAAGTCACACCACCGGCGATGGCCTCCTGGCGGCCCTGAAACTGCTGGCAACCGTTCAAACCGAGGCAAAGCCCCTGTCACAACTGCGCCGCGTCATGACCGTCTTTCCCCAGGTGACGATCAATGTGGCTGTCAACCACAAACCCCCGCTCGAAAGCGAGCCGGCCATTTCGGGTGCGATCCACGCGGCTGAAGGCGCGTTGAACGGCAGGGGAAGGGTCCTGGTGCGTTATTCAGGCACCCAGGCGCTCTGCCGGGTGATGGTTGAGGCCCCCACCCGTGAGGAAACCGAGCGCCACTGCCGACAGATCGCGGATGTTGTCCGCAGCCGGCTGGGCGCCTGATGACCGCCGCTTTTTTGTAAAAAAAACACCCTCCGAAGGATACTCGCGGAGGGTGTTGGGGAGGTGATCGAAAAAAGGGGCGAGCGGCCGCTTCCGGGCTAATCTCTGCTGCCGCCAAAAATGTGCAACAGCATAATGAAGAGGTTGATAAAGTCCAGGTAAAGGGAGAGGGCGCCCATGATGGCCCCTTTGCGGATTACGCCGGCGTCGAGCCCGGCCGGTTGGGAAAGGGCCATATTCTTGATTTTCTGGGTGTCATAAGCGGTCAGCCCGACAAAGACCAGCACACCGATGTAGCTGATGATGGCTTGCAGACCGTAGCTCTTAAAAAACAGGTTGGCCAGGCTGGCAATGATGATGCCGATCAACCCCATCACCATGAAATTACCCATTGAGGTCAAATCCCGGCGGGTGAACCAGCCGTAGACGCTGCAGGCCAGAAAAGTGGCCGCGCAGATGAAGAAGACCGACACGATGGACGTTTTGGCGTAGACCAGAAAGATCGAGGACAAGGTCACACCGTTGAGGGCGGAGTAAATCACAAAAACCGCCGTCGCGGTGGACGCCTGCATCTTGTGAACCCGTGAGGCCAAGGTAAACACCAGCCCTAGTTGGGCGATCACCAGCACGATCAGCACCATCGGGCTGCCAAAGACCACCCGCAGGATGGCTTCGCTGGTGGAAACGTAGTAAGCCACAAACCCGGTCAGGGCGAGGCCAGCCGCCATCCAGTTGTAAACGCTGCGGACAAACGCGTTGACCTGGACTTGGGTCTGGGTGCGATCAAGTGGAAGTGACTGCTGCATTCTTACCTCCTAATTTTATTGTGATAGTGGACAAAATTAGATCAAATATAACACAATACCGGTGGTTTGCAAGCGCAATCGGGATCATTCGATCCGCTAATGCTGCAAAACCCAAGTGGAAGACCCGGCTGCAAAACAGCGTGGCATGAAACCCGAAGAACTCTACCAACACTTAAAAGATCTCGCCGAAAAGCTCGGTATCCGTGTCATGGAACAAAACCTTCGGCATTCGGGCCTGCGGGTGCGCAGCGGCCTTTGCAAGGTCAAAGGCCGCCCGGTGTACATCATGAGCAAACACTTGAGCGTTCACCGCAAAAATGAAAAGCTGGCTGGGTGTCTGAACCATTTTCCCCATGAGGGGCTCTACCTGGTGCCCGCGGTTCGGGAGTTTCTCCAGCGCTGTGGCTGAAGGCGGGCGGCCCCAGCCCAAAAACACAGACAGGGCAAGCGGGAACCTCCCGGCCTGATTGATGCAAACCTAAAGTTTACATAATATATCTTATCAGCCTTTTTAATTCACCGCACTTTCAATCCGAAACCACGCAACGCGGAAAAAGACCATTTTAGCGCCGCCGCCCGTTGCATGCAGCCGGGACAAAAGGATTGAATGCCCCCTTAAACTGTGCTAGTAAGACCTATATCTGACGAACCGGTAAGATGAAGCGCAACGCCGAAATTGGACTTTACGCCGCCATCATATTTCGGTCATCCGCACGTCGCCGACACCTAAAACTTCAGGTCATTTTTCCACCCGCAGTCGATCAGACGGCTGATCGACCGGAATTACCCCAGGTCACCGTGAAGGACATTGCAAGCCGACACCCCCAGCCAGATCTATACGGTATCCCGGCTTACCGCCGAGATTAAAACTTTTCTGGAAGATCACTATCCCTTCATCTGGGTTTCCGGCGAAGTCAGCAATTTCGTGCGCGCCGGTTCAGGGCACTTTTATTTTTCGCTCAAGGATGACAAGGCGCAGATCAAGGCCGTCATGTTTCGGGGACAGACCCGCGGTATCAAATTTCTGCCTGAAAACGGCATGCACCTCAGTGGTCTGGGTCGTATCAGCGTTTATGAACCCCGGGGTGTGTATCAGATCATTTTTGAATTTCTGGAACCCCAGGGCGTCGGTGCGCTTCAGGTTGCTTTCGAGCAGCTCAAAAAGCGGCTGGCCGCCGAGGGCCTATTCGAACGCGAACATAAAAAACCCCTGCCAGCCTTCCCTCGCTGCATTGCGCTGATCACTTCGCCTGCCGGCGCCGCGCTCCAGGACCTGCTCCAGATCATGGGGCGCCGTTTTCCCAATCTGCACATTACTATTCTGCCGGTGCGGGTTCAGGGACAAGGGGCCGCAGATGAAATCGCCGCCGCCCTGGCTACGGCCAATGCCCGTTCAATTGCAGATGTGATCATCGTGGCCCGCGGGGGCGGTTCGTTGGAGGACCTGAGCGCCTTCAACACCGAAGCCGTGGCCCGGGCCATTTTCGCCTCCCGAATCCCTGTGGTTTCGGCGGTGGGCCACGAAACGGATTTCACCATTGCCGACTTTGTCGCCGACCTGCGGGCGCCGACCCCTTCGGCCGCGGCCGAACTGGTGGTGCCGCTGAAATCCGAGCTGACCGCCCGCTGCCGAAGTTTGAACGCCGCCCTGATGCAAGCCATGCTCCGCGTTCTCAGTGGGCACCGCGTAACCCTGCGGCAGGCAAGCCGCGCCCTGGTTGACCCCCGCAAAAGGCTCCAAGACCTGCGGTTGCGCCTCGACGATCAGGTCGGTCGGTTACACCGTGCGCTTACCCGCGACCTGCAGGTGCGCCGTGAACGTCTTTTCTGGCGGGTCAAGAAATTGTCCGCCCATTCTCCGACCGAAACTATCCGGCGCTATAAAGCAACGATTGAGGTAACAAGTTCAAACATAATTAATTTATTTCAAAAAATGATTATAATCGAAAAATCCCGACTGGCTGGTGCGTCCGGAAAATTGAGCGCCCTGGGCCCCCCGGCCGTTTTGGCGCGGGGCTACAGCATCACCCGCACCCTTGCCGACGGCAAGGTGGTTCGGGACAACCGCCAGGTCGACATCGGTCAAGCCCTCCGGGTGATCGTCGCAAGAGGAAGTTTAACCTGTAAGATTGAGGACAGAAGCGACCATGGCCTCCCCCAATTTTGAAAAAGCCCTGCAGCAGCTCGAGGAGATCGTCCATGAGCTGGAATCCGGTGATCTGCCCCTTGAGAAAGCCTTGAAAAAATTTGAAGACGGCATCCGGCTCTCCAAGTTGTGCGCTCAGAAACTCGATGAAACCGAGAAGCGGGTCACCCTTCTGATGCGGGATTCCGCCGGCGCCCTGACCGAAGCGCCCTTCCCAGAAAATAGCGATCCAAACGATGTTTGAGCTGCCACCCTATCTCGACATGCGGCGACGTCAGATCGATGCCGCGCTGGCGCGTATTTTCGAGGGCCTCGGTGATTCCGGGCGCCTGATCGACGCCATGCGCTATTCGCTTGCGGCCGGCGGCAAACGCATTCGCCCGGTGCTTTGCTTGGCCGCCTGCGAAGCCATCGGGGAAAAACCCGAAGTGGTCCTCAAACCGGCCTGCGCCCTGGAGCTGATTCATACCTACTCGTTGATCCACGATGATCTTCCGGCCATGGACGACGACGCCCTGCGCCGGGGACAGCCGACCTGCCACGTGGCCTTCGACGAAGCCACCGCCATTCTCGCGGGTGATGCCCTGTTGACCCTCGCCTTCCAGGTCCTGGCCCAACCCAGTGCCGATACCCAGCCGGCGCCTGAAAAACAGATTGCCGTGATTGCCCGTATCGCCTGCGCCGCCGGTTGCCGGGGAATGATCGAAGGCCAGATACGTGATATCACTGCCGAAGGCCGCCACGTGGCTTTGGACCGGCTGGCCGAGCTGCACGGCCTCAAAACCGGTGCACTGATCACGGTGGCGGTTGGCAGTGGGGCCCTGTGGGGCGGGGGCAATGACCAACAGGTGCGCGCACTGGAAGGCTATGGCGCCAAAATCGGCCTCGCCTTTCAAGTGACCGATGACAATCTCAACGTCGAGGGGGACCCTGCGGAGCTTGGGAAAGCGGTTGGAACCGATGCCGCCCGCAGCAAAACCACCTATCCCGCCCTCCTGGGCCTGGAGCGTTCCAAGGCGCTGGCGCGGGAACTGGTAGCGGAAGGCTTGCAGGCCATCGCCGGATTTGATACGAAGGCAGACCCGCTTCGGGCGATTGCCCGATACATTGTCAACCGGCGACGGTAGCCCTGCGATATGGAGGAGATGGACCTGTCTTGTGCTTATTGACCCGAATCGACTCACCGGATGATCTGAAAACCCTGAGCCGCAAGCAGCTGCCGACCCTGGCGGCCGAAATTCGGCAGCAGATCGTTGAGGTCGTGTCCCATACCGGCGGTCATCTGGCGCCCAGCCTGGGCGCGGTCGAACTGGCGATCGCACTCCATTACGTCTTTGACACGCCGGTGGACAAAATCATCTGGGATGTCGGACATCAGGCCTATGCCCACAAACTGCTGACCGGCCGGCGCGGGCGCTTTCCAACCCTGCGCCAGTTCGGGGGCCTCTGCGGTTTTACGCGCCGCTCGGAGAGCCCCTACGACGCCTTTTCCACAGGCCACAGCAGCACCTCGATTTCCGCCGGTCTGGGGATGTCGTGCGCCAAACGCCTCAAAAACGACCCCGCCAAGGTGATCGCCGTAATCGGCGACGGCTCCATGACCGCCGGAATCGCATACGAGGGCCTGAACCAAGCCGGAGACATCCACAAGGACCTGATCGTCATCCTAAACGACAACGACATGTCCATTGCCCGCAATGTCGGCGCCCTCTCCTCTTTTCTGAGCCGCACATTTTCGACCAAATACCTTCAGGATCTGCGCAAGGAGTTCGGGGAGTTTCTCAAATCGCTTCCCAAAATCGGCGATGACGTGTACCAGTTTGCCAAACGCTCGGAGGAGTCCTTTAAAACCTTTATCACCCCCGGGATGCTGTTTGAGGCCTTTGGCTTCACCTACTTCGGCCCCATCAACGGCCACAACCTCAACCACCTGATCGACATTCTCAACAACGTCAAGGCGTTGCAGGAACCCGTGCTGCTGCACGTGACCACCAAAAAAGGCAAAGGTTACCCGCCCGCCGAGGAGAACCCGGTCTATTTCCACGGATGCGGCTGCTTCGAAGTCAACACCGGCAACTGCATTCAGCACCCCTGCGGCGCGCCCACCTACACCCAGGTCTTCGGCCAGAGTCTCGTGGAACTGGCCGAAAAAAACCCCGCGATCGTTGCGGTCACTGCTGCAATGCCCGAAGGAACCGGTCTGCATCAGTTTTCGGAGACCTTCCCCGAGCGTTTTTTTGACGTGGGCATTGCCGAGCAGCATGGCGTCACGTTCGCGGCGGGGCTGGCCGCCGAAGGCATGAAACCGGTGGTGGCGATTTACTCGACTTTCCTGCAGCGGGCCTACGACCAAATTCTGCACGATGTCTGCCTCGATTCGCTGCCGGTGGTCTTTGCTTTAGACCGCGGCGGCATCGTCGGGGAAGACGGCGCCACCCACCACGGCCTTTTCGACCTGTCCTTCCTGCGCAGTCTGCCCAACATGGTGGTCATGGCTCCCAAAGACGAAAACGAACTGCGCCGAATGCTGGTCACGGCCCTGGCCCACAACGGCCCGGTGGCCTTCCGCTACCCCCGGGGGATCGGCGTCGGCGTACCCGTTGAAAAAGACGACACCCCGCTTGCGATCGGCAAGGGGGAGGTCCTCGCCGCGGGTGACGATCTTCTGCTGCTGGCCATCGGTCGCGGCGTGCAGGAAGCCCTTGAGGCCCGCGACCTGCTGGCCCAAGAAGGCATCGCCGCAACGGTGGTCAACTGCCGCTTTGTCAAACCCCTTGACATCGATTTGATTTCCGATCTGGCGGCAAAGATCCCCAGGATTGTCACCGTCGAGGAAAACATGTGCCAGGGTGGTTTCGGGAGCGCCGTGCTGGAAGCCCTCTCCGACCGCGGACTCACCGGTTTTGCGCTCCGGCGGGTAGGCGTGGGGGATACTTTCGTGGAGCACGGGCCGCAGAAAATTCTGCGCTCACGCTACGGCGTCGATGCCGCCGCCATTGTCGCGACGGCCCGCAAACTGCTCGAAAGCACTCGTCCGCCTCGACATGACGTCGGCTAAAAAACGTGCCGATCTCCTGATGGTGGCGCGCGGGCTTGCCGCCACACGGCAGCGCGCCCGGGAGTTGATCCTCGCGGGCAGAGTCCTGGCCGATGACTTTCCGGTAACCAAACCCGGCTCCCTGTTGGCCGAGCCCGTCGCGCTGAAGCTCAAGGGCGAGGCGATGGCCTACGTCAGCCGTGGCGGTCTGAAACTCGAAGCCGCCTTGGAAGCCCTTGATCTTGAGGTTGCCGGTAAGTGTTGCCTCGATGTCGGCGCCTCCACCGGCGGCTTTACCGACTGCCTGCTGCAGCGGGGGGCCCGCAGGGTCTATGCTGTGGATGTGGGCTATGGCCAGCTGGCATGGAAACTGCGCGGGGATTCACGGGTGGTCGTCATCGAGCGCACCAACATTCGCTACCTGCCGGCCGACCGCATTCCGGAAGCAGTGGACCTTGTCACCATCGACACCTCCTTTATCTCCCTTCAGATCGTCGTCCCAGCCGCACTGCCGTTTCTGCGCAGCCGGGGAGCCATCCTGGCCCTGATCAAACCCCAATTCGAAGTCGGCAAAGGGCGGGTCGGCAAGGGCGGGGTGGTCCGTGATGGCGCCCTGCATCGGGAAGTGATCGCGAGTCTCACCCGCTTTTTCGAGGGTCTGGGGCTCACCGCAGCCGCCGTCATCCCCTCCCCGATCCTCGGTCCCAAGGGCAACCAGGAGTTTATCATCCACCTGGTGGCGCCGTGAGACAGCGGCCACATCAGACCCCTGAAACTCCTTATTCCCGCAGTATTATCCAAAAGTTGGGGTTGATTTTTTCAGGTCAACCGGATAGAAAATGTCGAATTGGGCCCAACCCGGCCTTTTCCAACCAAAATTTCGGAAGTAGAGAGGAGCTTAGATGAGTGAGATGGTGGACAAACTAAGAAACGTTGCGCTTGTGGGCCATAGCGGTTCCGGAAAAACCTCGCTTGCCGAAGTGATGCTTTTCAAAAGTGGGGTCACCAACCGCCTGGGGCGGGTGGAAGACGGCAATACCGCCATGGACTTCGAACCCGAGGAGTTGAAACGCGGTTCGAGCATCAGCAGCGGATTCCATTCATACCTCTGGAAAAAGCACACCGTATGCCTGATCGACACGCCGGGCGACATGAACTTCTTCACCGACACCAAATTTTGTCTTCAAGGCGCGGACGCCGCTCTGGTGGTGATCGACGCCGTCGACGGGGTCAAAGTTCAAGGCGAACAGGCCTGGGAACTGGCACGCCAGTTCAGCATGCCCGTGGCAATTTTCGTCAACAAGCTCGACCGGGAACGCGCCGATTTTGCCCGCTCACTCGGCGATGCCCACAAAAGCTTCGAAGACCCCAAACCCATCATCATCCAGCTGCCCATCGGTTCCGAAGCCGATTTCCGGGGAGTGGTCGATCTCATCGGCATGAAGGCCTACCTCTACGACGAATACGGCAAGCCCACGGCTGCCGAAATTCCTGCCGACATGCAGGATCAGGTTGAAACCGAGCGGGAATCCTTGATTGAAAACGTCGCCGAAGCCGACGACGAACTGATTGAACGCTACCTTGAAGGTGAAGCCATCTCCGACGAGGACATCCGTGCAGCCCTGCACAAGGGCCTGATCAGCCGCACCTTCAGCCCGGTGCTGTGCGGCTCGGCCACCCGCAGCATCGGAATCGACCTGTTGATGGATTTCATTGCCGCCAGCATGCCGTCTCCTCTGGCCCGCGGCCCCCGCAAGGGCATCGATCCCGCCAGCGGCCAGAGCGTGGAGCGCGCACCGGACCCGGATGCGCCCTTTTCGGGCTTTGTATTCAAAACCATCGCCGACCCCTACGCGGGGCGTCTTTCGATCTTTCGGGTAATCTCGGGCAAGCTTTCAGGCGACGGGACCCTATACAACGCCACCAAGGAGTGCCGTGAACGCTACAATCAGCTGCTGACCATCACCGGTAAGGAACAAAAGCCCCTCTCCGAGGCAGGCCCCGGCGCCATCGTCGCCTTTGCCAAGCTCAAGGAAACCACCACCGGCGACACCCTTTGCGAAGAAAGCGCCAAGATCCAGTTCGAATGCGTCAAAGCCCTGCCCACCCTGATTTCCTTCGCGCTGGTGCCCAAATCCAAAGGGGATGAGGACAAAATATTCAGCTCGTTGACCAAGCTGCTGGAGGAAGACCCCGGCCTCAAGGTCGACCGCACTGCCGAGACCAGCGAGATTCTGCTCTCCGGTATGGGGCAGGTGCACATCGAAGCCACCATCGAAAAATTGAAACGAAAATACAACGTGGAGGTCAACCTCAATACCCCCAAGATCCCATACCGCGAAACCATCAAGAAAAAGGTGCGGGTTCAGGGCCGACATAAAAAGCAGACCGGGGGCCACGGCCAGTTCGGGGACTGCTGGATCCAGATGGAGCCCCTGCCCCGGGGCGAAGGGTTCCAGTTCGTGGATGCCATCGTCGGCGGGTCGATCCCCAAAACCTACATCCCGGCGGTTGAAAAAGGCGTCCTGGAGTCCGCCCGCAGGGGGGTTCTGGCGGGTTTTCCATGTGTTGATTTCAAGGTGACCTTGGACGACGGATCCTTCCACGCGGTGGACTCTTCGGAAATGGCCTTCAAGATCGCCGGTTCTTTGGCCTTCAAGAAAGCCGCAGAGGACGCCAAGCCCGTTCTGCTGGAACCCATCATGAGCGTTACCATCACGACGCCCGACGAATTCATGGGGGATATCATGGGGGATCTCAACGGGCGGCGCGGTCGGGTGCTGGGAATGGACAGTGAAGGCAAATACCAGGTCATCAAGGCGCAGGTCCCCATGGCGGAGTTTCTAACCTATGCCCCCGACCTGAATTCCATGACCGGCGGGCGGGGCCTGTATACCATGGAATTCTCGCACTACGATGAGATGCCCGCCCAGCTGGCGGAAAAGGTTATCGAGGCGGCCCTCAAGGAAAAGGGGTAACCTCGCCGGTTAAAACCACAAGCGGCCGCCGGCGGCGGCGGCGGCCGCTTTTTTTCTCCTCCCCTGCCCCCACGCTCTCAAGGTGTCAGCCCGCGCGGAAAGCAGCATCGCCCCGGCGCAAACCCCTCCCAGAACGCATCCCGCAGCGAATCAAACAGCACGCGCTGGCCCCGCCCGGTCGCCTTGCCGAGCGCGCAGCCGGTGCGGTGGAAGCGGCGGGAACGGGTATTGCCCAGATAGCGCAGCCCTTTCTGTTCCGGCAGAACCCGCCAGATGCCGCGGCCGGCCCGCAGCGCTTCCCGTTGACGATCGAGCAGGCGCTGCAGGTAACGGTCGTTGGGGCTGCGATAAAGGCAGTAGGCAAAGCCCTCGCGCACCAGGAGCTCGTTGACCATGGTGCCGTCCGCTAAAAAAACATAGGCCAGCTGACGGCCATAGCGGTCCTGCCGCTGACGATCGAACTCGAGGCGCACCTTCTGGTGCACGACAAGCCGGGTATTGAACCTGCGGGCAGCTTGGGCGAAAGGCTCTGAAGGCTCGCGCGCGTCGCCAATTTCCGGCGTGTTGATCCCGAGGTAGCGCACCCGCGCAGCGTTTTCCAGCACAATGGTATCCCCGTCGTTGACGTAGCGAACTCGCTCCCAGCCGGCAACACCGGCCGCAGCGGGGGCCAGCGTGAGCAGCAACCCGCACAGGAAGCCGAGGAGGCACCGCGAAAAAGTCCGCAGGAGGTCAGGGGAGAAGGCCGGCATCCAGCTCACAATGCGAAGCGGCGCTGCGGTCGAGCATCTGTGGGAGGCTGCCGTGCTCCGCCGGCAGAAATCCGAGGCTCTTCTGCCAGACCTCGTCATCTTCCATACAGAAATAGACCAGAACCTCGGGCGCGACCTCTCGGATAGCCCGGATCACCGACTGGTAGAGGCGAATCCGCAGCGGTTTGAAGTAGCGCATTTTGCCGTCCAACCCGGGAATAAATTCACTATAGAGAATGCGCGAGTCGGGAAAACGGTGCTGCAAAATGGGTTTCAGATCCGGCATGAAGCGGAAAGTCCCAATGCTGATCCAGGCGACGCTGTGGGGGGCGACATGCGAAAAAATGTCCGCAACCACGGCCCGGTAATCCGCCTCACAGTCCTCGTAAATCACCATCGGGTCGAAATGAAAGGCCAGGGGGTAGCCGTGCGCCTCCGCCCTGGCGGCCGCCTGCAGCCGGGCCTTGAGCGAGGTGGTGCGGCGCTCTTCGGTGGCAATCACCCGTGGGGTGTTGACCGACCAGGCCAGGATCGTTTTGCGGTTGTGCGGCAGTTGGAGCAGATCCGCAATGGCCGTGGTTTTGGTCTTCAACTCCAAAACGGCGTGGTCCTGACGGGCGAAGCGCTTCACCAATTCCTGGTTCAGGCCGGTCCAGGGCTCCCAGATCAGACTGTCGGTAAACTCGCCGGTGCCGATCCGGCTGATGGCGGGTTGCGCGAAGGTCTGCGCCAGCTCGCGCAGCATATCGTCGTGGTTGAGAAAAAACTGCAGCAGCGGCGGGTGAAAATAGGACTGCAGAATACAGTAGGAGCAGTCCATGACGCAAAAGGTGGCGATATGCAAAATTTGATAGCCGCAGCAGGTATAGGACCGCGTACCGGGGCATTTGCGCACGAACGCGCCCTTATTGCAGGTCAGGAAGAGCACCTCTTTTGCGGCCTGGACCGGGTCGGCGGCGGCGGCCACCTGTTCGAAAACCGGACGGGCATCGGCCACCGGCTGGGCGGCAATCCCCAGCCGGCGCTGGATGGGCGCGACCAGGGGATGATCGGCAAGCGCCGCGTCGATAAAGAGTTTGGAAATGGACAAGACGCTCCCTTCAGGACACCAGCAGATCGCAGACCAGCGCCTGGGCGAGGTCCATGTTGATTTTGCTCATATTGAGCACCAGATCGTAGTGCTCGGGGCGATCGTGATCCACGACGTGAAAGAGCCGCAACAGTTTGCGTCGGCGGACATCCTCTTTGTTGACGGCTTTGCGGGCGGCCTCCTCGGACAACTGATAGCGACGCATCATGAAGCCGATCCGATAGGCCAGATCGGCAATCAGCAGCACGTGATGCGTGTCGGGGTAATCTTTGAGAATAAACTGAGCGCCCCGGCCGACGATTACTAAGTTGTCGCGTTGGGCGATCTGGGGAACGATCTGGTAGAGGAGTTTGATGTAGGTCTTTTCGTCCATGTATTGCCGGTGGGTATCGAAAATATGGTCGATCAGCCGCGAAGGCACGAATCCGGCCATGAAATTCGACAGGCTGCCGCCGCCGTCCTTGATCAGCGAGTTGACCCAATCCGTGGAAACCGCCGCCTTTTCGGCCACCTGTTCGATGATTTCCTCGTAAATGAAACCATAGCCCAGTTTTTTGGCCAGTCGCTGTCCCAAGGTGATACCGCCGGCACCAAACTGCCGAGAGATGGTGATTACCGCCATTTTTTTTGACTCCTTTCACGGCAAGAACGTCGAAAAGGCCTTATGGCCGATCACGGTTGTGACGGCTATCCAGGTCAGCGTCGCTGTCTCCGAAAAATGGGCATCCGGCAGTCGTATTGCAACCGTCGGCTTCGGGCGATCATAGTCAAAAAGGTCCGGGCAGGTCAAGCCGGAATGCGCAGGGCGAACCCGGGTTTAATCCCTGGGGGCTTTAATTTGCGCTGTTCATGTTTAATGTTTTTGTATAATCTCCCTTTTACCTTTCAGGAACCCTCAGCAAGGCAAATTGCTATGGTGCTTTACCTGGTTCAGCACGGGCTCAGCAACCCAAGGGAAAAAGATCCCCAGCAGGGTCTTTCAGCAGCCGGCACCGCCACCGTCAACCGGATTGCGGCGGTCGCCCGCGGTTACCACGTCACGGTGGGGCGCATTTTGCACAGCGGCAAATTGCGCGCCCGACAGACGGCCGAGATTTTCATGCGGGCGCTTGCGCCCCGCCAGGGTCTTGCCGAAACCGATGGCCTCAATCCCATGGACGATGTCACCCGGTTTATTGAGCGCCTCGACCAGCTGGAGAATGTTATGCTGGTCGGTCACCTACCTTTCATGGAACGTCTGGCCGCCTTTCTGGTGACCGGCTCACCCGAAAAACGGGTTTTCAAATTCCAGAATGGCGGTATCCTGTGCCTGGAGAAGGATGGCGATGCGGGGATGCTCTGGTACATCAAATGGACCCTGATGCCCGAAATCGGCTAGACAAGGAGCGTTGCCACCGTGACCGACATGCTGGTCAAACTCTACGCCCTGCCCCCGCTGGCTCCCCTTGCGGCCGCTCTGGCGCGCAATGCGGTGGTGATGCGCAGGCCCCTGGCCTACGAAAAACACCTCGTAACAACTTGGTTTGGGGGCCTCTTCGGCGCCGGCTGGGCCAGCGAATGTGAGACGGCCTTCAGTCGGTTGCCGGTGGCGTGTTTTATCGCCACCCAGGAGGACCGGATTGCTGGTGCCGCGTGTTATGACTGCACCTGCCGTAATTTTTTCGGTCCCATCGGGGTGGCCCCGACGTGGCGCGGCCGCCGGATCGGGGGGGGGCCTGCTGCTATCCTGTCTGCACGCCATGGCGGCGGAGGGGTATGCGTACGCCATTATCGGTGGCGCCGGGCCGCTGGCCTTTTTTAGCCGCTGGGCCGGTGCCGTTGCCATCGAGGGCTCAACCCCGGGAATTTACCCCGAACGCCGAGCTTGAAATCAAGGACCCTGTCATGCCGTTTATCCATCTTCCGGGACTGTTAGGCAAGGCCTACGTCCCTGATGCCCCTGCCACCCCCCACAAAAAGCATCCCTGCGCGGACTGCTTCGCCTGCCAGGACTGCGCAGACAGCCGCTGTCGGGTCTGCCGCTGCACTGCCGGGCGGCAGCAAGCGGGGTCGCTGCCGGGCGCTCCTGTCAACCCGAAGCGCTGCGTTTAGATTCAACTGCAGCCCACAGCCGCCGTCTCCGGTTCCAACCCGTCGCCGCAATGCTCGCATTTGCCTATCGTCGGAGTTTTGCCGGCGCGGGGTCTGGTGGCTGACCGCATCATGGACACTGGTTTTCGCAACGGGGTAATGGGCCGGCTCCCACACCCATCGGCCTCCTGTTGGCATCAGAGCCGTGGCTAAGGCATGTCGCCACATCTCCCCCCGGTTGGATCTTGCCCGATTGTTTTTTTCAGCCGCTCTAAAGGGTTGGCGCCGGCCGCCCGACATGCTATGAACAGCACGGGTTCAAGCGCTTTTCCCCGGTCCCGGCTTAAGCCCTGTCCCTTGCCCGCAGCGTTTGACTATTCGTCAAGGACCGTTTTTATGACCGATTTTCGCATATCCGATCCCCTGCTGCGCCGCCTGCTTTACGCCCTTGGCGCCATGGCGGTCATTGCTTTCAGTTTTTACACTTTAAGCCTCCTGCAGACCATTTTGGCGGCCGCCATCAACGTGTTGGCTCCTTTTTTCACCGGCCTGCTGCTGGCCTACATCCTGGCTCCCGCGGTGGTTGCCCTTCAGAAACGCCTCGGCCTGGGACGGATTATGGGGACACTGATCCTTTTTCTGCTGGTTGTCTCAGCCGCTGGACTGCTGCTGGGCGTACTGATTCCGGCAGTTGCGACAGAACTGATTCAGCTGTTCAAGCTCCTGAAAACGGCCTTGCCGGACCTGCTTAAAAGGCTCTCCCAGCGAGCGCCCTTCCAAATCGATGAGGCGCTGATCAAATCGATCCAAAACTATATCCTTTCCCTTGAAATCAGCTTCGAAAAGCTTGCAGCCATGCTGCTGCCGGGGTTGAAAACGATGGCGAGCGAAGGGTTTGAAACCGTCGGCCAGGCCACCAGGGGCTTCTTCAGCGGAATCGGCGCGGTGATCGGCTTTTTTTCTTTTCTGCTTTTTGTGGGCATCATCAACTTCTACCTCATCGTAGATTGGGAAAAGATCGTCCCCCTGATCCGCAAGATGGTTCCCCCCCATCGCCGGGAACGCTTCTTTGATGTCCTCAACAAGATCGATGCGGCCATGGGTGGATTTTTGCGGGGCCAACTGACCGTCTCGGCCCTGGTGGGGACCATGTTTGCCGCAGGCCTTTTTGGGGTGAGCCTGATGGGTTTTCCGGCCCTGCGCAACTACTGCCTCCTGATCGGCACCGCCGCCGCCATCGGGGGATTCATCCCCTATCTGGGACCCATCATCGGGTTAACCCCGGCCGTGCTGATTCTTCTGCTGACCATGGGTGTCGACTGGAGCACCAAACTGCTGACGCTGATTTTGTTATTGGCCCTTTTCTCCCTGATCCAGGCCATCGAAGGCCTTGTCCTTCAACCGCGGATTGTCGGCAAGGGTGCCGGCCTGCACCCCCTGGTGGTGTTGTTCGCCCTGATTCTCGGTGCTCAGTTTGGCATCGGGGGGATGATTGCGGCCGTACCGCTGGCCAGCGTTATACGGGTCTTGATCCTGGAATTTTACTGGCTGCCCTTGGAGCATCGGGAATCGATGCTGGCAGCCGCAGCGGCCGGGGAACGGGTAGTGTCTGCGGGCCGGTCAAAGGAGGTGCAATGAGCACTCAGGCGTGTGTCACGGTTAACCTCAGACGCGGAATCTGGCAGGCATTCGAAGCCATCGCCGCCCAGCAAGGCAGCGGCACCATCGAATTGATCGATAATGTGTTGATCGATTACATTGTCGACCACGTGCCCGACTGCCGCCGCTATGCTGATCTCATCGATGAAAACGACTTCATCAAGCCGCTGCCCGATTGTTGCCGCACTTCAGGGGCGCGCCAGAAAATCGAGGGTTTTACCGATGCAGCTGCGGATTGACCATGTTGCCCTGGCTGTAAGGGACTATGCCGCGGCCCGCGCTTTTTTTGAGAAGGTGTTCGGCGCCCTTCCAGGCGTCGGCGCACCCGACAGGCGCCTGGGCTTTCGTTGGCAGGTGTTTTCGCTGGGGGACCTCTCCCGCCTGGAACTCATCACCCCGCTGGCCGCCAAGAGTTTTTTAGAGGGATTTCTAGAGACGCGCGAGGGCGGCCTCCACCACATCACCCTTCACACGGATGACATCCATGCCGCAAAGGCCCATCTGGACCGCTGCAAGGTGCCGTATTTTGGCTTCAGCGAAGCTGACCCCAGCTGGAAAGAGCTGTTTATCCATCCGCGGGATGCTTTCGGGGTCCTGATTCAGGTGGCGGCATTTGACCCCGATGCCTTTCTCGGGCCCGAGGCCAGGTTTGGCCCGGATAAACGGTGGACTTTGGCTGCGACCACTGGCGGCTGTCGCCTGAAGTTGGCCCACCCCGGAGGCGGCAGCGTTGCGCTGGACTTGAGCCGCAACGAAATCGAGGCGTTGATTGCCGACCTGCGGCAGTGCCACAGCGGCGGTTGACGGGTCAGGAAGCCTCCGGCGGCTCCGGCCCGGCGAAAACAGAGGGGCCGCTCCGGGGCATGCAGGCCCTGCGCTGGCGGTCATTGCGGAAAAATTCAAACAATCGCCCCTCGTAGGCGCAGCGACGGGCGTCCCCCATTTTGCGAAGGATAAACCCTCGCGTACCGTCCTCCCCGTCGTTGCAGAGCCGAAAGAGGAGCAGACGCCGAAGTTCGGCATCCTCCCGCTGGCCGAGGGGCAGCAGCTGCACCAGGCGTCTAAAAGCCTCTGAGGATCCGTCCCGCCGGTTTTCCGGGTAGATGATATCGGCGGACATACCTGTTTCCTTTTTAGAACCAATTTGATATGAAAATATCGCTTTTAGATCTGCCCGTAAGGTAATTTTGACTCTGAAATTGTCAAACGACCCGCGACGGCGCCAACTTTCTGCGCAGCCCGCTGCGATGAACCCGGAATCGGTACGAAGGGGGGGGCATGAAAGACGGTTTAGACGTAATCATCGTCGACGACGATCCCGATGTGTGTGAAGTACTAGCAGATATTATCAACCGTTTTTACCAGTGGGGAAATGTCTTCGTTTTTTCGGACGTCAACGAGGCGGCCATCTACTGTCTCAACCGGGATGTGGGCATCGCCATCTTGGTTGTGGATGTCTACCTCGGAGAAAAAACCGGTTTTCAGTTTCTCGACACCATCTCCGCGCGGTTTTCAACCGCCCACGAAGACACCATCATGATCACCGGCCATGCCAGTGACGATGTGGTCGACATGTGCGTCGCCTCAAACGTCAGCCACCTGCTTGAAAAGCCGGTCCGCCCCTTTGCCCTGCAGTTGGCCGTCCGCGCCATCACCTCCAAGTATCTGCGATTCGCCAAAAAACTGCTGGAAGACGATTGCTATTCGAAGGAGTGCATCAAAATTTTCCAGTAGCTGCGACACCTGGCCGCCGGCGCAAAGGCCCTGCCCGTCATGGTGCAACGTCGCGGTATAGCACCAAGGCGGATCGCCCGATTTTTTTCAGCCGGTAGTGCTCATTGGCAATCCGAAAGCCGCTTCGTGCCCGCTCGCGCGTGACGGTGTGGGCGTATGCCCTTTGAGGATCCAGCTCGGGAAGCACGGCATCAATTCGCAGGTTGCCGCTGTCATCAAGGCCCCGAAAAACCAAACGGCTGCGGCCGATGGAAACTGACCGATCGCGGTGCAGCACCCAGACCTCGACCGGTGCCGGCACGGGGGCCGCGGGTGGCTGGGGCAGAAAAGCGTCGCTGTCATTTCGGAAAAGCAGGTTCGACAGCTGCCCGGGAGCCGGTTCCGTAACCCCCAGAAACGTCACCAGCCCGTAAACGGCCCCAAAGACCAAGAGCCCGCCCCCCGTGAGGGCAAGAAGCTGAAACCATGGTGATGATCGCATCTTTCGCATGGGTGCCGACCCCTCCGGTGGACGCTTCCCCCGCGCGCCGCGGGAAGGGCGGGTCGCCCTTCCCCGATCAAACGCAACCTTTTTTGAAGGGTCACGGATAGAAATAAATCCACAAAATGGCAACGGATTTTTTTAGGTCTACAAGGCACATTCGCCGGTGACGGGAAAAAAGACAAGCCGGATGTGGATTTATTTTTTTTCGGGGCCCTGACTCCGATGCTAAAAATATAGCGGCCTGCCCAGCCGCCGTCAACAGCGGCCGCAAGGCGCCGCGCACCTTGCGCCACGGTTTTACCCTTGCTGAGGTCTGTGATATGATTTTCGAGTATTATTTTGGCGGGGTGAAGCCGCACCGTAGGGATCGGTGCCCTTTGGGATTCCCCCGCAAGCGCAGCCTACATCGACAGGGGGGCTTATGACCAGAAAATCAATGTATTGGGCGGATGCCTATGTTGATAAAAAAAAGTCGGCCAAGGAGGCCATCGGCCGGATCCGGCCGGGGACCCGGGTCTTCATCGGGTCTTCCTGCGGTGAACCCCAGCACCTGGTCAAGGCCCTGGCGGCGGCCTCCAATTTTTTTCTTGATCTTGAAATCGTAAGGCTCCTCACCTTGGAAACGACGCCGCTCTCCCTCATTGCCGATCATTCCAGCGGCCAGCACCTCAATATCCGCTCCTTTTACCTTGGCTCCGCCGCCGCGGCCAACATCAGCGAAAAGCGCCGCTTCATCACCCCCATGAACCTTTCGGCCATCCCGCGGCTTTTCAAGAGCCGACGCCTGCCGATCCACACTGCTCTGATTCAGGTCTCCCCCCCCGACGATTTCGGTTGGATGAGCCTTGGCGTAGCCGTCGATATCACCCTGGCGGCAGCCCAGTCCGCAGACTGGGTAATTGCCCAGGTCAACCCCCGCATGCCGCGAATTCTCGGTCAGAGCTTTATCCACGTCAACGACGTCGACGTGGTGGTCGAGCACGAGGAGGAACTGCTGACCATCGGGGAACTCCCGGAACTGGATACCGCCCGCAAAATCGGCCGGCTGGTCGCCAGCCTGATCGAGGACGGTTCCACCATCGATATTTGTTTAGGCGCCACGCCCCACGCCACCCTGATGGCGCTTTCCGACAAAAACGACCTGGGAATCCACTCCCAGTATGTCACCGACGGCATGATGACCCTGGTGTCCCAAGGGGTCATCACCAATCGCCGCAAAGGCTTCAACGATGGGCAGATCGTGGCCAGCAGCGCGGTCGGGACCACCAATTTCTACGAGTACCTCAACGACAACCCGTCCATCAATTTCTACCCCTCGGATTACGTCAACAATCCCGCCATCATCGCCCGGCACAACCGCATGGTTTCCATCAATATGGCCATGGCCATGGACCTGACCGGCCAGGTAGCGGCGGATGCCCTGCCCTACAACCATTTTTCGGGGGTTACCGGCATGGTCGATTTCATGCGCGGGGCGGTGGCCTCCAAGGGCGGCAAATCCATTCTGATCCTGCCATCGCGGCAATTCGGCACCCACCAGAGCCGCATCATCCCGCAGCTGCAGGATCTGGCCGTGGTGATGCCCCGCGGGGATGTTCATTACGTCGTCAGCGAATACGGTGCGGTCAACCTTTTTGGAAAAAGCCTGCAGGAAAGGGCCATGGCGATGATCAGCATCGCCCATCCGGATGATCGCGACGCGCTTTTCCGCGAGGCCCAGAAGCAGGGTCTGCTCGGACCGGAGCGCACCCTGAAGGAAACCCTGCAGGGCATTTACCCGGTTCAACTGGAAGAAAAAATCGACATCGACGGCGAAACCGTTACCATCCGAGCGGTAAAGCGGGTGGATGAAAGAAGGCTCCAGGAACATTTTTACAACTTGGAGGAAGAGGACGTCATCTCGCGTTTTTTTCACCTCAAGAAGCGTTTCGGCCGCAGCGAAATGGAAAAAATCCTCGAGATCGACTATATTAGCAATTTGAGCGTTGTGGCGCTGGTGGGGGAATTTGGATTTGGCAGAATTATCGGGGTCGGCGAATATCTACTGGATCCCGCCAACAATATGACCGAGGTGGCTTTCACGGTCCAGCGCGCCTACCAGGGCATGGGGATCGGCCGGCTGATCATCAAAAAGCTGGCCGAGGCGGCGCGCGAAAACGGTATTTCCGGTTTCGTGGCCTACACCGCGCCGGAAAACAAAAAAATGATCCGCCTCTTTCACAGTTTGCCCTACACGGTCAAAACCACCTTCGAGGAAGGCTTCCTGGTTCTGACCAGCCGTTTCGACACCCTCAAAGAAAAATAGTGCCGGCAAGTCGCCCTGCCGCGTGGAACAGTTCCCCGGGCGCTCAGAGAACGGCTGCCACCATTTGGGCGGCAATCTTATCAGGATCGATATCATAGCGGCCGGCTTCGATAGCCGCCCGAAGCGCCGCCACACGCCCCGGCTGAATTTCCGGGACAGCTTCGATGGCTCGGCGGAGGGCCGCCGAGGCCTTGGTTCTGGCCGAAATTCGGACCACACTGGCATGTGCGGATGCCCCGGTCGGGGAATCGGTTTCACTCCCGCGCTGGGAGGTTCGTGCAAGGGCCGGTCGGCGAGTGTCGGGGGCGGGGGCACGCCAACGGTCAATGTGGTCAACGGGTGTCATCTGTTTCCTCCGGGTTAAGACTGGCCGTGATTTCCAGCATCTTTTTGGGTTCTGGGGTTCACCACAGCAAAACCTGTACCGGCAAATACACCCGGCTGTATTTTTAACAACACTCCGAAACTATTGAAAAATTTTCTAAACCCGCCAAACGCCGATGGCGTTGAATGTTCCTTTGGGAATTTTTTTTCTTCTTTTTGGAACCCGAATTGCCTGAGACGCTTTTGGCCGAGAACGTCGGGAGGCGCCGACAGGCCCGATCCCCCAGGAGGAATTTCAACATGTCGATTGCGCCCGAATACCTTCAGCCGACGGCCATCCTCGACAGCGAGCACCCCGAGATCCGCCGTTATGCCCTGGAAACCGTGGGGGCAGCGCGAGAGGATGCCGCCCTTGCGGCGGTCCGGCTTTTCTACGCTGTCCGGGACGACATCTGGTACGACCCGTACTGTTCGTTTTACCGCCCCGAACATTACCGCGCCAGCGCTGTGCTCAAGAGCCGCCGCGGCTATTGCATCAGCAAGGCCGGTCTGCTGTGCGCCTTGGGGCGGGCCTGCGGGATCCCCTCGCGATTGGGTTTTGCCGACGTGCGCAACCATCTCGCCACCCGTGAGTTGATCGAACGCATGGGCGGCGACGTATTTGTCTACCACGGCTTTACCGAATTTTATCTGGGCGGTAAATGGGTCAAGGCCACGCCCACCTTCAACAAGGAACTCTGCCGCAAGCACCGCGTGGCGCCTCTGGAGTTCGACGGCCGCACGGACGCCGTGTTTCAGCCCTTCAATCTGGAGGCGGCCCAGTACATGACCTATGTCCGCTACCATGAATCCCAGGCCGACATTCCGCTGGAAAGCATTTTGACAGCCTGGCGGGCGGCATACGGCGCCGAGCGGGTAAACAGTTGGGTCGAGGCCATTGAGGCCGCAGGCGGGCGTTCGGCCCATGATTTCAACCAGGAGACGGTCTGGCAAGGTACGAAAAAGAGTCGCGGGTGATGGCTGTGCGGAGGTCAAACGGACCGGGCGCAGCGGGACAGGGTAGGATGCTCTCAGGCGGGTGGATCAAAAAAATTGCGCTGATGCTGATGGCCTGCGGGTTTCTTATTTTCGGGATCCAGGTGCTGATCGCGGCTTACGCCCTTGAAAACCCCCTTCACTTTTTGGTGACCTTTTTTTCAGCCAACTTGATCATCCTCATCAGCGCCGCCCTCCTGGTGGGGTTTGGTTTTCAGATCAGGGCGCGTCTTCGCACCCCTCGACCCGGCAGTGAGCACCAGTCGGTCGAAGGGCCGACCCCGATGCGGGGGGTAGCCGTCAAACCGCCCATGCTCGGTGATGAACGTATTGAGAATCCAGCTGATGACGCTGATCAGCAGGCTCCCCAGAAGGGCGGCCCAGAAACCGGCCACATTGAAACCGCTGATGACCCCGGAGGCCATCATCAACAGCATCGCGTTGATGACAAAGGTAAAAAGCCCGAAGGTGACCATGTTGATGGGCAGGGTCAGCAGAAACAGAAAGGGCCTCAAAAAGATATTGAGGACGCCCAGGATGGCGGCGGCGAAAAAGGCTGAGAAAAAGCCGCTGACGTGAATGCCGTCCAGCAGGTAGGCGGTCAGCAGAATGGCCGCCGTCAGCACCAGCCACCGAACCAGCAACCCGATCATGGTCTATCCCCCTTAAACAGGAAGGCCTTGGTCCGGGGTGACGTCATCCCGCCTGACCGTAGCGTTTTAAACTCTTGACCGTTTCCCTGAACCATACCGCGGCCGCCAGGGCCAGGGCGATCCCCCCGGGGGGCCACCCGGCGCTGTATGGGACCGCCGTCCGCAGCGCTGCGATCTGTGCGGCGGTCTCGAACGCACCCGCCATAAAGCACAACCGGTTCTCGGCCTCCACGGCTGCCAGACAGTCGGCCAGGGCCCTGGGGCTCACCAAATAGTTGTGTTCCAGACAGATCCGGTGGTGGTCGATTCTTTGCCACTCCATTTGATCCCGGCAGATCACACACGCCACCGGCAACTGCCGGGACCGCAGGTAATCGGCCGCCTCGGCCGAGTCGACTGCGGGTGACAGCACAATCCGGGGCTTGACTTTGATGCGCTTGGCAGGGCGTCGGTCCTGGCTGAAAACCCGCTTGTAGCAGGCGTAGCGGCGGTCCTCGAAAACTTCGCCGACCCGCGTGGCCAAAGCATCGATCTGCAGACCCGGCAACGTCTCGACAACTGTTTCGACCCGATAGTGCCTGCGCAGGTTTTTGAGGGTCTGCGCCAGCAGGACCAGTGCGCTCGGGGCGCTGTCGGCACCCCAGAATACCCCCAGCATGAACATCTTAGCGGCCCTTCTGGTTTGCGGCCGCTGCCGTTGGGGCCTCTTGGTCAACGATTCCCAGCAGCCCGGCAAATTCCTGGAGCCTGTCCGGGTCCATTATGCCCAGGCGCCCGGCGAGTCGCGGTGCCATGATGGCAAAGGTGCCCTGGGAGCGGGCGCAAGGACGGCCATCGGGGTCGTAAATGACGCCCGCCATGCGGGCTTCCCGGCCGCCCTCGACGCTCTGAAGGCACCCTTCGGCTTTGAGATGGTCGCCGACGCAAAGCGGCTTGAGAAAATCGACACTGATCGATTTGGTCAGGATAAACCGTTTGAGGAGGTAGATGGCCGACCAACTCATGATCTCGTCGAGAATGGTGGTGATCACCCCGCCGTGAACCAGGTTATCCCACCCGCAGAGGTGCTCGGGGACCGTCACCCAGGACACCACCACCTTCTCGTCGGAGTAAAATTTCATTTTCAGACCGTAAGGGTTGACCGGTCCGCAGCCAAAGCACAGGTGGTCGCTGCGATTGGGGACGGGTTTCATCCCTGAAGGTATGTCTTCCATGGGGGCCTCTTCGGCAGCATCTGGTGTCGGGTATCTGTTCGTCCTTTCGCCGACTCCCTTTTACAGGAAACCCTCCGTGCAATCAACTTCAAATGCCGGCCGTATTGACGCGATGGTTTTAGGTCAGACATCGCCCGATGAGTGCCGATGGGCGCTTTGACGCCGCTGCGCAAGGCCCCCGCTGAGGCAGGTCGTTTGCGGTTCTTAGATCTTGACTTCGGGGGCAATTTCGAACAGATTGCCGCCATCATGACCGTCAAAATCACCGAAGCGCCCCAACTGCCCCCCGCTGCAGGCAACCCGTGCCCCCGCCAGGAGCCCGTTGACCTGTGAAGCCCGGTCGCGATAGATGGCGCCGCGTCTTGCGTTGGTGCCTGCTGACAGCCGGTCTGCTGACCATAGGGGTTGCCCTGATCGTGGTCGGCGGGCTGCTGTGGCTGCAGAGCAGCCCCGGCCAGGGATGGCTTCAGGCACGCGTCAACCAAACCATTGCGGGCAGTCTGCGCTGGGATCACCTGCGCCTTTCACCTATAGGCGGCCGCCTGGAATTGTTCGGGCTGCAGTTGAGCGGCCCCACCGGAAAGCCTGTGGCGGGTTTGCGACGCCTGCTGCTGGTAGTGGCCTGGCCGCCGCTGCTGCAGGGCACGCTGCAGCTCAACACCTTTGAGCTGGAAGCCCCGTGGGCGGATTTAGAGGTCCACAGCGACGGGAGCCTCAACCTGGCACAAGCCCTGATGCCGGCCGAAACAGGATATCCCCCCCCTGAACCCGGTGCCGGCAGCGGCGGCCTGCCCATCGATATCGCGGTCCGGCTGCTGCGCCTGACCGACGGCCGCGTGGCGTTGGTGTCCGCTCCGGCCAGCCTCACGGCCAGCCTCGCCGACGTGAACCTTACCGCCGAGGGCCGCTGGTCGACCCAGACCGTCGTCCTGAGCTTGGTTGCCGGCGCTCTGCGTATCGTCCGGCCCGACCTGGAGACCGGGTTGGACCGGCTGGCCCTCGAGGCGAGGCTTGAAAACGGCGCGCTGGCCCCCGTGCATCTGACGGCAGCGGCGGGCGCCTCGCACCTGAGCCTCAGCGGAAACATACAAAACGTGCTTGCCGCCCCGCGTATGGACCTTCGCCTCGACCTTGACCTGCTGCTGGCGGAATTGCTGGCGGGATGGACGCCCGTCCCGCCCTTGGCCGGCCGCCTCGCCGGTCGCCTGATTGTCCAAGGAGACCTGCAGGACCCGGATCTCGATCTTGATCTGGCTTGGAACGAGGGTGTTCTGGCGGAATGCCGGATCGAAGCCGCACACCTCAAGGCGAAACTGCAAGACCAACGGATATCTCTGGAAGCGCTTTTTAACGCCGTCGGCGACGGCACGCTCAGCATCCAAGGCGACGCGGATTTCAAAAAGGCCTTGGCCCAGGAGGGATGGGAGTTGCCCGCAATGCTCGAGGCCGTCACCTACAACCTGACGCTCAAGAGCCTGGGGCTGCCCCTGGAAAAAATCTGCCCCTATCCGGGTCTTCCGCGGGGCCGTATCGACGCAGACCTCAGTTTGACCGGGCAGAGCCTGGCGCGCAAAGGGCTTTCGGTTGCGGCCAGCCTGCGCGCCGACGCCTGGGATTTCGCCGCGACAAGTGACACGGGCCTGCCGACCACCGATTTGTCCCTGCAGGCCGAGGCCCGGCTCGAAGGCAGTCGCATAACCCTCAGCGGGCTGACTGCGGCTGCGGGCAGTCTGCGACTTCGCGCGGACGGCAGCTTTGATCTAGACAGCCGGGCCGTTGCAGGCGCTTTCAGCCTGCAGGCACCGGATCTGGGCCCGGCGCTGGCGGCCTTCGACCAGATGGGGGCCGAGGGAGAGCTCGCCATTGACGGTCGGGTGGCGGGCACCCTCCAACGGCCGGCTTTCACTTTCCGCGCCGAGGGCAACGGCTTGGCCTTCGACCGCATCCGCCTCGGCCGGCTGGGGCTGGCGGCCGAGCTGGCCCCCACCGGGGTCCTAACCATCAGCGAACTGTCCCTTGACAACAGGGGCTCACGGGTCAGGGGCGGCGGCACGGCGGGGCTCTTCGACCTTGAACGCGGGTTCGCCGCCGACCTTCCGATGGACCTGACGTTTACCTTCGAGGATTTGGACCCTGGAGACTTTTTGGACCGACCCGGCACCAGCGGCCGCCTCCAGGGAGGACTGCGTCTGGGCGGGCGCCTTGGGAACCCGCAGGCCGGGTTGTCGCTGGCGGGTACGGATGTCGCCGTTGAGAACATCCGCGTCGGCGACCTTGAGGCCGCCTTGCGGCTTGACCAGGGCCGTCTGCAAATCGAGCGCCTCACCGTTCGCAACCGGCGTTCAGTCGCGGATGCCAGCGGAACCATGCGCCTCATGGATGTTGCCACGGGCCGGTGGCTGGAGGATCCAGCGCTGCAACTGGAGGTCACCGCGGACGTCCCCCAGCTTGAAGATTTCAGCCCGCAGCTCAAGGGCCGTGCGTCCCTGGAGGCCCGTTTGGGCGGCAGCCTGCGTCGCCCGCTGGGCACCGTGGTCCTGCGGGGCGCTGACCTCGACAGTGGTTACCAGAAATTCTCGGCCCTGTACCTCAGCGCCCTGTTGGAGAGCGAGCGGGTGCGGCTGGATCGCCTGGAGGTTGCCGTCGCCGAAGGTCAGGCCCTGGCGGCCTGGGGGTGGCTTGGATACGATCAGTCGTATGCGCTGGAAATTGACAGCGACGCAATTCCCCTGGAGCAGATCGACCTGCTGCACCGGCATTTTCCCACGGCCGAAGGCCTTGCCGTTCTTAACCTCAAAGGCCAAGGCACCCTGAAAGACCCCCAGCTCAACGGACAGTTGGCCGTCACCGCTGTTCGCATCGACGGCAACCCCGTCGAGGACCTGCGTTTGAACCTCGGGCTGGATAAGGGGCTGGCGCAGCTCTCCGGCCGTCTCAACTTTGATCTGGCGGCCAGCTACGACCTGAACACGCGGCAGTTTGACCTGCGTGCCATTTTCCAGGACACGGCCATCGCCCCCTACACCCGCATCGCCGGCCGGCCCGATTTCAAGGGCCGTCTGAGCGGCACGCTGGTTGCCCGCGGCACGCCCCAGCGCAGCGCGGAGATCACGGCGGCAGCGGACATCTCCGGGCTTTTGCTCACATACCAGGACACCCCGCTGGTCGAAGCCGAGCAACTGCAATTTTCAATCGCCAACGGCCAGGTGCGGGTCCCCCGCAACCGGTTGCGGCTGCCCGCCGGCGGCTGGCTCGAATTTTGGGGGCAAGCGGGCCTGCAAGGCCCGCTGGATTTTCAGAGCACCGGTGTCCTGCCGCTCCAGGCCCTGGAGGTGTTTGTGGAGGATCTCGACAGCCCCCAGGGGAGCCTGCGGGTCGAGAGCCGCATGGGCGGCAGCATCGCGGCGCCGGAGCTTCGCCTGGAGGTCATTCTGGCCGATATCGGCTGCGACCTGCCGGGGCTGACCACCCGCCTCCACGACCTCAACGGCAAGTTGCTGCTGACCCCCGAGAGCCTGCGGATCGATCAATTCAAGGGCATGCTGGACACCGGGAGTTTCGAACTGGCGGGAAGGATAGATCTGGAAGCCTTCACACCCCGCCAGATGGACGCCCGGCTGACCGCCACGGCCTTGCCGCTCGGAGTGCCCGACACCCTTGACGTGCTCTTAAACGGCGACCTGCGGCTATCGGGGACTCCGCAGAATTCCAGCCTGCGCGGAACCCTGACCCTGATCGAGGGCCTCTACTACCGGGATGTCAACCTCAGCCCGCTGCGCAGGCTGGAGCGCCGGCCGCCGCCGGCGCCGGCCGCAGCGCGCACCTTCCCCTACCCTTTTCTGGAGAACCTGACACTGGACGTGGCCGTGAGGCACCGCAACGCCTTTCTGGTGGACAACAACCTGGCCTCCCTGCAAATCACCCCCGACCTGAGGATCGGCGG
>JAWOJK010000234.1:0-5395 GCA_046481705.1 Desulfobacterales bacterium | reverse complement strand
TCACTGGCACTGAATTATGACATCCAGGCCATAAGGGCTGAGGAGAGCGAGCGCGAGGCCATGATCAACGAAAACACCCGCCGAATAGTGACAACATTCATGGAGAAGCCCGTGGTGACTATCACCATGGAGAGTCCGAACTTCAGCTTTGAACCAGAGGACATCAATGCCCTGGATACCCTCGGGACACTGTACAAGAGGCTCCGCGTTTCCGACAACTGGGGCAGGCTGGCGGTGGATGAGGGTGGCGCCCTGCTAACCAATGACCTTCATCTGCTGCGGGTCAGCGCCAAAGACGTCGTGGTCATCTACGTGCTCATCGATCCGCGGATCAATTTTCAGGAAAACTGAGCGGCCCATGATCCCATGATCGCCAAAAAAATCAAAAACCCCCTGGCCCGCAAGCGGCTGATGCGCTTCAAGGAGGTCAAGAGGGCCTACATCGCCCTCTGGGTGCTGGTGCTGCTCTACGCTCTAAGCCTCTGTGCGGAACTCCTGTTCAACAACGTGCCGCTTTACGTGCGCTTCAACGGCCGCTCCTTTTTTCCGGTTTTCGCCTTTTACCCCGAGGACACCTTCACCGGCAACGGCCAGCAAACCCGCGCGGACTTCAAGCAGGTGGCCCGGCTGCCCGCCTTTCAGGAAAACCCCGAGAACTTCATGGTGTTTCCTCCGATTCCCTTCGGACCCTTCGAAAGCGTGGACCCCGCCCAGCTGGCGATGGCCGATCGGGTCACCCTCGACCTGCGGCCGGAGCCCCTGATCGGATCGGTCGACCTCGGCCCGGACTACCGGATCGTCAAATCCCTGGGGTTTGCCCCGTTTGCCGGCCTGCCGACGGCGGCCGACGCGGCCGGGCGGCCCTTCGGCGAGTTTTTTGACCTGGACCCGGCCCTGCGCCAGGGGATCGCTCAGCGATTCGCCAACCGGCCGGCGCCGCGACTCACGGCGCTGGTGACGCGGCGCGCCGGCCCCGACCTGACCCTTGGCCTGCCGGCCTTTGCGCCCCGCCAGCAGCCCCCGCAGACCGTCCGGCTGGTGTTGCGCGAGGCCAAACCGGAAAACGCCCCCTCCCTTGCGCTGGACTTCGGCCCCCAGGCCGAGCCGCTGCTGGGATCCGACGCGGCCGGGCTGCCGCCGCTTTGGAGCGCCATTGCCGCCGCCGACCGCCAGATGCTCAAAAGCCTCGTCCTGCAGCGCTTCAGCGGCCCGGTCGAAGCCGTCCGGTTGGTGATCGACAACCGCGTCTACCAGGCGCGCTTTGTCAAGGAGGATGTTCGTTTTCCGTTTCCCCCGGGGGGCCTGCACCTGATGGGTATTGACGGCGCCGGGCGCGACGTGCTGGCCCGGATTGTCTACGGTCTGCGGACCTCCCTGACCTTCGGGCTGCTGCTGGTGGGCTGCTCCATGGCGCTGGGGGTCATCGCCGGCGCGCTCCAGGGCTACTACGGCGGGCTGACGGACATCACCGGCCAGCGGCTGATCGAGATCTGGAGCGCCCTGCCGTTTCTCTACATCATGATTCTGATGGGCTCGGTCTACGGCCGCAGTTTCGTCCTGCTGCTCTTCTGCTACGGGCTTTTCAACTGGATCGGCATCTCCTACTATATCCGGGCCGAATTCCTGCGGCTGCGCAAACAGCCCTTTGTCGAGGCTGCCACATGCATGGGGATCTCCTCGCCCAAGATCATTTTCCGCCATATTCTGCCCAATGCCATGGTGCCCGTGATCACCTTCTTTCCCTTCTCGCTGGTGGGTGCCATCGGGTCCCTGGCCGCACTGGACTATCTTGGTTTTGGGCTTCCGCCGCCGACGCCCAGCTGGGGAGAGCTGCTGTTTCAGGCCCAGCAGTACCGCTGGGCCTGGTGGTTGATCCTGTACCCGTCCCTGGCCCTGTTTGTGGTCATGCTGCTGGGGGTGTTTGTGGGCGAGGGCATTCGCAACGCCTATGAACCGAGGCGGTATACGCGAATCGAATAGAACTTGTGGAATTTGAAAAAAAGCGGGGTAGGGCGGTTTTGCCCGTGTTCGCGGTGCGCCTGGGTATCCCAGCGTCTGGCACGCGAACCCTGCGGGTCGAAGGAGGCCGATGAGCGCCACCATTCTCGAGGTTGACAACCTGACTGTGACCTTCGACACCGACGAGGGCGTTTTCAACGCTGTCGAGGCGGTCTCGTTTGCGATCGCCGCCGGGGAGGTGGTGGGGCTGGTGGGCGAGTCCGGCTGCGGAAAATCCGTGACGGCCCTGAGCATTTTGCGCCTGATCCCGTCGCCGCCGGGGCGGATCACGGCGGGCAGCGTCCGTTTCAAGGGCGCCGAGCTGGCGCGCCTGGGCGCTGCCGAGCTGCGCCGGCTGCGGGGCGCCGGTATCGGCATGATTTTTCAGGAGCCGTCGGCCGCCCTCTCGCCGCTTCACCGGGTGGGGCGCCAACTGGTGGAGGCCCTTCGCCTGCACCGCGACCTTTCGCGCCGGGCGGCATGGGAGGCGGCCCGCGAGTGGCTGGAGAAGGTCCGGATCCCCGATGCCGCCGAACGGCTTTACGCCTACCCCTTCCAGCTCTCCGGCGGCATGCAGCAGCGGGTCATGATTGCCATGGCCCTGATGCTCGAACCGGAGTTGATCATCGCCGATGAACCGACCACCGCGCTGGACGTCACCATCCAGGCCCAGGTGTTTGCGCTGATCCGGGAGATGAAGCAGGCCAGCACCGCCATTTTGCTGATCACCCACGACATGGGGGTCGTCTGGGAGATGTGCGACCGGGTCCTCGTCATGTACGCCGCCCGGATTGTCGAAGCCGGCACCCGCGAAGAGATTTTTGAAAAACCGGCGCACCCATACACCCGCGGTCTGCTTCGCTCGATTCCGAGGCTGACCGACAAACCCGATCGGCTGGCAGCCATCGGCGGCATGGTGCCCTCGCCCCTGCGCTACCCGATCGGCTGCCGTTTCAATGATCGCTGCCCCCACGTTTTTGAACGCTGCAGACGTGAAACCCCCGGGTTGATAGAGGTCTCAGCGGGGCATCAGGCAGCCTGTTTCCTGGCCAAAAAACTGGTCCGGGCCCCTCTTTAACCCCAGGCGGTGCGACGGCATGGCAACCACAACCACACCCCCGATTCCCCCTGAAAGCGGCTCGGCGCCGCTTCTGGAACTGCTGGAGCTCAAGACCTGGTTTCCCGTGCGCCGCGGGGTATTCGCCAAAACCATCGGCCACGTGCACGCCGTGGACGGGGTGTCGCTGACCATCGCCCGTGGCGAGACCCTCGGCCTGGTGGGTGAGTCCGGCTGCGGCAAGACCACCCTGGGTCGCACGATTCTGGGCCTTGACCCCCCCTCCGGCGGCCGCATGCGCTTCGACGGGGGTGATATCAACCGGCTTTCGCGGGCTGCAAAGCGGCAGCTCAGGCAGCGGATGCAGATCATCTTTCAGGATCCCCTCGCATCGCTCAATCCGCGGATGAACATCTTGGATATTGTAACCGAGGGGGTGCGGGAATTCGGTCTGGTGGTGGGCTCCCGGGAGGCGCATGCCACGCGGCTGCTGCGCGAGGTCGGGCTCGACGCGGACGCCCTCTACCGCTACCCGCACGAATTTTCCGGCGGGCAGCGGCAGCGGATCAATGTGGCCCGGGCGATTTCGCTGCGGCCCGACTTTATTGTCTGCGACGAGGCCGTGAGTGCCCTGGATGTGTCGGTCCAGGCCCAGGTCATCAATCTGATGATCGACCTGCGTGAGAAATACGGCCTGGCGTACCTGTTTATCTCCCACGACCTCAGCGTCGTCAGCAATATCGCCGGGCGCGTGGCGGTGATGTATCTCGGACGGGTGGTGGAGGAGGGCCCCACCGACAGCATCATCCGCGACCCCCTGCACCCCTACACCCGCGCCCTGATCAGGGCTGTTCCGGTGCCGGGCGTGCGGCGCGAAAAAGCCCCGCCGCTGAAGGGCGAAACGCCCTCCCCGCTGGCCCCGCCACCCGGCTGCCGGTTTCACCCGCGCTGTCCGGAGGTGATGGGCGTCTGTCGCCGGGTGGACCCGGGCCGTACGCGCTGGGCCGGCCACCGGGTCTGGTGCCACCTTTACGGCGCGGGCGAGACCCCGGCGGCCTGATCTGCCGGGAAACTGCCGGCCGTTGCGCAGGCGCCTCCAAAAAAAAGCGGAAGCACGCCCCACACGGAGCGTCTTCCGCTTCTAATTTCAACCGGCCGAGAACGCTGGACGGGTTCAGTCAGCCGGCGCCGGCGCAGTTTCAGCCTGGGGTGCTGCGGCAGCTTCTTCAGGGGCGGCTGCCGGTTCATCTTCCGGTGAGGCTTCCGCTTCTGCTTCCGCCTCCGGCGCCGTATCCACTGTCACCGCCGCGGGCGCCAGGGGGATCATCTGGGGCGGCTGGCTGGTGACCGCCTCCAGGCGGCGTTGAACCAGCGCGGCCTGGGCGTCGTCAAGGTTCAGGCGGGCGGCCTTCTCGAGATCCGCGGCAGCCGCCGCGAGGTCCTCCGGCGTGCCCTTACTGGCGGCCACATCGGCACGGTAGAGCAGGGTCATCAGCTCGATGGCGGTCAGGCGTGAGGCCACCTGGCTTTTGAAAACCTCGGTTGCCGCATACTGATCGGCTTTCTGAAGCTCGGCCTGGATGGACTCAAAATCGGGAATGCCGCCGGCGGCCAGGAGGGCGTCGGCGCGGTCCATGTAGAATTGACTGGCCAGCGGCAAAACCTCTTTTTGGGTGTAGAGATCTTTGAGGGGCTCGGGCGCCGCGACACCGGGCAGGCTCAGGTAGAGGCCTTCCCCGATGGGTGCGAAGTGCCCCTTCCAAATTTCCAGAACGCCGTCCTGGGTTTTGAGATAGTATTTACCGCTGTTGACGAAACTGGTTCCAATGATCAAAAGCAAGACGAGTGCAAATCCTGCAACGGCGGCTTTGACGGCTGTTCCCATGGGATCGGACCCTTTCGTTTTAGCGGTGGTATCATAGGCTACTGCAACCTTGGGCTCTTTTTCCGCGGCGGCTTTTCGGGCGGCGGCCATTTCGGCAGCGGCCTTTTCGGCAGCAGCCTTCTCGGCAGCGGCCTGCTCGGCAGCTCTCTCAGCAGCAGCCTTTTCGGCGGCACCCTTTACAGCAGCGGCTTTTTCGGCAGCAGCCTTTTCAGCGGCGGCCTTTTCAGCAGCGGCAGCCTTTTCAGCGGCGGCTTTCTCGGCAGCGGCCTGCTCGGCAGCTCTCTCAGCAGCGGCCTTTTCGGCGGCAGCCTTTTCAGCAGCAGCCTTTTCAGCAGCGGCCTTTTCGGCGGCAGCCTTTTCGGCAGCAGCCTTTTCAGCGGCGGCTTTCTCGGCAGCGGCCTGCTCGGCAGCTCTCTCAGCAGCGGCCTTTTCGGCGGCAGCCTTTTCAGCAGCGG
>JAWOJK010000220.1:0-8099 GCA_046481705.1 Desulfobacterales bacterium | reverse complement strand
GAGATCATCGCCGAATTCCCCACGGCGACCCGCGAAGAGGCGCGCGCTGCGGTCGCGGCCGCCCACAAGGGGTTCGAGGCCATGCGGCGCATCCCCCTGCGCGAAAGGGCCAGGATGCTTTTCGACATGCGCCAGAGGTTCGAAGAGCACTTCGAGGAGCTCTGCCGCGTGTTGACCCAGGATCACGGCCGAACCATCGCCGAGTCGCGCGGATCGGTGCGCCGGGTGATTGAAAACATCGAGTCCGCCTGCTCGGCGGCCTACGGCATGGCCGCCCGCAACGAGCACATCGACGAGCTGGCCGGCGGCATCGATATGTGGCTGAGTTGGGAGCCGCTGGGCGCGTTTCTGATCGTGACCCCCAGCAACATCCCGATGCATGCCTGGTCCTCGTTTGTGCCGTATGCCCTGGCGGCCGGCTGCTCGGTGGTGATCAGCCCCAGCCGCCAGGACCCGGTGGCGGCGGAGTTTATCACCCGGGTTGCCCAGGAAGCCGGCTGGCCTGCCGGCGCGATCAACCTGATTCACGGCGGTCGCGAGATCAACAAGTTCATTCTCGATCAGCCCGAGATCCAGGGGCTGGGCTTCATCGGCTCCACCGACGCGGGCGCCGACCTCTTCGCCCATTGCGGCCGGCTGGGCAAGAATTCGTCCATCAACGGCAACGGCAAAAACCTGGTGGTCCTGATGCCCGACGCCGATCTGGACAAGTCGGCGGTCTACCTGCGCCAGGCGTGCTTCGGGATGACGGGGCAGCGCTGCCTGGGATCCGACAATGTGGTCGTGATCGGCGACATCTACGATGGCATCAAGGAGCGCTTCATCAACGTCGCCCGCCAGATGAAGCTGGGCTACGGCCTGGATGAGTCGGTTTCCATGGGACCCTATGTGGGGCCCCAGGGGCGCGACAAGGTGGCCGGCTGGATCGAGCGCGCCCTGGCCCAAGGCGCCCGCATGGTCCACGACGGCCGCGCGATACCCCAGGAATTGCGGGCGGGCTATTTCATCGGGCCGACGATCCTGGAGGACTGCCACATCGACATGGCCATCAACCAGGAAGAGGCTTTCGGGGCGGTCGCCTGCCTGATGCAGGCCGAGAGCCTGGATCAGGTGATCGACTGGATCAATACCAAGACCGATCTCGGCCATTCGGCCTGCATCATGACTGAAAGCGGTCGCCATGCCCGAAAATTTGCGCGTGAGGTCAACGTCGGCAACGTCGGCATCAACGTCGCCGTGCCGCAGCCCTACGCCTTTTTCCCGCTGGGCTCCAAACGCCGCTCCTTCATGGGCGGGGCCAAATCGCGGATGGCGTCGATGCGCCTTTTCCTCGACGAAAAGACGGTGACCGCGCGCTGGGTTTAACCTTTGTGGCCGCAGCCTTCAATGCGGTGGCATGCGATGGCCGATGGGTCCCGGCCCGGCTGATGACCGCCGGGACCAAAAACCGAACGGGTGCCGTGTTCACCCGGGGCGCAAAATTCGCTTGACAAACAAGTTCACCTTTATTGTATACAATAGACGAAAAGTAAATTGCAGCCCATGCGGTGGAGGTTCATGCTGACGCAGGTGGCCAAAGCCTCCCGGTAATGCAACCGGGTCGGTGGCAGCGGCAGGTTGGCCATCCCGTTCCCCCACCCGGAGATTCGCGGCAGACATCGGCGCCGACGGCTATGCCGCCGGCGCCGCCAGCAAGCTGGTCAAGTCTTTTTTCAACTGAGGTTGGGCGGGCTGAACCGCGGATCGGGGCGATGGCCCCCTGCCCGCGGCCGGCCCGGGATTTCGATCACACCCCGAGGGGGGCGCATGGACGTCGAGTCGTTGGGCGATCTGGCCCAAAAACAAATCCGTGAGCTGATCATCACCGGGGCGTTCAAACCCGGCCAGCAGCTCAAGGAGGAGGAGCTTTGCAGCCGGTTTCAAATCAGCCGGCCCCCCATCCGCGAGGCCTTCAAGATGCTCGAGGCCGAGGGCCTCGTCACCCGCAGACCGCGCCGCGGTGTCTTTGTCGCCGAGATGACCGCCAAGGATGTCTGGGAAGTCTACACCCTGAAAGCGGTGATCTACCAGTTGGCCGCCGCCCTGGCGATGGCGGTGATGACCGATGAGGACGCGCAAGCCCTGGAAGCCGCTGTGGCGCAGATGACCGCGGTTGTCGCCAGCCCGCCGGCCGATCTGCGCCAGTACCAACTGCACCACCGGGTCTTTCATGAGATTGTCATGACCCTTGCGGGCAACGACCGGCTGGCGAAGATCGAGCGCAACCTGCGGTTCCAGGTTTGCCGCATCAGCTTCACCTCGCTGAAGGACCCGACTCACCTGCAGGCCTCGCTGGCCTACCACCGGCAGATCGCTGCGGCCATGAAGCAGGGCGATCGCCCCCTCGCCTGCCGGCTGATGAAAGACCACGTGCTGGAAGCCCTGGACCTCGCGCTGACGCTGCTGCCGGCCGATTCCGGGGAGCCCGTGTGCGATCACGGCGCCGCACCCTTTTCGGCCGATGCCGATCTTCTGGAAGTGGCGCTTTAGCCCTTTCGGTTCAAGAAGGACAGGACGTTGCCAAGGAGACGGAAATGACCGACCCGAAACCCCAAATCCGGACCATCTACACCGTCGTGGAGGAAACCCATGCCGACGGCGCTTTCACCCTGAAGACGCCCACCCGCAAGGCGGCCTGCGCGGTGGTGTTTAAAAACCCGTTCGCCGGAAAGTACGTCGAGGACCTTTCCCTGCTGGTCGAGTGGAGCAAGGAACTCGGGGTCATGCTGACCCGGCGGGCCGTGGCGGCGTTGGGGATCGCCCCGGAGAATGTCCAAAGCTACGGCAAGGCGGCCATCGCCGGCAGCCTGGGCGAGCGCGAGCACTGCGCGGCCCTGATGCACCCGGCCCTGGGCACCCCCATCCGCGACAATGTCGGCGGCGGCAAGGCCCTGTTGCCCTCGGCCAAGAAGGTCGGCTATCCCGGCTGCCCCATCGATCTGCCCCTGGGCCACAAGGACGCGGCCTATGTGCGTTCCCATTTCGACGCCATGGAAATCCGGCTGCCCGACGCCCCCCGGGGCGACGAACTGGTCCTGATCGTCGGGGTGACCGATTCCGGCCGGCCGGCCCCGCGGGTGGGCGGGTTGCGCGTGGACCAAATCAAGGGTGAGGACGGCCTTCGCTAGCCCTGGAATTGGAAAGGCGGCGCACCCGGCCCGGCCGGCTCCGGGGGCTTTTGGCGCCCGGGGACACTCTCGGATCTGGAAGAGGAAAGAGGATGGATTTCAAAACGGTTCACATCGCCTTTACCCTCAACGGCCAGCCCCGGGCCCTGGACATCCCGGGGGCGGCCAGCGCGCTGCAGGTCATCCGCGATGTGATCGGTCTCACGGGCACCAAGGAGGGCTGCGGCATCGGCGAGTGCGGCGCCTGCACCATCGAGGTGGACGGCAAGGCCGTCAATTCCTGCCTGCTGCTGGGCGCGCAGCTGGACGGCGCCGAGGTGCTGACCGTGGAGGGGCTGGCGCCCGAGGGCGGGCTGCACCCCCTGCAGGCGGCGTTTCTGGACAAACACGGTGTGCAGTGCGGCTTCTGCACCCCAGGCCTTCTGATGAGCACCCACGCCCTTTTGAAGGAAAACCCCCACCCGGATCGCGCGGAAGTGTCCAAGGCGATTGCCGGCAACCTCTGCCGCTGCACCGGCTACCAGCAGATCTTCGCGTCCATTGCCGAGGCCGTCAGGCGCACCAGCGGGGAGGCCGGCGGATGACCAGTCCAGGCTATCTCAGGCCCCAGAGCCTGGCGCAGGCCCTGGCGTTTCTGGCCGAAAACGGCCCTGAAACCGAAATCGTCGCCGGCGGCACCGACGTGATGGTGGACCTGCGGGCGGGGGTGCTGACGCCCGAATTCCTGCTGGATGTCAGCCGCCTGGAGCCCCTGCGGGGGATCGCGCTGACCGACGACGGGCTAGCAGTGGGGGCGGCGGTGACCCTCGCCGAGATCCAGTGCTCGCCGCTGCTCAAAACCCACGCCCCGGCACTTCAGAAAAGCGCCGTCAACTTCGCCAGCCGGCAGATCCGCAACGTGGCCACGATCGGCGGCAATGTCGCCCACTGCTCCCCCTGCGGCGACACCCTGCCGGCGCTGGTGATCCACGAGACTCAAGCGGTGCTGGCCAGCCCCCGCGGCGAGCGCGTGGTCCCCATCGAGGAGATCGCCTCGGGGCCCTACCTGTGCGCCCTGCCCCAAGACGAGCTGATCACCCGGTTTATCCTCAAGCCCGCCGCGGTGGCCTTCGCCGATTTTCAGAAGATCGGGCGGCGCAAGGAGCTGGCCATCGCCCGGATGAGCATGGCCTACATGGCCAACAAGGACGCCGCGGGGCGGATCGATTTCCTGCGCTTTTCGCTGGGCTCCTGCACGCCCACCCCGCAGCGCATGCCGCAGGTGGAGGCGATGCTGCTGGGGCAGGCGCCCAGCGTCGGGCTGCTCTGGGAGGCGGGCCGGGTGCTGGCCGAAAGCATGATCGCGATTACCGGCCGCAGGTCATCGGCGGCCTACAAGGAGCCGGCGATCCAGGGGCTTTTCATGCGCATGCTGCATCCGATGGTGTGAACGATGGACCGAGAATATAGAACGATTGGCCGGAGTATCCCGCGGGCGGGGGCGCTCGAAAAGCTCACCGGCAAGGCCCTCTTTGCCGCCGATATCGCGCTGTCCAAGCCCCTGGTGCTAAAAGCCCTGCGCAGCTTCCACGATCATGCCGAAGTGGTCGCCATCGATGCCGCCCGGGCCCTGGCGATCGACGGCGTCGTGCGGGTCTTCACCGCCGCGGACATCCCCGGCAGGAACGCGCTGGGGATCATCAACAAGGACCAGCCGCTGCTGGCGGTCGACAAGGTGCGTTCGACGGCCGATGCCGTGGCCCTGGTGGCGGCCGAAACCAGGGCGGCCGCGCGTGCGGCCCTGGCGGCGATCGCGGTGACCTACAACCCGCTGCCGGCCGTGCTGGACCCCTTCGAAGCCCTGAAGCCCGACGCCCCCAAAATTCATCCCAAGGGCAACCTGCTCTTCACCCGTCGCATCCGTCGCGGCGATGCCGCCGGCGCCTTTGCCGGCTGCACCAGCGTGATCGAAAACACCTACCGCACCGCGATGATTGAGCACAACTATCTGGAGCCCGATGCCGGCGCCGGGTTCGTGGACAGCGACGGGACCCTGGTGATCTACGCCTCCACCCAGAACCCGCACTACGACCACAAGGAAGTGGTGGCGCTGCTGGGGCTCGCGGACGACCAGGTGCGGATCATCCAGGCAGTCACCGGCGGGGGGTTCGGCTCCAAGCTGGACCTCAACGTCCAGGGCTTCATCGGGCTGGCCCTGCATCACCTCAAGCGGCCGGTGCGCTATGTGTACAGCCGCGAGGAGGCCTACCGGGCCACCGCCAAGCGCCACCCCCTGACCCTGACGGTCAAGACCGGCACCGACGCCGAGGGGCGCCTGAAGGCCATCCGGGCGCGCATCGTCTGCGACACCGGCGCCTACGGTTCCTACGGGATCGCCGTGGCCTCGCGCGCGGCGGTGCACGCCACCGGCCCCTATGAAATTCCCAATATCGACATCGAATGCCACTGCGTTTACACCAACAATCCCTTCTGCGGCGCGATGCGCGGTTTCGGCGCGCCCCAGGCGGCCTTCGCGCATGAAAGCCAGCTGGACCTGCATGCCCGCGCGCTGGGGGCCGACCCGCTCGCGCTGCGCCTCAAAAACTGCCTGCGGGTGGGCTCCGAAACCGCCACCGGCCACGTGCTGACGGCCAGCGTCGGCATCGGCGCGTGCCTGGAGGCGGTCAAACCGCACTACCGCGAGGCCCTGCAGGGCTGGGCGGCGGCCCCGGCCGCGCCCTTCCGCAGGCGCGGGGTCGGCCTGGGGGCCATGTTTTACGGGATCGGCAACACCGGCGTGCAGAACCCCTCCACCGCCCGGGTGGAGATGGATCCGGAGGGCCGCATCACCCTTTTCAGCGGCTGCGCCGACATCGGCCAGGGGTCCACCACGGTGCTGGTTCAAATCGCCGCCGAAACCCTCGGGGTCGATCCGGCCGCCATTCGCGTGGTGGTGGCCGACACCAAGACCACCACGAATGCCGGGGCGACCTCCGCCAGCCGCCAGACCTATATTTCGGGCAACGCCGTCATGGACGCCTGCCGCAAACTGGGGGACGTCCTCAAGAGCGAAGCGGTCAACCGCCTGCGGGCGCCCAAGGCCGCGCTGATCTTCGAGGACGGGCATGTGGTGATCGGTGCCTGCCCGGAAAAACGGGTCGATTTCGCCTGGCTGGCGCGCCGGATTCACGCCAAGGGCGCCCCGCTCGCCTGGCAGGGGTACTTCGACCCGGAAACCGTCCCGCTGGACCCCGACACCGGCGAAGGCGTTCCCTATGCCACCTATGCCTTTGCCTGTCACCTGGCGCTGCTGGAGGTCGACACCCTCACCGGCGAGGTCACCGTCGCGCGGATGGTGGCGGCCCATGACGTCGGCCGGGCGATCCACCCCGAAAACGTCGTCGGTCAGATCTGCGGGGGGGTCGCCATGGGGATCGGGTTTGCCCTGATGGAGGAGTTTACGCCCAAGAAGACGCTGTCCATGAAAGACTATCACCTCCCCACCTGCGCGGATATGCCCGTCGTGGTGCCGATCATCGTCGAGTCCGCGGAGCCCTCCGGACCATACGGCGCCAAGGGGGTCGGCGAGCCGGCGCTGATTCCCACCGCCCCGGCGGTGGTCAACGCCATCACCCAGGCCCTGGGGGAGCGAATCTATTCCTTACCGGCCAACCTGGAACGGGTGTTGGCGGCAAGCATAACAGCGGGGCATTTCGGCCCATAGGAGGTACCCCATGAGTAGCGTTCTCTTGAAAAACATCGGTACGATTGTCAGCGGCGAGATTGCCGACCCGCTTCTGGCGGCGGACGCCATCCTGGTGGCCGACGGCAAGATCAGCCGTGTCGGGCGGCTCGCGGCGATGGGGCCGCTTGCGGCCGACAAGACCATCGACTGCCGCGGCACCACCGTGACCCCTGGGCTGATCGATTCCCACTGCCACCTGGTGGCGGGGGACTTCACCCCGCGCCAGAACGAGATCGGCTTTTTGAGCAGCGAGGTCCACGGCGGGGTGACCAGCATCATTTCCGCCGGCGAGGTCCACTATCCGGGGCGCCCCAAAGACCCGGCCGGCACCAAAGCCCTGGCGATCCTGTCCCACAAGGCCTATCGTAATTTCAGGCCCGGCGGCGCCAAGGTCCACGGCGGGGCGGTGATCCTGGAAAAGGGCCTGACCGAGGCCGACTTCGAGGAAATGGCCCGCGAAGGGGTCTGGCTGGTGGGCGAAATCGGCCTGGGCAGCGTCAAGGATCCCGTCGAGGCCGCGCCCATGGTGGGCTGGGCCAAGAAAAACGGCATGACCGTGATGATGCAATGTTATGAAAAATAGTGGTCAATTAATATTAAATATGGAGGAACCTGCGAATGAATGAAAAATCTAAAATTCTGATCATCGAGGACGATGCTGACCTCGTTGCTGCAATAACTAAAATACTTGAGATCAAAGGGTACATTGCTAAAAGTGCTTATGATCCGGAAGAAGGCTGGGCGAAACTTAAACATGAAAAACCTGATCTGATCATACTTGACGTTATGTTCGGGAGCAAAGGTGAATCAAAAGGCTTCGGCTTCGCTCAGCAGATCAGATCCGACGAAAATTTTTCTGATATCCCCATACTTATGCTGACAGCAATAAACACTGAAAAGCCTCCCTGCCCGGTCACACTGATGAACGCGCACGTCTGCCTGCAAGCTCCCTTCGGCAGGCGCGAGCTGCGGCGGGCGCGCTTCTGGAGCCGCGCGTTGCGCCGCGTGGCGCGCACCTGGCAGTGGTTGTTCGGCCTCTACTGCGGCACGACGGTGTTCTACCTGTGGGATTTGCTGCCGGCGATCTACCTCTCCTACCCGGAGTTGTTCGACGAGAATCCGGCAGCGATAAGCTCCACTGTAGCCGATCTGGAAACAGGCGCGCTCGTCCTGAGCGCCAACGGCGACGGCGCACGGGTCAATCTGCC
>JAWOJK010000290.1:0-2824 GCA_046481705.1 Desulfobacterales bacterium | reverse complement strand
GCATAAAATAGAGCAATACCAGGAGGCAGATCCCTCGATCGAGTATCACTTTACCCTGCAAAACATGTGGTCCAGAAAATTGTTTGTCGCCTTGCTGAGACGCTACGATATTAAGCCATACCGGTATTATCGTCAACGCTACACAACCGTAATGGCCAAAGTCTCCAAAACGTTTGTGGACAAGACCTTGTGGCCCGAATTTCTGGAACTTGACAAAGAGCTCACCACCCACCTCAACGATACCGCCGAGAGAATTATCAGGGAAGCCGTCTTTGGTGACAGCTCGGAGGCCGAGGAGGTCAAGGGAATAGCCCATTCAGGATAGCCCAGACCGATTTGAACCGTCACCACCCGCCCCAAATTTTAATTTTTTAGCGGTCCGGCATTTTAAATCATTTTCACCGCCTACAAATCAGTTGAAAAACTACCACGGGCTTATGGAAAAAACCTTGGCAGCGCTCGGTGCGGCGCCCCTGCGCTGGGCGTTTGCCTCCCAATGCTGCGGGACCTTCCTTTCCGCCGCCCGCCCGGATGTGGTCACCCCGATCGTCAACGACATCATGAGGGGCGCGGTTGACATCGGCGCGGACTACACTGTCACCGCCTGCGCCATGTGCCACCTGAAACTGGAGTTGCGGTGCAACCGCAAGGATAGAATCCCGACGCTGCATTTTTCAGAGTTGCTGTCGCTGGCGATGGGAGAAAAAAACTTTAGCGGATGGTTTGCCAGGCATCTGGTCGACCCGGTGCCCATGCTGAAATCACAGGGGCTCATCGAGTAGCGGTGAAGGCCAGGATCGGGCGGATCCGCGCACCATCAAGAGTAAGAAGGAAACGTTGCTTGGGGTTTCCGGGAAAGGACGATGCCACATCGTGTTTGTCTTTTTGTCCGCCACCGGCGTCACATCCGCCGCCTCGGTGCGCGCTATGCGTCCCCTGATGGGCCGTGGGGAGGATCCAGAATCCGGCGCGATCTTTGTGGCAGCCTTACTATTGCCGCAATTCTAAAGCTGACGAAAGAGCCGCCCAACCCGCCAGGCTATCGGACCCAAGGAGGTGCAATGAGTTCGCATGAAGTCCTATGATTTGATCCTTTTTTTGCTTGGGCTGGCGTTTCTGGCGGCGGCGATCGTGCCGAGGCTGCTGCGGGGCTGGCCGCTGTCGCTGCCCATGCTGTATGTGGGCGCGGGGCTGATCCTGCCCTTCGCCTGGCCCGGCTTGCCCCGGATTGATCCGCTTGATCGCGGCGTGCTGATCGAGCGCTTGACCGAGATGGCGGTGATCATCTCGCTGATGAGCGCCGGGTTGAAGATCGACCGCCCGCTGGGGTGGCGCAGCTGGGCCACCACGGGACGCCTTCTGACCATTACGATGCCGCTTTGCATCCTGGCGCTGACGGTGGGCGGCATTTGGCTGCTGGGACTGCCGCTGGCGGCGGCGATCCTGCTGGGTGCGGTGATTGCACCGACCGACCCGGTACTGGCGGCAACTGTGCAGGTGGGTCCCCCCGGCGAGGGATGTGAGCATGAGGTGCGCTTCGCCCTGACCAGCGAAGCGGGGCTCAACGACGGTCTGGCCTTTCCCTTCGTCAACCTCGCCATCGTGATTGCGGCCACGGGGCTTGCACGCAAGGGGCTGGAGAGTTGGCTGGCAATCGACGTGGCTTGGAAGATCGGCGCCGGTGCAGCCATTGGCGCCTTTATCGGCTGGGCCGTGGCCTGGTTGGTGTTCCGCCTCTGCCGGCCCGAGGCGGTCAGCGACGGCTTCGTGGGCCTTGCCCTGACTCTCGTTGCCTATGGTGCGACCGAATTGTTCAGCGGCTACGGTTTCATTGCGGTCTTCGTCGCGGCGCTGGTGTTCCGGCGTTTCGAGAAAGACCACGCGTATCATAATTCGCTGCACGATTTCTCCGAGCAGATCGAACAGCTTTTTATGGCCGCCCTCCTGCTTGCCTTCGGTGTCGCCATCACCCAGGGGCTGTTGGCCGGCCTGCGCTGGCAAATCGTGCTGCTGGCGGTGCTGTTCCTCCTGGTGATCCGCCCGTTGGCGGGCTGGCTCGGTTTGATCCGCTCGGGGCTTCCAGCGCGCCATCGTCTTTTGATCGCGGGACTCGGCATACGTGGGGTGGGGACGTTTTACTACCTCGCCTATGGGGTGAACTTCGGCAACTTGACGGAAACCGCGGCGCGGGAGATCTGGTCTGCAGCCGGGTGGATCGTACTGCTTTCGGTGATTCTGCATGGTGCCTTGGCTCCGCGCTTCATGCGGCGCCTCGAGCAGCCCTGAAAACCCGTCGCGGCCATGGCGCCAGGCGCCACAGGATGGGAGGGGGCGGGCAAAATGGCTGCATCCAGGAGCTATGCCTCGCATCAAATAGAGGTAGTTATGAACGGACACAACAGCCTGTTTAGTTCCGATCCGATAGGGTACATCAATGTCCGGGCAATAACCCCCTGTGTTAGGAAAGATGTCGCCTCTATATTTAAACTTAACGAACAAAAAAACACCTTTTGCTCAGGAGGGACCAATGATGGCAAATACTGATCCTACGACGGACCACGGCATACCTGCTCAACCCAAAATTAATCTCCCTGCGAAACAGGCGAAAGTGCTGTCCGGGGCAGAACCGCTTTTGGATGGAAATAAACACATAGGAATTTCCGTCCAAGTTACAAGCGGGGGGGGATTGGCAAACTTGATGATACCGGATGTTAACAAGGTTAAGGATGGTTCACCTGTGTACCTGACAAATCGCATAGAACTGAACGGTAAAAATTTAAAAGAATTCCTCACTGCCAAGGGCGTTGCTCTGCCAGATCAAATT
>JAWOJK010000392.1:0-6385 GCA_046481705.1 Desulfobacterales bacterium | reverse complement strand
ATCTGTTGAAACATAGAATATCAACAAACCAATTCTTCAGGCCTGAGAGCCGATTTAGCATGCTCTCATATTTCTTCATTGCACTCTTTGACAACCGAATACCGGTTTCGTAAATCTTGTCCATAATTTTCACGATGGGGCCCTTGCCTTTCCATTTCATGGTTCTGGCTAAACCGATGACCTTGCCAACGCTTTCCAATAACTCTCCACACCGGTGTTTTTCCAGTATGCCCCATACGCGTTCTACCGGGTTGTATTTGCTGTGATAGGGTGGATAATACGCCAAACTGATATCAATGGATTTGCTTTCGGCAAATTCAACGATCCGCTTGATGAACTGGGTGCGACGACTGCTATTTTCAGGGCCGTTATCGGCATTGATAATCATCCATGGTATCCTCGCTTTATTGGGGTCCATGATGAACATATTATTCAGTAAGAAAAATGTCCAGCATTAAAATTGGTCCACTTTTTTATTGCCGAATCCTTAGGTTTAAATAGCACAACTATATATTCAACTTCAGAACCTGTGAACTTAAAATAGTGCAATAATTTCAATCTAAAAATAAAATTCTTACAATAAAGGAATAGCATAATGTTTGCCCAGTAAACAATACTATCAAAAGTGATGCCAAGGAACTTAAATAAAATCATCAATAAAAGGCTGCGTGCAGCCGGCCGAAACATCCCTGAAAAGAGGTGCTTTCCGGCACAAGAACCGGGTGCCAGTGTGCACGCATGAGGTGCAGCGCACTGCCGCAACCCCGCCACTGGAGGTCAACATGCAATTAGGTCAACTTTCTTCTGTCCTGCTTGCAGTCCTTTGGGTGCTGGCAAGCGCCCCTGTTCCGCAAGCACAAGCGGCCGGGCAGGCCGCCAGCGACCCCCAGGCCCCCGGCCGCGAAATGGCCCAGCAGGCCACCCGCGATGCTCGGCGCTGGATCACGGCGGACCACTCCAAACACGAAATCCTGAAACAGCCCTTCGCATCGGGACCGGAAGTGACCAAGGCCTGCCTTTCCTGCCACTCGGAGGCTTCCGCGCAGATCCATAAGACCATCCACTGGACCTGGGTCGATGCGGCCTCCCCCAAGGACAAACCCATGGGAAAGGGGGCGCTCACCGCCAACAATTTCTGAGTGAGCATCCACAGCAACGAGGCTCGTTGCACCAGCTGCCACATCGGCTATGGATGGAAGGACAATAGTTTTGATTTCACCGACCCGAGCAAGGTGGACTGCCTCGTCTGCCACGAGCAGACGGGCACCTACAAGAAATTCCCGGCTGGCGCCGGCAACCCGGTGAAGGAGCCCACGGTTTTCCCTGGAGACGGGATCAAGTACCTACCGCCTGAATGGAACAAGGTAGCTCAGAGCGTGAGGCGGCCCACGCGCGACAACTGCGGGGTGTGCCACTTCTACGGCGGCGGGGGGGACGCGGTGAAACATGGAGACCTGGACTCCTCCATGCACAAGCCGAACCGGGCGCTCGACGTGCACATGGGGGTCGACGGCCGCAATTTCGACTGTACCCGCTGCCACACTACGAACGCCCACCAGGTGGCCGGACGAATCTATTCGACCCCCGCCGCCACTGCCCGTACCACCCTGGCTCAGGACGATCTTACGCCCCGGATCACCTGCGAGTCCTGCCACACCGCCACCCCCCACAAACGCGGGGTCAAGGCCAACGACCACTCCGACAAGGTGGCCTGCCAGAGTTGCCACATCCCGGAGTTCGCCCGCGCCCTGCCCACCAAGATGCACTGGGACTGGTCCACGGCCGGGAAAATGAAAGACGGCAAGCCTTACAAGGAGAAAGGCCCCTTGGGACCTCCGATCTACGACACGCAGAAGGGCAGCTTCATCTGGGAAAAGAACGTTCAACCGGCCTACTTCTGGTACAACGGCACGATCGATGCGGTCTCGCTCAAGGACCCGATCGATCCGACCCGGCGCGTGGCGCTCAACTGGCCGGTGGGCCGTCCCGACGATCCCAACGCCCGGATCGCCCCCTTCAAGGTCCACACGGGCAAACAGCCCTATGACACGGTGAACAAGACCATCCTTGTCCCGCATCTTTTCGGTCCGCCGGACTCCAACGCCTACTGGCGGAAGTATGATTGGCAGATGGCTTTAGAGAGCGGAATGCAGACGGCGGGCCTACCCTTCAGCGGCCAGTTCGATTTCGTAGAGACCAGCTACGTGTACCCGACCACCCACATGGTGGCGCCCAAGGAGAAGGCGGTGGCCTGCGGCGAGTGCCACACACGCCAGAGCAGCCGCATGGCCGGAATCAAAGGGGTTTACTTGCCCGGCCGCGACGGCAACCAGATGATCGAAGTATTGGGCTGGGCGACGGTGCTCGGCTCGCTGGCGGGGGTGCTGCTGCACGCGCTCGGCCGTGTCTTCAGCCGCCGCCGGAAGGAGGGCTGATCCATGAGCACGAATGCAAACGACTGCAAGATGGTGAACATCTATCTCTACACTCGCTACGAGCGGTTCTGGCACTGGCTGCAGAGCGCGCTGATCATGATCCTGCTCGTGACCGGCTTCGAGACGAACGGCATCTACTTCCTGCTCGGTTTCAAGGCCGCCGCGGAGGTCCACAATTTCGTGGGCATTACCTGGCTGATCGCCTTCGCTTTTTTCGTATTCTGGATCTTCACCACCGGCGAGTGGCGGCAGTACGTGCCGACCACCCGCAAGATGCTGCTGGTGGTGCGCTACTACCTGCACGGGATCTTCCGCGGCGAGCCGCACCCGGTGCCCAAGCGTCGTGACGCCAAACACAACCCCCTCCAGCGGCTGGTCTACCTGAGCCTGGCGGCCTTCCTGCTGCCGATCCAGATGCTCAGCGGGCTTCTCTACTGGAGCTACAATTCCTGGAGTGAGTGGGGGCTGGGTTGGCTGTCGCTGCCGGTGGTGGCGGGGGTGCACCTGGCGGGGGGCTTCGCCATCCTCTCGTTTCTCATCGTTCACATCTACATGATCACTACTGGCCACAGCCTGGGCGCCCACACCCGGGCCATGATCTGCGGCTGGGAGCAGGTCGAGGATCGCGACGCCATCGAGGAGTGGGAGATCAAGTCCCGGGCCCGGAACACGCCGGGGCAAGCCTGATACCCCGCTCGCGTAAGTTCTTGTTCGATACAAAAAGGCCACCGGGGCGTGAACCCCGGTGGCCTTTTTTACGGCCGGTGACCGCCCTGGGCCTGCGGCATGTTCGGGGCGGTTCCCGTTGAGGACTTGAAGCCCTGGGAGAGGCGCTTGAGCCGGCCGAGAAGCTCAGTTGCCTGCGCCGGGGTCGGCCGCGGGGCGGCAACTGGCCGAGCACCCCCAGCCCCTCCCTGACCTCGTGGAAACGATCCGCCGGCAGCTCGCTGATCACCGCCGTGTAAATCATGGCGTTGATCGGCAGCAGCCGGCGCACCAGCTCCAACCCTTCCATGCCGGGCAGCGTGGCGTCGACGATCACGGCGAGCGGCGGGTGGGTCATGACATCGGCGAGCGCCGCTGCGCCGAAATCCGCCCAGGCGATCCGGACCTCCGGGTCGGCGGCCAGCGCCTCGGCAAACTCCTTCAGGCGAGCGCGGTTCACGGTGGCGAGCAGTATTCGATTCATTGTGGTTCCTTCCCCACTATCAACCTCATTTCTCCTGCCTGAATGGGCATCCGGGAGCTATCGAAACCCGGATGCGCCTTCTTTCTCGCTCTAAATTAGATTCTTCAGAAACAGATGCGCCGACCGAAGACGGATACCATCCTACGTCACCAAATCAACGTTTTTGTCCGGAACTACTTAGGTCACTTCGGGCCGCGTCCGCAGCAGAGGAGCCGGGCCCCACGCAGCCGGCAGCCTCGGACGGACGGCTGCCGCAGCAGCCATGATCGTGGGGGCCGGGCAGCGCGTGCCGGGCGCTGCCGGTAAGGGGGCTCGTGGACGACATCAACTTCTCCACCTCGACGCTCCGGCAGGCCGGGCAGGCGGGGGGGGCGCGGCCGTCAACACCAGAAGCTCTCCGCGATGGCCGCAGCGGCGGCAGTGGATTTCAAATATGGGCATGGGGTGATCGCTCCTTTTCGGGCATGTTCACGTGGCGGCGGAATCGAGGCCCGTATGCTTCGAATTCCATGGCGGGCCGATCTCCTGCGGCGGTTGCCACATCAGCGGTTGACGGCCGCCGCAGGTGAACTACTGGCTGAAGGCCGGGAGTTTACCCTCCGCGAACGCCTTGTCGGCGTCGCCCACCGTGCGGGCTTGACCGCAGTGGTATACGGCGATGCCCATCTGCCGGAATCCCATCAGCGGACGCATGCCCATGCCGCCTGCTATCAGTACGCGCACGCGGTTCTGGGCGAAATAGCTCACCGGGGCCATGCAGCCGCCCTGCTCGTGGGGCATGTTGGGGATGGCGGCGACTTCTTTAATGCGGCTCTTCTCCAGCGCCACCAGAGTGTAGAGGTCGCAATGGTCGAAGTGGGCCCCGATGGCGGCGTCGAGCCCGCCCGAGGGCATGGAGGGGGGACGGCAATGAGGGTGTTCATAATCTGCTCCTTTCCGATGTGATTAGATCTTTCGTGTGTGTGAAAAAGGCCGCCCGCCGGGTTCAGCCCGCGACCGGCATGCTCACCTTGGCTTTATCGGTCAACTCCAGGATTCGTTCCCAGGCGCGGCGGACCGATGTGGCTACCCCCTTGGACTATAACTCGGTTACGGCCTGCCGGCGGACCATGGCTTCGGTGACGGCGGCATCGTAAGGCAGCGCCTCGAGAAAATCGGTATTCTCGGCGTCACACCAGCGTCGAATCGCCGCGGTGTTGGCCGGGTTCAGGTCGGCCTTGTTCACGATCACCCCGGCCGGGATCTTGAAATGGCGGCAGAGGTCGGCCACCCGCTGCAGGTCGTGAATGCCCAAGGGGGTCGGTTCCGTTTCCTGCACAAGATCCGCTGGGCCACATGGATGTTCAAGGCGAGCGCCTGGTGCTGGGCGAGGTGGCCAGCCGGTGGATCAAGCTGGAGGAGATGAAGCTTCAGCCTTCCACCCTCGTTGACTACCGTAGCATCATGAACTACCACGTGCTGCCGTATTTCGGAAACTGGTTCATCGACCAGATCAAACCGGTCGATGTGGAGGAGTTCATGGCCACCCGCGAGTGCGGGGCCAAACGGATCAACAACATTCTGGCCCCGCTGAGATCTCTTTTCAAGATGGCCAAGAAGAACGACTTCGTCGAGCGCAACATCATGCTGGACGTGGAGAACCTCCCCGTGAATCGTCCCCTCATCAGACCGCTTTCGATGGCGGAGGTGGTTTGCTTTCTGGATGCGCTGAAAGACACGCAGTACCGCAACTTTTTCGTGGTGGCCTTTTTCACCGGGATGCGGCTATGCGAGCAGACGGCGCTAAAATGGCGCGAGGTGAACTGGGAGCGAAAGACCATCTCGATTGTGGTCTCCCGGGTGATGGGGATCGAGGGTCGCCCCAAAACCAAGGGTTCCTACCGGGACATCGACATGCTGCCGGTGGTCGAGGAGGCCCTCCGGGAGCAGCGGCGGCAGAATTCGACGAAGTCCCCTTATGTGTTTCTCAACAACGATGGCAACCCGGTAGACGGCGAAACCCTCCGGAAGACCACCTGGACACCCGGCTGAAGCGGGCGGGCCTGGAGTACCGGTCGATGTACCACACCCGGCACACCTTCGCGACCCTAATGCTCTCGGCCGGGGAAAACATGGGGTGGGTGCAGCAGATGATGGGGCATGCGTCGCTCAAGATGATCCAGGAGCGCTACTACCGGTTCATCCCAAATCTGACCCATGACGACGGCACCGCGTTTGCGGAAAAGTTCCAGAGGGACCTGGCTCGAGTTACCCCAAATCTACCACAAAACGACGAAGGGGATCACCTCGCTCAGGTAATCCCCTTTAATCGTTGAACTTTTTTTCCAAAAAATGGTGGAGGCGGCGGGAGTCGAATCAGTCTCCCCACCAAAACCGTGTTTGAGTGATATCCGGGCTTTTCCTTTTAATTTCAGGCATTAAAAACAAGATCTGCTTGACTGCAATGAGTAAAATCTTTGCAATGTTTTCAACCATAACGTGAAAAAGTGACCCCAAAAGTGACCCCATCGGCACTCCCTGCCCAGGGGCGGCCAGAGCTCAGCCTTTGCGTTTACCCACCCCCTGCCCTTTCAAACAAAGTGAAATTACCATAGGGGCCTTGACCGGCTCACGGGGATCAAGAGGCTCAGGGCCAAGGGATTTGGGGCCGCGAGGTTCTGCGCCATCATGAAGGCCGTTGTTGAATCTATGGAGGGCAGCCAAGGTCCGGGCGGTCAGGGCAAAGGCCATGGCCGCCCAAAACGGCTGTTTTGAGGTCATT
>JAWOJK010000316.1:0-2654 GCA_046481705.1 Desulfobacterales bacterium | reverse complement strand
CGCTCGTACCAGTTGGCCGACGGCCAGATGTCGGTCACCGTGGGGCTGTGGGGGGCGTCGCCGCGCAGGGGCACCTTGAGCCGCAGCCGGCCGGCGGGCTCGAAGGACAACAGCTGATAGACTAAGCTGAAATCCGCGGCAGCGCTCGGCTGGCGGCGGGCGGATTCGTCGACGGCGGTCAGGTCATCCAGCCGGCGGAAGCGCGGTCGCGCCTCGGTTTTCAGGTAGCGCAGGACCTCCTTGAGGAGCCCGGCGGGGGTTTCGAAGGTGGGCATGTCGCTGCTGTCGGCAGCCAGCTGCAGCGCGCCGCCGAAGCGCTGGCTGAGGTCTGCGGCCAGCGCCTGCTGGTCCTCGTCGAGGGTGATGCGCGGGGCCGGCGGGGTCCACATGAGGTCGCAGCGGCTCTCGAAAAAAACCGGGGGGCTTGCGGCGCTGCCGCGGATCGTGCTGCCGGCCATGCCCGGGCCTCGGGGGTCGCGGTTTTTGGTGAGGCCGTCGACCCGCACCGGCGTGCGGGTGCCCTGGGTGCCCCCCTGGAGGTGAAATACCTTGCGGGCAGGGCGCTCCTCGCGGACGATTTTCTCCTGAAGGACTACCAGACCGTTGAGTACTGCTTCCGGCCGGGGTGGGCAGCCTGGGATATAAACATCCACCGGCAAAATCTGGTCGATGCCCTGAACCACGCTGTAGGCGTCGTACATGCCGCCGCAATTGGCGCAGGAACCCATCGAGATGACCCAGCGGGGTTCGGCCATCTGTTCATACAAGCGCAGGACCACCGGTGCAATTTTTTTGAAAACGGTGCCGGAGATGATCAGCAGATCCGCCTGGCGCGGCGAGGGGCGCAGGATCTCGGCGCCGAAGCGCGCCAGGTCGTAGCGTGCGGTGAAGGCCGTGGCCTCCTCCACGAAACAGCAGGACAGGCCAAAAAACATCGGCCACAGGCTGTGCTTGCGGGCCCAGTTGATCAGCAGGTCGGCGCGCTTCAGCAGTCGTTGCTGGCGTCCTTGCGGGGTGTCGGCCCCCAATCGAGCCCTCCCTTGTTCCAGATGTAGGCGAGGCCCAGCAGCAGCAGGATGATGAAAAAGGAGATCTGCAGCCAGCCCTCCCAGCCCAGTTGCTCCCAGGCGACGGCCCAGGAGAAAATGAAGGCTCCTTCAACGTCGAACAGCAGAAAAAAAATGGCGACCAGGTAAAATGGCACCGGATAGCTCAGCCGGGCCGATCCGGTGGGAATGATGCCGCTTTCGTAGGCTCTTGATTTTTCACGGCTGGTTCTTTTGTGACCCAGCCAGGAGGTGAGAAAAAGGAGCACGGCGATGATGGCAACGACAATGAGCGTAAAGACGCTCAGGCTGAAAACCCCCGGCTCCCAGGGGGACAGGATCGCTTCGGATGCCAGTTGCATCGGTTCGCTCGAATTCAGGCAGATGCGGTTGGTGGAATACGGCGGCGTGAAAACAGCAATGTCACCATGAAAATTACACTACTCGATTCTGCGGCAAAAGTAAAACGCAAAACGCGCGCCCGTTGCTCGCACCCAATCCGACGCTGCAGGTGCAGCGTGACCTCTGAGGCTATGCGACATTCCAAAAAAACGACCCAGCAGTCCAAGCAAAGGGGCGTGTCGTTCACTTTGCTTGAATTTTCCCCGAAAGGTTTCTGCGGCCGGAGGCCCGGGCTGCCGCCGTTCTTGACTTATTTTGGTGCGGTCGCTTGACTTTTCCTCATTACCTCATATCTTCGATTTTGACTATCTATGTTAGGACGCGGCAGAAAAAAAATGCCTTCAAACGTGATGCACGCTTTTTTTGCCGGGGTCTTCAAGCCCCGTGGGTCGCCGTCGATCGCGATCACCCCCCAACCGAGGAGGTTGCCATGGCTGCCAAGAGAGCGAAGCCGGTCAGTTTCAATGCGGTGGTGAAATTTGCCCTGCAACACTACCAGATTCCGACCAAAAAGGATATCGACAAGCTCAATGCCAAACTCGATCAGCTCGAGGGCCTGATACAGGGGTCGGTCCTTGCCGTGCGTCGTGTCAAAGCCGGCCAAGCCCTGACCCTCGGCAGCGGCGATGCGCCCTTGACGGCCTCCGATCGGGTGCTGGAGATCATCGCCTCGGCGCCGGATGGCATCAGCTTTGCCGACATCAAGATCAAGACCCTCTATCCGGACAAAAAGCTGCGGAACATCGTCTTTCGCCTGAGCAAAATCAAAAAAATCCGGCGGCTCGAACGGGGCGTCTACGCCGTCATTCCCCAGTAGACCCGTCGGCGCTGGCATGCGAAGGCCGGGGCCTGGCGCAACGCTCAGGGCGGCCTTTGCGATTGGCTTCCGGGCGCCAACCTTGCACCTTTTCTGCGTTTTTGCTTTCCGCCCCTGTGCTGCGCGCGCCGGCGATGCATGCGCCATTTCAGTGTGGCGCTTTTCCGAAAGCCGTCGCCGGGCAGGGGGTGCCTTTTCTTGAGGCCTCGATCTCGATGATCCCGAAGAATACGGTGGAGGTGACCGAGGAAAATGTCGCCGTGGCCCTCCTGAAATTGTTGGAAAATCTTGAAGATCATGACGATGTGCAGAAGGTGCATGCCAACTTTGATCTCGACGCCGAGTTGATGGAGAAGCTGTCCTAATCCGGTTGTACCGGAGCGTTGACA
>JAWOJK010000291.1:0-5340 GCA_046481705.1 Desulfobacterales bacterium | reverse complement strand
ATCCAGCGTACCGCCGGTGATATGCCGCAGATTGACATCGACCGTTTTCAGGGGGCTGATGATGTTCTGGACACCGCCGCGGGGCAAGCGCGGTGCCAGATCCAGTTCGAAAAGCCCCGCTTCGCGGCCGAATGACGCCACTTCGGCGGGCGACACGCGAACGTCCTCGACCAGAACACTGCCCGTCACCGGGTTGGTTGCGATCGCGGCATACCCAGAGTGGGCCGCCAGCTTCTCTTGCAAACCCTGGAAGTAGGCGCCGTCACCTCTTCTGCGGTCGATACGGATCCGCAACCGCCCCGTACTGAAATGGCACAACCGGACTTCCGGCAGCGGATCCATAGCTTTTTCCTGATTCATGCTTAGCCGCTGGATATTTCGCCTGTGGTCAGGCACTTATTTTTCCTTACCGGTATGGGCAATCTCGGCCTTGGCTTCGGCCGCAATGTCCTCGAAGGTCTCTTTGGTTTCGGCGATCGAGACTTTTGCCCCCTCGTAGGCCAGCAGCCCGCCTTTGATGACCCCCTTGGCCAACGGTTTGAGCACACTGCCGATAATGGGAACAATCACCGGCGCCAGCAGCACAACCCCTACGCCGATCGCCAAACTGCCGACATCGAAGCCGTTAAAGAGTTTCATAACCCCTCCTTGAAGAATCTGTCTGCCATCCGGCCGCTGAAACCAGCGGATGGCAGCGCGTTGGCCCCACCGAAGCGGAGCGGGTGTTGAACGCCGCCCGCCTGTGGAAGATCGATTAAGACGCGGGCCATGACAGGACGGGCTGAGCGTTCGATGATAGTTTATTAGCAAGGAAAGGGCTTCAAAAGTCAAGAAAAACGGCCATTAAATTACCTACAGTCAAAATTTTTATATTATTCATTCTTTTGTTAGAAAACTGTGAGCCTAAAATGAAATTTAGGTTAGCGCGGGACTGACACCCCACTTTTCGCATCGGCTGCCACTCGGGACCTTCCCGGCGGCTTTAACGGCGTGCAAGCATCGCCCGCAATACTCATCCTACAGCCCCCTAACCGAACCCTCATCAACGCCTAACCTCGGTCTGATTTGAGAACCCTGTTGGTTTGGAATGTCTCTCTGTGAAGAATGGTCTTGCCGCTGGGCCGCGCACACCCGACGGCGGCCACGGCCCGACGGGAACCCAAAGCCGATGACGATCACCTCTTTGCTGAAATCCCTGCGTGCCCGACGCGTCCCCGGGCAGCTGGTCATCCAACTGACCGACCATTGCAACGCCCGCTGCCCGCAATGCGGCATGCGCGTGACGGCGGGTTTCAAGCGCGCAACCCTGGCCGTCGACGCGATCAAGCGGATCATCGACGCCGCGGCCGCCCGCGGCGTCCAGGCCGTTTCATTTACCGGCGGCGAGCCTTTTTTGTTTCTGGACGCCCTGGTCGAACTGCTCCACCACGCCGGGGCGGCCGGCATCGCCTATACCCGCACCGGCACCAACGGGTTCTGGTTTCAAGGCGCGGACCAGCCGTCTTTTGCGGGCCGGATGGCGCGTATCGCGGAACGGCTCGCGGCCACGCCGCTGCGCAATTTGTGGATCAGCCTGGATTCCGCCGAGCCGGAGGTGCATGAGCGGATGCGGGGCTTCAAAGGGGTGGTGCGAGGCATTGAACGCGCGCTGCCCATATTTCACGCTCACGGGATTTACCCTTCGGTGAATTTGGGGCTCAACCGCAACATGGGCGGGATGCACACCCGGCGGCTGCTGGCGCTGCCGCGCGGCGCCGATCCCGAGGGGCTCTACCCCATCTTCCGCGACGCCCTGGCTCGCTTTTACCGAACGGTGATCGACCTCGGGTTTACCCTGGTCAACACCTGCTATCCGATGAGCATCGATTCCCAGCAGCTGCAAGCCGGACTGGCGGCGGTTTACGGGGCGAGCGCCGCGGACGATATCGTACGGTTTTCGCAGCTTGAGAAAGCGCAGCTCTACCGCGCCCTGCTGCACACCATTCCGCAATTCCGGTCCAAAATCCGGATTTTTTCACCCCTCTGCGCGGTCTACGCGCTTCACCAACATTACGCCCACAACAGCGCGGTGGGTTATCCGTGCCGGGGCGGCCGGGACTTTTTCTTCATCGACGCCAAGGACGGCCACACCTACCCGTGCGGGTACCGGGGCCATGAGGATTTAGGCCGCTTCTGGGATCCCGGGCCGGCTCCGAAACCCGGGGGATACGATTGCCGGCGCTGCGACTGGGAATGTTTTCGGGACCCCTCGGAGCTCTTCGGCCCCGTCGCCCAGGCGCTGTCGCACCCGTGTCGCCTGGTCTTGAAGCTCCGAAGAACCCCGCGCTTTTTCGCGCTGTGGGGACAGGATCTGCGGTATTATGCGGCATGCGATTTTTTTGACGGCCGCAAAGGGCCGCGAACCAGCGTTTTATCACGGTTTTCCTGATCGCCGCACCCATCGCCGCCCGGCTTCAGCGCGGCCGCGGTGGTCCGTCCCGCATTCGCCGCACCCCCGAGCCGGCCCGCACCCATTCGCGTTCTTTGTGGACATCCCGCCCCACATCCTCTAAAGTTTTGACTGCGGCGCTGCCAGGCGCGGCCGCTGAGCCCGGCGCCTGGCTGTTTTCCGGGCCAGGCCGACCTTTTGCCCGCCCATCCCCCCTTAAAAAAGCATCGCGAAAGGAGGTTCGAATATGGGGCTGTATAATCTGGAAAAAATATTTTCTCCAAAATCCATCGCTGTCGTCGGCGCCAGCGAAAAGCCGAACACCGTGGGCCAAGCACTGATCAGAAATCTCGTTCGGGGCGGCAGCCGCGCGAATCTTTTTCCGGTAAACCCCAATTACAGCGAAATTATGGGGTTGAAGGCCTATAAATCGCTGACGGAAATCCAACAAGGGGTGGATCTTGCCGTGATCGCGACACCGATTGCGACGGTACCCGAAATTGCCGCGGAATGCGTCAAAAACGGTGTGGGCGGAGCGATCGTGATCTCGGCCGGCGGCAAGGAGATCGGTGAGGAGGGCCGCAAAATCGAACAAAAAATTTTAAAGACCGCCTATGACGGCGGCCTGCGGATTATCGGCCCCAATTGCTTGGGCGTGCTCTTGCCGGGAAAAAAAATCAATGCCAGCTTTGCCGCGGATATGCCGCGGGCGGGAAACCTGGCTTTTGTCTCCCAAAGCGGGGCCATCTGCACGGCAATCCTCGACCGGGCATTCCAGGAGCAGATCGGTTTCAGCCATTTTGTGAGCATCGGCTCGATGCTCGATGTCGATTTTGGGGATATGATCGACTATCTGGGAAACGATCCTCAGGCCCACAGCATTCTCTTGTATATCGAAAACCTGACCAATTTCAGAAAGTTCATGAGCGCGGCGCGAGCGGTCTCACGGGTCAAACCGATCGTCGTGCTCAAATCCGGCCGCAGCGCTGCCGGGGCCAAAGCGGCGGCTTCGCACACCGGGGCCATGGCGGGCGAGGACGCCGTCTATGACGCGGCTTTTCGGCGCAGCGGCGTGGTGCGCGTGGACACCATCCAGGATCTTTTCGACTGCGCCGAATTGATGGCCAAGCAGCCCCGCCCTACCGGGTCCCGGCTGGCGATCATCACCAACGGCGGCGGCCCGGGGGTCATGGCGACCGATGCGCTGGCCCACTACGGGTTGGATCCGGCGCCGCTGGCCGACGATCTCATGGACAGGTTGAATGCGGTGCTTCCGGCTTTCTGGAGCCGCAACAACCCGATTGACATTCTGGGGGATGCCTCGCCGGAGCGCTTTGCCAAGACCATCGAAATCTGCATCGACGCCAACCAGTTCGACGGCCTCCTGTTGATTCTCGCCCCGCAGGCGCTCACCAGACCCGAGGATGTCGCCGAGAAGATCACCGAGATCATGCGGCAGCGAACTTTCCCTCTTTTTGCCGCATGGCTCGGGGGACGGGCGATGGCCAAGGGCATTGACATTCTGAACCGTGCCGGCGTGCCGACCTACGATACCCCGGAGCGCGCCATCCACGCCTTTCTCTACATGCATGACTACGCCAAGAACTTGGATTTGTTGAACGAAATCCCGCCCAAGCTTGCCCACGACCTGACATTCGACCGCGATGCCGCCGGGGAAAAAATTCAAAAGGGGTTGGCGCAGGAGGGTCAATTCCTCGATGAAACCGAATCAAAGGAAATCCTGGCCGCTTACGGTTTTCCGGTCAATGAGACCAAGATTGCAAAGCAAAAAGAGGAGGCCGTTGCAATCGCCGATGGGATCGGCTACCCGGTGGTCCTGAAGGTGCTGTCGCCGGACATCACCCACAAGACCGACGCCCAGGGCGTTCAGCTGGACCTGATGGGTGCCGATCAGGTTCGCGCGGCGTTCGACGCCATCATCGACGGCGCCAGAAAGTTCAAGGCCGATGCCCGCATCAGCGGCGTTACGGTTCAGGCCATGATCACCCGTCCGGATGTCGAGCTGCTGGTCGGCGCCAAAAAAGACCCGAATTTCGGGCCGGTGATCCTTTTCGGGATGGGCGGGATCTACACCGAAATCTTCAAGGACCGCGCCATCGGGCTGCCGCCCATGAACCGTTTGATTGCCCGCAGGTTGCTGGAGGAAACCCGGGTGTTTAAAATCCTTGCGGGCTATCGCGGGCGCCCGGGGGTTGATATGGATCAGCTGGAAGCGCTTATCCTGCGGCTTGCGCAGCTCATGGTGGATTTTCCCGAGATCAAAGAACTGGACATGAACCCGGTGATTGTCAAAGATGGCGCGCTTTTCGCCATCGACGCCCGCATCCTGCTTGAAAAAACCGCGACCAAATCGCCCCTGCACCTGGTCATCAGCCCCTATCCGGAGCAATACGAGCACCGCCTCGAAACGCCATCGGGCCTGTCTCTCCTGGTTCGTCCCATCAAACCGGTGGATGCCGATCTTTTTGTCGAACTTTTCAACACCCTTTCGCCGACGAGCATCTACTATCGTTTTTTCAGTGCGATGAAAACCCTTTCCCACAAGATGCTGGCCCGCTTCACCCAGGTGGACTATGATCGCGAAATTGCCATGGTGGCCATCGACGGCGGCCGCGACCCGGAAAAAATGATCGGCATCTCGCAGGTGTTTATCCACCCGGATGGCAAACACGGGGAATTCTCCATTCTGGTGGGCGACCCGTGGCAGGGCCAGGGGGTCGGCGCCAATCTTCTCGAAAATGTGCTCCAAATCGCCAAACAGCGGGGGCTTTCGAACGTCTGGGGGACCGTGCTGCGGGAAAATATCAACATGCTGGCGTTGGGCCGAAAGCTTGGATTCGACACCAGGTGGTCCGGCGACGGCACGGAATGCAGGCTGAATATCAACCTGG
>JAWOJK010000163.1:0-11296 GCA_046481705.1 Desulfobacterales bacterium | reverse complement strand
TCGGCGCGGCCCTGCCAGTGGCCCTGCGCGCGCAGCCGTTGGCGAAGGGCCGCGGCCAAGTAGAAGGCCACACCCACCCCGGAGAGGTGATCCAAGCCCGCATCACAGTCCTGCCGTTTGGGATTCACAAAGGCGTCCGCCTCGGGGTAAGGCGGCGCGACGCTGTGGTGGTCGGTGATCACCACCCCGATGCCACAGCTCCTGGCGGCCCGAACTGCAGCATGACTGCCGGAGCCACAGTCAACGGTGATGATCAGCCCGATGTTGTGGCTGCGGGCATACTCCGTTACGTGAGACGGCTGCAGCCCGTAGCCTTCACGAACGCGATGGGGAATGTAATAGGTCGCGTCGGCACCGGCATGGGTCAGGAATTCGAGCAACATGACCGTGGCGGTCACCCCGTCCACATCGTAGTCGCCGAAGACCAGGATCGGCTGCTTCTCACAGATGGCCTTAGCGATGCGTTCAACCGCCGCCGACATCCCGGCCAAACACTGGGGGGCGCACAGTTGGTCCAGGCCGGGGTTCAAAAAGCGGTGGATCTCCTCCTCGCTTTCCAGACGGCGATTGACCAGGATGGCGGGTATGATCGGATCAATCTTGAAGGCCGCCGCGATCCGGCGAACGGTCCGGGGCTCGGGCGACAGAAGGGTCCAGTGCTTTTCCATGGTCCGGTCATAGCCGATTCCGGGATGGGGGACAACCCTCATTTTGACGGCCTCCGGCCCCCCTGGGTTTCCCTGGCGCGAACCGCCGGGTTCGGGTGCCGCTCGCGTAAAATCTCGATTTTTTATTGAAATGTTTCAAAGGATGGTGATAGTTTTAAAAGATTGAGGGGGCCTGAACCCAGATGGCGCAGCTTGAAACCACCACCAGAATCTTTCGAGTCGATCGCAAGGACATTGCGTTTCTGAAGTTTATTTTCGAAGCCTACGACGGCATTGCGGTTCTCACCACCCTGGAGCGGGGCTCGGGCACGGTCCGGCTGTCGATTGCCCCCGGCTGCGAGGAGGAGGTGGCAGCGGTGCTGGCCGAGCTAAGCCAATCGATGCGGATCGAACCGCGGGGGACACCCGTCGGCCCCCCCTGCCCCGCAGCAGCCCCCGGCGCCTTTTTCTGAGAGTCGCAATACGCGGCGGCAGGCCGCCGCGGTCCTCGGCCGATCCTGCCGTGCCGGCCAGAGGGCCTCTTCGCGCCGGAGCGCCCGCCGACAGCCACCGGCATAATCGGCCCAACCACTTTTGAAGCCCAACCCAGACGGACGCAATGGAAATCAAGAGCCTCTATATCCATACCATCGGCTGCCAGATGAACGTTTATGACGCCGAAAAAATGGCCGCCGGCCTGCAGGCACTGCACTATCTTCCCGTGGCGTCGGCCGCAGCGGCCGACCTGATCCTCCTGAACACCTGCGCCATTCGGGAGAAGGCCGAACAGAAGGTCTTCAGCTACCTGGGCCGCCTGGCGCCCCTCAAAAGCCGCAACCCGCGCCTGATTGTCGCCGTGGGCGGCTGCGTGGCCCAGCAGGAGGGCCGCCGCATCCTGGAGCGGGCGCCCCATGTGGACCTCGTTTTCGGGACCCATGCCATCGGGCGGCTTCCGGCGCTGATCGGCAGAATTCAGCGGGACCGCTGCCGCCTGGTGGACGTCGCGATGGCCGAAGGCTTTCAGGAGACCGCGTTTGGCACGCCGCAGAAGCACTCCGGCAGTGTGTCGCGGTTCGTCACCAGCATGCAGGGGTGTGACAACTACTGCACCTACTGCGTGGTCCCCTACGTCCGGGGACGCGAGGCAAGCCGCCAACCCGAGCAGATCATCGCCGAAATCGAGGCCCTGGTGGCCTCTGGCGTCCGGGAGGTGACCCTCCTGGGTCAGAATGTCAACAGCTACGGCCTCAAGGAGCGTCTGTGTTCGTTTGCCGAGCTGCTTGCGCGGGTTGACGCCGTTCGCGGGTTGGCGCGAATCCGGTTTACGACCTCACACCCCAAGGATCTTTCCCAGCCCCTGATCCAGGCCTTTGGGCGCTTGCCAAAACTCTGCAACCACATCCACCTGCCGGTTCAATCCGGCGCCGACCGGGTTCTCAAAAAAATGAATCGCCGGTACACCCGCGCGGACTACCTTGAAAAGGTGCACCGCCTCCGGGAGGTCCGGCCGGATATCGCCATCACCTCGGATTTCATCGCAGGGTTTCCGGGGGAAACCGCCGCCGATTTCGACCAGACCCTCGATCTGATCCGGCAGGTGGATTTCGACGGGGTTTTTGCTTTTATGTATTCGGATCGCCCCGTGGCGCCGGCCGCCCGTTTTAGCGACAAAGTGCCGGAGGCCGAAAAAAAACGGCGCCTGCAGGCGCTTCTGGCTGCTCAAGACCTGAACACCACCCGCAAAAACCAGGCCCTGATCGGCACCGTCCAGCGCATCCTGGTAGACGGCGCCAGCAGAAAACTGGGTGAGGGCCCCCTGGACGACAGCCCCCATGCCCCCCAATGGGTAGGGCGCACCACGACCAACAAGATCGTCCACTTTTCCACCGCCGACGTCGCACCCGGCTTCACACCCGTTGAACCCGGCATGCTGATCGACGTCCAGATCGAAAACGCCTTTGCCCACTCTCTCAAAGGCCGCCCCCTGACATGCCAAGCGCCTTGCACAGGCGTGAAAGGAGAAAACAGCCATGCTGCATAAAGCCACCATTGCGGGTCTGACCATGGACCCGACCTCCAACACCCCGATCATCATCCTGAAGGTCGATGCAAGCGATAAAGCCGTTCCGATCTGGATCGGCCTGCTGGAAGCCACGGCGATTGCCTCGGCGCTTCAGAACATCGAGTTTGAACGCCCGATGACCCATGACCTGCTCAAAAACCTGCTGCAAAAACTCAACTGCCAAATCACCCGCGTGGAGGTCTGCGACCTGCGCGACAACACCTTCTTCGCCAAGATCCACTGCGTGACCGATGAGGAAGCCTTCACCATCGACTCGCGGCCGAGCGACGCCATCGCCATCGCCCTGCGCTTTCAGGCACCCATTTTCGTGGACGATCGGGTCATTGAAAAATCGGCGACCGACAGTGACAGCGGCGAAGCCCAGGATAAAAGCGAGGAGGGGCGCAAGTGGGCCGAGTACCTCAAAAACCTCTCCCCCGAGCATTTCGGCAAGTACAAGGTGTGAGCCGCGCCCGCCCCGGATCCGACCCGACCCGGCGCCTCAACCGAAGGGATCCTCGCAGATGAAGGTAATATTGTTGATGGCCCAAACCCTCGACGGCAAAATCGGCCGAAACTCCGGCCACTTCCCCGACTGGACCGGCAAAGAGGACAAACGCCTGTTCGTCCGGATCACCAAGGCCGCCGGTGTGCTCATCATGGGATCCAAAACCTACGACACCATCGGCGACCCCCTGCCCGGGCGTAAGAACGTGGTGCTCACGCGTGACAAAAGCCGCAGGTCCGATTTTCCCAACCTGGTTTTCACCGCCAAGCCCCCGCGGGAAGTGTTGGCGGATCTTAAAGCCGAAGGGTACACCACGGCCGTCCTCGCCGGGGGCACGGTCATCAACACCCTTTTTGCCCGCGAGGGGCTCATCGATGAGATCATGCTGACGATCTGCCCCCTTTTTTTCGGAAGCGGCATTGCGCTTTTCTCCGAGGAAGTCGCCCTCAAGCTGCGGCTGCTTAAAACCGAAATTTTAGGCAGCGACGCGATTTTTGCCAGCTACGAGGTTATCAAGTAGTTCCGGCCAACCGCTCGAACATCTTTCAGCCCCCTTTCCCAACGGGCCAAATGCCCGCTTACCGAAAACCCCAAGCGCGGAGGGACAGTCACCATGCTGATGACCACTGAACGGCAGGCGCTCGTACACTACGGCAAACAACTTCTAACCAGCGGCCTGACCAGCGGCACCGGGGGCAACCTGAGCCTTCTGGAGCCGCAGCACCGTCAGGTGGCCATCACCCCGAGCGGCATCGCTTATGACCGCATGACCCCCGAAGATATCGTGATCGTGGATATGGCCGGTGACGTGATCGAGGGGCACCGCAAACCCTCCAGTGAGGCGGGGTTTCACATCACCCTCTACCGCAAGCGGGCCGACATTCGCGCGGTGATCCATACCCATTCGGTTTACGCCACGACCCTGGCCTGTCTGCACTGGGAAATCCCGGCGGTCCACTACCTGGTCGGTTTTTCGGGTCTCAAGGTGCCCCTGGCGCCGTATGCCACCTTTGGCAGCCGGGAACTCGCCGACAACCTGGCCGAGACCATCGCTGATTTCAACGCCGTTCTGATGGCCAACCACGGACTGGTGGCCGTTGGCGGCGACCTCCCGCGGGCCTTTGCGACCGCCGAGGAGATCGAATTCGTGGCACGCCTCTACTACCAGACCCGGTTGGCGGGAACCCCCAAAATCCTGCCGGAGGAGGAAATGGGACGGGTGCTCAAAAAATTTGAAGCCTACGGCCAGCAACCGCCCGCAGGGGGCGCTGGTGCGGCGGCGGCCGAAAAGACTTAACCACCCGGGGTGCACTGCCGATGAAAACTTCAACGCCTTTTTGGACTCCGGGCGCCGGCCGGCTGCGGTTTGCGGGCTCGCCCGCTGGCAGGCGGGGGGCGGCCCGCCCCATCCAGCACCTGACCTCAAACCGAGTGGGCTATACTCATGCTCCGCCGTAGCGACTTCAAGATCGGGCGCAACCCAGGAATTGGACTTTTGCGGAACCGTCATGATTGAAACGTTGCTCGACACCCTCCGGGGGCGCAAGAGGAGCCTTCACACCGTCCCCGACCTGACGCTCCGGGCGGTCTGGGATGACCTCAGCACCCCCCCTCCCGCCCGTAAAGCCGGCAAATATCACCGGTTGTTTCATCAGCAGATTCAATCCTTCGACCCGGAATCACGGGAAAGCATCTTAAGCGACCTGCTGACCATCGAACAGTGTTCCCTGGAGGCGGACGACGCACTGGGCTTTATCCGCGAAAAAATCATGGATCTCACGGACAAAAAGCTGTGCGCCGAGCATCTGGAGGCCCTTCAGAGGCGACTTGGGGGCCATGCCGCGGCCACCGGCGACCCTCTGTTCAAAACCGCGGCCGACTGCACCGTCCAGATCGCTGTCCTGCGCAGGTTTTGCATCCGCAAATACGGCGACGGCGGTGCCCGGGGGTGGTTTGCCTGTTATCAACATATTTCCCGATTTTTTCACCAGCACATGTTCAACGGCCCCCGCACGGCCGCAACGCCGCTGGAACTGACCTTTGAAAAGCGCTCTGTGAGGCCGAACAAGGAGGATTTTCAGCAGCTCAGATCCCACCTGCAGAACGCCTACGTGGGGCAGCGATTTGAGCTGCAGATCAAAAACGCCGCGCCCGAAAGAGCGGCCTCGATCGCGACGGCCATCCCGCAAACAAGGTAATACCGCTGTTGGCCTCTCTTCGAAGCTGCCTCAAACCCCATCCTGCGTGCGCGCGTCGGGGGCACACTGCCCTCAGCCCACGGCTCGCGCCGCCGTTTTGTGGAGCCCCGTTTCAAGCTCCTCCGCCAGCCGGCCGAGCAGTTCAGGCAGCGCCGCCATCCGCTGGGCCTTGGTGGCCAGCCCACGCAACTTTTCCTGAATCCCCGGCCGCTCCCGCGCCACCACCGTCTTGAGCTGGGTGCGCAGCGCCGGCAGTTCCGTATCCTGCGGCAGCCGCAATTTTTCGCAAAGGCGCACTGCGTGCCGGGCAATCAGCCCCAGTTCACCGTCGACCGCCGCCCCAACGTCCCCGTCCGCCGCCCGGTGATAGCGCACTCCCTCGCAGATCTCCTGGGGAATGTTGAAGCGCGTTAATACCAGCGCCCCGATTTCGGGGTGCGCCACCCCCAGCACCTGCGTCTGCGCCGCTATCAGCGAAACGCCCCCTTCGGCCGCCAGGGCAATTGATGCCTCGTAGGCCTTGCCAAAATAGACCGCCATTACCAGAAGCCCGATGTTGTGCAGCAGGGCCACGGTGTAGAGATCTTCCGTGGGTTTAAACCCCACCGCCTCTCCCAGCGAACGGGCAATCGCGGCGCAGCACTGCGCCTGACGAAGGTAATCCTGGAAGCTGAAGGTTTTGAATTTCAAGTGTTTGGCAAAATGATCGAGCAGGAAAGAGGTCACCAAAACCTGCTTCATTTTGCTGAAGCCCAGAAGTCTCATGGCGTGCACCAGCGAGCGCACTTCGCAACCGTAAAAGGCCGAGTTGGCGATATTCAGGAAGCGCGCGGCCACATCCGGCGAGATTTTCTCGGCCAGCTTTGCATAGTCGCTGTGAGGGTCGTTGAGCAGGTTCAGGGCATCGAAGGCGGCGGCGTCCACCAGCGGCAGCCCTTTGATCTTGTTTTTGATTTTCTGAAGGCAGGCACGGGTGTCGTGGGTCATGGGCTATCCTTTTGGCCGACGGTGACCCGCGGGGACCGTCGGGTGGCGATCGGCGGGTGACTGCTCAAAAAAACAGGCTGCGTCTGCGGGCAAACCCGGTCGGCTGGCCGCCAGGTATCCCTATCGATTCGTCGTACCCCTTTCTTGAGGGCCAGCTTGTGGTGCCGTCTGCCCGCCGTCTGAAGTCGGCGGCCGCGCTGCCGAACGCCAAAAACGGGTTGTAAATTCACGTGGATTTCGATAGGCAAGGGTCTTTCGCGCGCTGCAAGAGGGTTTGCGGATTGCGCCGCGGGGCCGCCTGGCCGCAATCCTCGCGGGTAATGGCCACCTTCTATTAGCCACAGATCCGATGCCCACAGATCCGAGCAAATGCCCATGGCGTCCCCAAAACCCCTTCGAATCGCTCTGATCAGCTACCGCAGCAACCCCCACTGCGGAGGCCAGGGGGTCTATGTCAAAAACCTGAGCCGGGCGCTGTCCGATCTGGGACACCACGTGACGGTTATTTCAGGCCCCCCCGACCCCTGTCTGGACCCTGACATCCCGCTTCACCGTCTGCCCTGCCTGGACCTCTACAACCCTGAAAACCCTTTCCGCACCCCGACCCTGCGGGAGCTGGCCGATCCCATTAATCTGATCGAGTGGATCGGCGTCTCTACCACCGGTTTTCCCGAACCCTTCACGTTCGGGTTGCGCGCCTATCGGTTTTTGCGCAGGCGGCTGCGGAATTTTGACGTGCTCCACGACAACCAGAGTCTGTCCTACGGCATTGCCATGATCGCCCGGCAGGTGCCGACGGTGGCCACCATTCACCACCCCATCACCGTCGATCGTGAAGTGGCCATCCGCTCGGTGCGCAGTTTCCCGAAAAAGCTCAAACATCTGCGCTGGCATTCTTTCATCGGCATGCAGCGCCGGGTGGCACCCCATTTCGCCCGCATCATCACCGTGTCCCGCCGCTCCCAGAAGGACATCGCCCGTGAATTCAAGGTCCCCCCAGATCGTTTCCGGGTGGTGCCCAACGGCATCAACACCCGCCAGTTTCGCCCGCTGCCCGGTGTGAGCCGCGCTCAAAACCGCATCATCGTCACCAACAGCGCGGATATTCCGCTGAAGGGGCTCTACTTCCTGCTGGAAGCGGTGGCTGACATCGCCCGCAAGCGCAGGATTCGACTGGTGGTGATCGGCACGCCCAAGGAAAACGGGGGTATCGTCAATTTGATCCGGCGGCTGGAAATCGCCGAGCAGGTCCACTTCACCGGCCGGATCGACCATGCCGAGTTTGTCCGCCAATATGCCCGCGCCACCCTGGCCGTGGTGCCCTCGGTTTACGAAGGCTTCGGCCTGCCAGTCGGGGAAGCCATGGCCTGCGGGGTTCCGGTGATCAGCACGACCGGGGGGGCCCTGCCCGAGGTAGTGGGAGATGCCGGCATTCTGGTGCCCCCGGCCGACCCGCAGGCCCTTGTCCAAGCGATCACCGCGCTGCTGGACGACCCCCAGCGCGCCCGAGCGCTGGGCCAAGCGGGCTACCGCCGGGTTCAGGATTTTTTCACCTGGGAGCGCGCTGCGGCCCAGACGGTGGCGGTCTACCGGGAGGTGATGGATGCTCACGGTCGACTTTGAGCGCCTCGATATCCGGCCCGGGTACCGCATCCTGGATATCGGCTGCGGCAGCGGCCGCCATACCGCTGGGGCCGCAAGCTATCCCGGAATTACGGCCATCGGCGTCGACCGCTGCCTGCAACACGTGCGGGAGGCCCGCAGCCGGCTCATCGATCATGAAACGCTGGGGCTCTGCCGGGGGCGCTGGCGGACGCTTGTGGCCGATATCGGCGCCCTGCCCTTTCGCGACGCCTATTTCGATCTCGTGATCTGCGCCGAAGTGCTCGAGCACATGCCCAACGATAAGGCCGCCGTTGCGGAAATTGCGCGGGTCCTCAAACCGGGCAGAAACCTGGTGGTCAGCGTGCCGCGCTGCTACCCCGAAGCGCTCTGTTGGGCCCTGTCGATGGACTACCATGCCGTTGAAGGCGGGCATGTGCGCATTTACCGCTCCGGGGCGCTTCGCAAGCTGCTGGCAAGCGCCGGTCTGGCGCTCTGGGGGCGGCACTGGGCGCACAGCCTGCACACCCCCTACTGGTGGTTGAAGTGTCTCGTGGGACCTCACCGCCGGGATGTTGCCGCAGTCAACTGCTACCACCGCCTGCTGGTCTGGGACTTGATGCAAAAGCCGCGGCTGAGCCGACTGATCGAGAGGCTCCTGAACCCCGTGCTGGGAAAAAGCCTGGTTTTCTACCTCAGGAAAACAGCCCCTTTGGACAGCGGACCGCCGACGGCAAAGCCCGATTTGCGCTCTGGGCCGCAGCGCGCTGTCGCTGCCGCGGACATCACCCAAGCCGCGTTCCACCGGATTTACAGGTCATAACGGGACCTTTCAAGGCCGCCAGTCCGGGCGTTCGAACCGCTTTTGACGGGTTAAGCAGCAGTCGACCGCCGCCGCGCCTCACCCATCCGACCCGCCTGCCCTTCAAGCCACGCACCTCATTTTCCGATAGCGATGCCACCGCGGCTGGCCGGACTTCATTCTTTTTCAGTTGAAACCCGGTCGCTGATGCTTTACAGTATGATTTGATTTTTTATGCTTAAATTCGAGGAGTTTTCAAATCCGCTGATGACCGTTACCCACTCCGACCACCACCCGGCCGACCTGATGGCGCTGGGACCATTTTTGCGCATCAACGACCCGATCGCGGGCAGCCCGCCCAACCGCCAGCAACGTCATCACCGTGCCCTGCAGCTGCTGACGGCTACCCAGGCCGACGGCACCCTGGAGCCGCTGGCGCGCACCCTTGTCGGTTTTTCGGGAATCGATCGTTTTCTACCCGAGCGCTACACCCGCTTTCAGCCGATGGTGCGCGAGGGCATGGTGTTTCTGCTGGCGGGTCTGCCGCTGGAGCGCTTGGCCGAAAAAATCGTCGACCAGCTGATCCTGCCGCTGGATGCCCCCCCGGCCCGGCGCCTGCTGGCCCTGGTGCGGGATATGCCCACACTCCAGAAGCTCGGGCAGGTGATCGGCCGCACGCCGGGGCTGTCCCCGGACTTCAGGCAGGCCTTGACGGAGCTCGAAAACAATGTGCGCACCCTGGACTATGGGCATCTTCAGGACGGTTTGGACGTCGAGCGCACCGCCATGCAGCCCCAATTCACGATCACCCCCGAAAACCGAATTCTGGCGGAAGCCACGGTTTGTGCCGTGGTGCCCGCCGTGGTCGCCGACCACTCAAACGCCCGCCGTTGGCGGGCCGTACTCAAAATGGTCAAGCCAGCTATCCGGCGCCACCTGCCCGCCGAGCTGGCCCTCTGGAGCCGCCTGGGCGACTACCTTGACTGCCACCGAGAGCGCTGGGGGCTTGGGGAGTTTCAATTCAAGAAAACCATCGACCAGACCCGCCACCTGCTCGAAAACGAAACCGATCTGCCTGCCGAGCAGGCCAATCTGGATGCCGCCCGGGCCTATTATGCCGGAAACCACGCGGTCATCGTGCCCGAAAGACTCCCCGTCTCAACCCCTGAAATGACGGCCATGAGCCGCGTGGACGGGCGCAAGATCACCGACGTGGGCCATCTTTCGGATCAACAGCGCCGACAGCTGGCCGCCACCCTGGCGCGCGTGTGCATCCTGCGGCCCGTGCAGGATCTGCGCCCCGAGGCCGTTTTCCACGGCGACCCGCATGCCGGCAACATCGCCTACATCTTCGAGGATGCCAAGCCCCGCATCATCCTCTATGACTGGGCCATGACCGGCCGGTTGAAGCGCCTGGAGCGCTTCGGCCTGCTGCTGCTGGGGGCCGGCCTGCTGACCCGCAACCGCACCATCTCGATGCTCGCGGTCGACTTTCTCTCCGGCGGTCAGACCACGGCCCAGCGCGCCACCGCCGACGCCGTCCGCAGCCTGCTGGACAAAACGGTCTGCCGCCAAGGGCCTGCCTTCGGCGGCATCCTGAGCACCATCGAGCACCTCTTTGATCGCATGAGTCGCCTGGGAATCGTTTTTTCAACCGACCTTTTGATGTTCCAAAAGGCCATGGTGACCCTCAAGGGCGTCCTGGGGGACATCGATCCCAGCTTCAATCGCGATGACCATCTGATCTCGGCCGCCATCGTCGCCTTCATCAACGACTTTGTCCGCTTCCGCCCCCAGAAACTGTTGGTTCGCGAAATCTGGCAGCTCTATCCGTTCAACCTCGGCCGGGCGATGGCAGTACAGCAGATCCTGATCAAATTCTGTTGGCATTTGGGAGCGGCCTGGCTGGAACCCCCGCGGCCGTGTTCCCTCTGACCCCCTGCTGAGCCCCGCCAGCAGGGCCTTTGCCCCCGTTGCAACCCGACGGCCCTGGCCAAGCCGCTTTGACAGCTGGCGTGCCCGGGATCTATTTTGAGGCATGCCACGCAAGGCCTCTGCCCCTGGCCGCATTCAATAAGGAGCATCGCCCATGAACCGCAACGCCATTTGCGCCTGTTTGATGGTCCTGCTGCTGGCCGGATGCGCGGCCGGTATTTCCCCCAACGCCAAAGCGCTGGTCACCACTACGGATTCTTTTTCAGCACTCCAGGCTGAACCGGAGCGCTACGCGGGCGAGACCGTACTCTGGGGAGGCAGAATTCTGGAAGTCACACCTTCGGCTGTGGCAACTGAACTGATCGTCCTGGAATTGCCGCTCGACTGGCAGGATCGCCCCAAAGGCAGAGAAAATTCCCAGGGGCGTTTTCTGGTTCAGGCCGACGAATTCCTCGATCCGGCCCTTTTCAAGCCGGGTGCGCTGCTGACGGTGGTCGGCACCATCAGCGGAAGTGAAAGCCGCACCATCGGCGGTTTCAGCTACCGCCACCCCCG
>JAWOJK010000157.1:0-5133 GCA_046481705.1 Desulfobacterales bacterium | reverse complement strand
TCCAGCGGCGGTGGGGGGATGTCGTAGCTGCGACGCCAGACATGCACCTGCTCCTCGCCGTGGCGGGCGGCGGTTTCGGCCTTGTTGAGCCCCTGCAGCGCCCCGTAGTGGCGTTCGTTCAGGCGCCAGTGGCGGATCACCGGAATCCACATCAGGTCCATCGCGTCCATCACGATCCACAGGGTCCGGATAGCCCGTTTGAGCACCGAGGTGTAGGCCACGTCGAACGTGAAGCCCTCCGCCGACAGAAGCCAGGCGGCGTCCCGGGCCTCGGCGACCCCTTCGGCGGTCAGGTCCACGTCGGTCCATCCGGTGAACCGGTTTTCACGGTTCCAGACACTCTCGCCGTGTCGCAGCAAAACGAGTTGGAACATAGGGGGGGACCTCCTTGGCGGCGGTTGGGGGTCAACGGGAGTTGGGTCGGGCGGCGCATGGAAGCCCGTATGGCAAAAACGAACCAGGGCCGCGGCGACCCGGTCGGCACCATATCCTATAATTGTATCGACACGACCAAAAATCAAGGAACTTGACGCCGGGGCTGGACGGCCCCTCGGGGAATCCGGCCGACCAGCAGCGGCAGACGCAGCCCCCCGTGCGTCAGCGGTAAAATACGCAGCCCAAACGGCAGGTCCTCGGCCAGTTTGCTGTCCGGTGCGATCAGCGCACAGCGCCACCCCGGGTAAACCGCCGGCAGACGGGCCAGGATCTGCCAGAACAGACGGGCGCTGGCCGCCGGCGTTCCCAGGCGACGCCCGTAAGGCGGGTTGATCACCACCAGCCCGGTCGCGGCGGTCAGGGAACGCGGGTCCAAATCGAAAAAATCGCCCCGTGCCACCCCGACCCACGCCGCCAGGCCCTTGGCTTCCAGGGTTTGCGCAAGACGCTGAACGCTTCGGGGGGATTTGTCGAGCGCGAAAATCTGGCGGCGCTCCGGGACGGCTGCGGCGGCATCGGCTTGCCGCAGCAGATGCCGCCAGCGGGCGGGGCGAAAGGCCGGCCAGCGCATGAAGGCGAAGGACCGCTGGCGCCCGGGTGCAATCCGGGCCGCCATCAGGGCGGCCTCCAGGCAGAAGGTCCCGCTGCCGCACATCGGGTCCAGCAGCGGTTCCGCACCGCTGTAGCCGGCGATCTGCAAAATCGCGGCCGCCAGGGTTTCCCGCAGCGGCGCGCGGCCGCCGTGGGTCTTGAGGCCCCGCTTGTAGAGGTTCTCTCCGCTGCTGTCCAACGAGAGGGTCAGGCGGTCATCCAGCAGACGGGCAAAAAGCTGCTGGGGGGCGGCAGGGACGCCTGCGGCGCCCGGGCCGGCAGCCAAGGCCGCGAACCGCTGGGCGACGGCCACACGGATGCGTTCGGCCACCGCCTGGCTGTGATAAAGCCGGGAGTGCCGGGCAGTCACGTGCACGGCCGGCGCCTCGCCGGCCGGCAGGTAAAGCTCCCAGGGAATCTCGGCCAGCCGCTTTTCCAGGGCGCCGAAGCCGACGGCCTTGAACTCCGCGATGCGCATCAGCACCCGGGATGCGGTGCGCAGCTGCAGGTTGGCCAGATACAGGTCCTCCAGGCGCCCTTCAAAGACAACCCCGCCGGGAACCGGCGTAAAACTGCGGCCGTCGCCCAAAAGGGCCGCAAGCTCCCCCCGGCAGAGCGCTTCAAGCCCCGGCGCGACGACCGCGAAAAAGGTGTGGGCCGGACCGCTGACGTGCCGCTTGATCCGTTTTTGCAGCGGCTGGTCAGCGGCGGCGCTCATGCCTCATCCGCCTCTGCGGGCCTGCCCACCGGATCGCCGGGTGCCACCGGCCCCAGCTCCTGCCGGACCTGCAACAGCACCACCGACCCAATCACCAGCGCCCCGCCCAGGAGCTGGAGCGGGGCAAGTGCCTCGTGCAGCAGGAAATACGAAATCACGGCGGCTGAAATGGGCTCTAAAGTGGCCGTGATGCTGGCGCGGGTGGCACGGATGCGGGTGACCCCCTGCAAAAAGAAACCGAAGGGCAGCAGCGTGCCCATCACCCCGATGTAGAGAATCCAGCCCCAGTTCCCCGGCGTATAAGGGCTGAAAAAGGCGCCCAAGGGCGGGTGCAGCAGGTTCCAGGTTAGAAAGGCGAACAGCAGCGCGTAGAAAAGCACGGTCAGCGGCGGATAACGGCGCATGCCGGATTCCCCCTGGATTGCGTACCAGGCAAAGGTCACGGCCGACATCAGCCCGCTTAAAATACCCAGGGCGTTGAGGGTGAGCACGTCCAGATCGTAGGCCCCGACCACCAGGTAGCATCCGGCCACCGCCCCGATAATGGCGGTAAGGGTGGTGCGGTCGGGGTACTCGCGGGTGAAGACGGCGGCGTAGAGGGCAATGAAGGTCGGCGAGAGGTACTGCAGCAAAATGGCGGTGGCGACGTTGACCCGGCTGATGGCGAAAAGGTAGGTAAACTGAGCGGCTGCCAAGGCGCCGCCGCCGAGCAGGGCAAAATAGAGCAGATCCCGCCGGGCGATCCGCAGCAGGGCGGGCCGCCGCAGCGCCAGCCAGACGAAGAGAAAGGCGCTGGCGATCCCCAGACGCAGCTGGACCAACTGAAAGGGCGAGACCCCGTGGGAAAAGAGCATTTTGGCGGCCGTACCCGAGGTGGCCCACAAAATCGCGGCCAGCATGACATACAGGTAGCCCGGGTTGGCGATTTTGAGCGGGCGGCTAAACTTCATAGGCACTGTCAAACCGGCACTGGTTTAATTCCGGGTGAATTTGCCCGGCCTCGCGGGGTTGCGACGTGCGCCGGCAAAAGAGCGGCGCGGTTGAGGATCCCTTAACAGGGAAGGTCCGCGGTTGTAAATTGAATTCGGCGGCTTGGCGCGGTCGCGGTCGGGTTTGACATCCCGCAGGCTTTTCGATAACAAGGACGGGTAGCGGGCCGCCGCGCCCCGTTTGCAAGCACGGACTGAAACCCCTTTGAGCACAGGGAGGAACGCACATGGCAGGCATCAACAAGGTCATTCTGGTCGGCCGGCTGGGCCGCGACCCCGAAGTTCGCTATACCACCGACGGACGCGCCATCGCCAACTTCAGCATCGCCACCTCCGATGAGTGGAAGGACAAGAACACGGGCGAGAAAAAAGAGCGCACCGAATGGCACCGCATCGTGGTCTTCGGCAAGATGGGCGAGATCTGCGGCCAGTATCTCAACAAGGGCCGCCAGGTCTACATCGAGGGCCGCCTCCAGACCCGCAGCTGGGAAAAGGACGGCGTGACCCGCTACACCACCGAGATCGTCGCCAACGACGTGCAGTTCCTCGGCGACCGCAACCAGCAGGATGCCGGCCGCCCGATGACCGGTGGGGCCGGCGGGGCCGGCGGCGGAGGAGCGGCCGGTGGGGGCGGCGGGGGCGACTACCCCGGACCGCCCTACCCCGATACCACCGATGACGACATCCCCTTCTGAAACAGTCGGGCTGCCGAAAAAGCGGCTGCTGGAAATTCTTCGGGCCTTCAACCCCAAGCGCGGTTGAAGGCCCGAGCTGTCTTGACGGGTCGGCGGGGACCGCGATCACCGTCCGCCTGGCTTGCGACCCAAAGGACGCCCGGGCAACTTTTTTTGTTTGCCCGCGAGCGGGCCGGTTGCGGCAGACCGCCGGGGGCGGCACCTGCCTTCAGGGGGATTCCCCGGCAAGATGATCCAGCAGGGCCCATGGCAAAAACTGGGCGTAGACCTCCCAGGCATGCGGGCCGTAGCCGCCGGCCATGAGATGGGCCTGGGGGACCCGGCGGGATTTGAGAAAGTCGTAGACCAGCCGGTCGCGGGCGTCGAGCTGGGCCAGGGTGAGGTTCAGAGCGGCGGTGGAGGGCAGCCCGTCCTTCTCGTAGGGGTCGGCGCCGCCGACCACCACGGCGATCTCCGGCGCCGGCAGCCGTGCGGCCATCTGCTCAAGCCCCGCCGCCAGGCGTGCCACGTACTGGCCCTCTTCCCCCGAATCGATGGGAATGTCGATGTCGCTTGGGATAAACGAGGGGTTGGGGTTGCCCTGAGGGTCGCGGGGCGCACCGTCCAGGGGCCAGCCGCGCGCCATGTGGACGCTGAGGGTCAGGATGCTCGGGTCGCCGCGGGTCAGGGCGGCGCTGCCGTCGCCCTTGTGGGCGTCCACGTCGACCACCCAGGCGGTCCGGATCAGCCCGTCGGCCTGCAGTTTGCGGATGGCGACGACGATGTCGTTCAGCAGGCAGAAGCCGTTGCCGAAATCACACTGGGCGTGGTGCATGCCGCCGCCGAAGTAGAAGCAGAACCCTTCGACCAGGGCCAGCCGGCAGCACTGCCAGGTGCCGCTCAGGATGCCGAGAGTCCGCTCCAGGATCCCGCGCAGCGGCCGCCGGGCAAGCTCGGGGTGGTAGCGGTGGCGGCGGCCCCGGGCATCGACCAGTTCGTAGGTGCGCACGATCTCCGCCTCCAGGCCGTCGCCGAAGAGCCGCTCCACATACGCCGGGCTGTGGGCCCGGCAGAGGTCCGCGCGGGTGATCCTCTCGGCCGAGGGGGTGCGGTACCAGCGGGCGACCCGCGGACCCAGCCACGGGTGGGCCTTGAGGACCGCCAGGGTTTTTACGGCGCGGTCGTCCGCGATAGGGATCGTGATCCCGAAATCCCTCAGGCTCAACCGGCGCTGGGGGTCGTGGAGAATCATTTTTTCAGCTCACAGAGAGCGGTCTGGACTTCCCTGGCGTGATTTTTGACCTTGACCTTCTCCCAGCTTTTCGCGATTACGCCCTGCGGGGTGATCAGAAAGGTCGACCGCACCACCCCCATAAACTCCTTGCCGTACATCTTCTTGAGCTGCCAGACGCCGTAGCGCTCCATGACGGTGTGCTCCGGGTCGCTCAAGAGCTCCACCTTGAGGCCGTGCTTCTCCGCGAAGCGGAGGTGGGATTTCTCCGAATCCGGGCTCACCCCGAAAACGACGGCGCCCTCCTTCTCGACCTCCGGCAAAAGCGCGCTGAAGTCGACGGCCTCCTGGGTGCAGCCCGAGGTGTTGTCCTTGGGGTAGAAGTAGACCCCCCGCCACTTTCCGTCATGATCCGATAGACTGACGGCCTTGCCATCCTGGTTGTTGAGCGTGAACCCCGGCGCCTTGGCGCCGGCCTGCAGGGCGTTGGACATG
>JAWOJK010000130.1:0-8297 GCA_046481705.1 Desulfobacterales bacterium | reverse complement strand
TCGCCGCCAATGACGCGGAGGGCCTGGCGGATTCCGTGGCTCAGGCGCTGGCGGTGCCGTTCACGGTCTATGACGCGAACGGCGAGGTCGTCGCGGAAGGCATCGTCGAAGGTGATGCGGTGGAGCTGGAGCCGGGTATCTATCGCGTCGTGGTCGGCGGCACCGCGCCGCGGACTTTCACTGATATCGAGATCGCGCCTGCCAGCAACGTGAGCCTGAACTTGTGATCGCGTGAGGGGGGGGGGAGCTATGATTGGGGACCGTCGCGGCCTGGAATACGTGAAAGCACCTTCAAGTGGTTCCCGGGGAGGCCAACCTCGGCCTCGGCTGCGGTACCCCCATCAGACGAGCGGAGTTGAAAACCGGGCGAAGTGGTGCTGGACCTGGGAAGCGGCGCGGGTTTCGACGCATTTCTCGCGGAGGGGCGGGTGGTGGGCATCCGTAAAAGAGATCGTTTTAGAGCTGACCCCGGCAGGATTTTTTGGAGATCGTGTCAGAAACCTCGAAGAGACAAAGCTCCCCCCGATGAATCAGCCGGGCAACGTTTGCCCAGCTGCCCGCAAATACTTGGCGTATACCTCCTGGGCATTTCTTTTGAGGCGCTTGACCCGTTCGGCCTGCTCCGAATCGACCCACCCGGGGGTTTTGAGGGCATAGATTGCGTCGGTCAACTTGTCGATAATTTTCTCCACAGACCGGGACCACTCGTTGGTGCCAGGCGAAGGGGCCGAGATTGACCCTTCGATACTCTTTTTCATCTGAGACAGGGCGTGCTCCAGGCTTGAAAGATCCGATAACCAGGAGGTCTTTGTGCTTTCTTGGATCGATTTTTTCGCTTCCTCCATGGCGTCTTTCTCCTTTCTTGCAAGAGGATATCATCCCCGGCTTGTCGAATCAAACATAGGGCACGAAGCGGCATACGGTTGGCCAAAACCTTGAAGCCCTGCTTACTATAGTGTCGATCCCGCCGAATTGGATCCCAGGATGGTCCTGGCAAAACTATTTCGATAAATCAAATCGATTTGTTTGGCCAGAGTTTTCTGACATGGGATGATGTGTCGTTTACTGATCGCTATATCACCCTGTGGACAAGAAAGATGAAAAACGGAAATAGAGAACCAAGGGAAATCCCGATGGTTCCCAAGCTGTATGAAATCCTTCATTACAGGTACCAACAGCGGGACGTCACTATCCCTTGGGTATTTTGGCACGAATACTGGTGCCGAAAGAACCGCAAATGGATCAAAGCCCCATTCAAGGACCGGAAAAAGATAATGGGAACACTTTGCCGACGCGCAAATGTAAAATATTTTCGGTACCACCCAATACGTCACCTGACGGCATCCGTTCTTGATAATATGGGGGTATCAATCGGTGTGATCCAACGCATCTTGGGACACCAAAACCGAAAAACGACCGAGATCTATCTTCATTCTGTTGGTGATGCCGAACGCAAGGCGATGAACAAGCTGCAGGAAGTTGAAGTTTTTTCAAAAATGGACCCTACTCTCCTGGAGGGGCCTATCAACAAGGGCAGGCCGACTTGGCAGCGCAGGGTGAACCGTCCGCCATTTGAGATACTGAAAGCCGAAATTGAGCAGTTGGGCTATACGGCTGTTGGCCGAAAATATGGGGTGAGCGACAACGCCGTCAGAAAATGGATGAAGGCCTACAGCGAGCCCAAAGGGTGAATGGAATTTGTCCGCGGTGGAAAAGTCTCACACAGATTCTCACACGGAAAGAAAAAGGGGTTAACCCTTGCGAGCTAACCCCTTGATTTTGTTGGCTCCCCAGCACGGACTCGAACCGCGGACCCAGTGGTTAACAGCCACTTGCTCTGCCAACTGAGCTACTGGGGATCAATTGAAGGTCACCTAAATAGTCGAGCACCCCTTAAAAGTCAAGGGAAAAATGAGTGAATTTCCCGTGGTGAAAAAGCCGATCAGCGCCGCCATCAGCTCCCGGCGGTGGCCTTGACCCGCAGGGCCAGTTCGTCCAGCTGGGTTTTGGCGGCCTCCGAAGGCGCGTTGGTGAGCAGGCAGGCGGCTCGCTGGGTTTTGGGAAAGGCGATCACGTCGCGGATCGAGCTCTGGCCGCAGAGCAGCATCACGAGACGGTCGAAACCGAAGGCGATGCCGCCGTGGGGCGGCGCGCCGGACTCCAGGGCCGTGATCAGAAAGCCGAATTTTTCCTCGTACTCCGCGGGCTTCAGGCCGAGGGCGTCAAACACACGCTGCTGCACGTCGCGCTGGTGGATGCGGATGCTGCCGCCGCCGATCTCCGAGCCGTTGAGCACCAGGTCGTAAGCCCTGGAGCGCACGGCCAGAGGATCGGACTCCAGTTTGCCGTAGTCTTCCTCCAGCGGGGCGGTAAACGGGTGGTGCAGGGCCTGGTAGCGCTTTTCGGTTTCGTCGTAATCCAGCAGGGGAAACCGCGTGACCCACACGAAGTTGAATGCCTTGTCGTCGATCAACCCCAGCTTGGCGCCCAGGTGATTTCGCAGGTGGCCGAGGGAATCGTTGGCGATTTTGGGCTGGTCGGCCACGAAAAAAACCAGGTCGCCCGGCTCAATTTCAATGCGCTCGGCCAGGGCGGCCTTCTCCGCCTCGGTGAAAAACTTGGCGATGGGGGACTGCCAGGCATCCTCGCGAACCTTGATCCAAGCCAGGCCCTTGGCGCGGTAAACGGCGACAAAGGCGGTCAGGTCGTCGATCTCCTTGCGCGAAAAATCGATGCAGCCCTTTGCGTTGAGCGCCTTAACGATGCCGCCGGCCTTGACGACGTCCGCAAACACCTTGAAACCGGAGGCCACCACGATGTCGGAGACGTCCTTCAGCTCCAGACCGAAACGGGTGTCGGGTTTGTCCAGCCCGTAGCGGTCGATGGCCTCGCTGTAAACCAGACGCGCAAAGGGCAGCGACAGTGCGCGCCCCAGGACGTCGCGAAAGAGCTTGGCCATCATGCCTTCGGCCATGGCCATGACGTCTTCCTCGCCGACAAAGGACATCTCCACATCGATCTGGGTGAACTCCGGCTGCCGGTCGGCGCGCAGATCCTCGTCGCGGAAGCAGCGCACGATCTGGTAGTAGCGGTCGAAGCCGGAAACCATCAGCAGCTGCTTGAAAAGCTGCGGCGACTGCGGCAGGGCGTAAAACTTGCCGGGGTTGACGCGGCTGGGCACCAGGTAGTCACGCGCACCTTCGGGAGTGCTGCGGGTCAGGACCGGCGTTTCAATGTCCAGAAACCCCAGGCCGTTCAGATATTCCCGCACCGAAACCGCGGCCCGGTGGCGGGTGATGATGCTCTGCTGGAGGGCCGGGCGCCGCAGATCCAGGTAGCGGTGCTTGAGGCGGATGTTTTCCGCGACGTCGATCTTGTCCTCGATCATAAAGGGCGGCGTCTCGGCCTCGTTGAGGATTTTGAGTTCCGCCACGGTGATCTCAATCTCGCCGGTTTTCAGGTTGGGGTTCGTCATCCCCACCGGCCGCTCGTCCACCCGGCCGCGGACCCCGAGGACAAACTCGTTGCGAATCCCGTGGGCTTTGGCGTGCACCTGCGGGTCGATTTCAGGGTTGAAAACCACCTGGGTGAGTCCCTCGCGGTCGCGCAGATCCACAAAAATAACCCCGCCGTGGTCGCGCCGGCGCTGAACCCAGCCCATGAGCACCACCTCGCGGCCGATATCCGCGCCCGTCAGCTGGTTGCAGTGGTGGGTCCTTCGCATATCTCCCAATTTATCTGACACTGGATTGACTCCTTTCAGGCGAACTGCAGGCAGCCGGCAAAACCGGTTCAGGGCTGAATCGTTTCACGAACGGTTTCCACCAGGCGCTCCAGGGGGATTTCCAGCTGGTCGCGGGTGGCCATATTGCGCAGGGTGGCCTTGCCCTGGGCGACTTCTTGCTCGCCGATGATCAGCACGTAGCGCGCGCTCAGTTTGTCGGCACGCTTCATCTGGCTTTTGAGGCTGCGGTCGCCGTAGTCGATCTCGGCCCGCACCCCCTGGCGACCGAGGGCGCACATCCAGTCAAAAGCCATCTGCTGGCTTTTCTCGCCCAATGCGGCCATGAAAAGGTCCGGAGGCCGAATCAAATCGGCGGGGTTCAGACCGACGATTTCTGCCAGGCGGTCGAAGCCGATGGCAAACCCGATGGCCGGCTGGTCGGGGCCGCCAAGCGCCTGGACCAATCCATCGTAGCGGCCGCCACCGGCCACCGCGCTCTGGGCGCCGAGGGCGCCGGTCTGAATTTCGAAGGTCGTGCGGGTATAATAATCCAGCCCGCGCACCAGCCGCTTGTCCACGCGGTAGGCCACCCCGAGGCGGTCGAGGGTGGCCTTGACCGTCTCGAAGTGCGCGCGGCAGTCGGCACACAGGTAGTCGTGCAGCGACGGGGCGTCGGTCATCGCCTCGCGGCAGGCGGGCACCTTGCAGTCCAGCACCCGCAGGGGGTTGCGGTCGCGGCGCCGGTCACAGTCGCTGCAGAGAAGCACGGCCTTGCCCGCCAGAAAGGCGCTCAGCGCCTGTTTAAAGTCAGGTCGACAGGCCGGGCAGCCCAGGGAGTTGATGTGGGCCGCGACGTCAGTCACCTTGAGGCGCTCACAGAGGGTCACCAACAGAAAAATCAGCTCGGCATCCACCAGCGGCGAGGCCACCCCGAAGATCTCGGCGTTGATCTGATAAAACTGCCGGTAGCGCCCCTTCTGGGGCCGCTCGCGGCGAAACATGGGGCCGATGGTGTAGAACTTCCGCACCGGATCCTGGGCATACAGCCGGTGCTGGATGTAGGCGCGCACCACCGAGGCGGTCGCCTCCGGACGCAGGGTCAGCAGGTCCCCCTTGCGGTCGGGGAAGGTGTACATCTCTTTTTCGACGATGTCGGTGTCTTCGCCGATGGAGCGGGCGAACAGCTCGGTTTTCTCCATGATGGGAATGCGGATCTCGGAAAAACCGAATTCTTCAAAAAGGGTGACAGCCGTTTTCTCGATGTGCTGCCAGAGTTCCACCTCGCCGGGCAAAACGTCCTTGAAACCTCTGATAAGCTGGATCATGTCAAAATTCTTTGCTGGGGGGTTACACTGCCCGCCGCGGAGCGGGTCGGCCGCGGGTTTCTGCCGGGGCAGCGACCCTCAAATCCGCCTGCCCCTGCCGGCTGAACACCAAATGGGGATATGTAGTCTAGCGCCTCCGGGTTCGTCAATATAATTATTTGAATCGATCGGCCCGAACCGGCGCCGTCTGCGCCCCTGCGGCCGAGGTCAACCTCGTCGGCGCGTGTTGACTTGGATCGGGGCTTCTGTTATTTCAGCCTCAACTTTGATGGCGGCACAGGCCTTCCGGTTTGCCCGATGGGCGGCAACCCGCTGCGGACCGTCGCGCCCGGTGCGCGCACCTTCGGGCGGCCTTGTCAACGCCGCCACCCCCAAAATTTTGAACGCGGTGAAAGGAAACCCGTACCCATGCAAAGAACCTTATCGATCATCAAACCCGACGGCGTCCAGCGGGGGGTCATTGGCGAGGTCATCAAACGTTTCGAGACCAGCGGCATCAGAATTGCGGCCATGAAAATGGTCCACATGAGCAAACGCCAGGCACAGGGCTTTTATGCGGTTCACCGTGAACGCCCGTTTTTCGACAGCCTCACCGCTTTCATGTCATCGGGGCCTGCGGTGGTCATGGTGCTGGAAGGGGAAAACGTCATCCAGAAAAACCGTAAGCTGATGGGCGCCACCAATTACAAGGAAGCCGCCGAGGGCACGATCCGGCGCGATTTCGCCACCGACATCGAGAAAAACGTGGTGCACGGCTCGGATGCGGCCGAAACCGCCGCCGTTGAAATCGCCTATTTCTTCAACAGCCTGGAGATCGTCGGCTGAAACGCCCGGCCCCCCAGAAGGCCGCGGCCACACGAGTGACCCTGGACCACGTGGCGGTCGTGCTGCAGAAGCCGCGCTACCCCGAAAACATCGGCTCGGCGGCGCGCGCGATCCGCAACATGGGAATCGGGCAGCTGCGGGTGGTGGCCCCGGAGAACTTCGACCTGTCCAAAGTCCGGGCGCTGGCCACCCATGCCGCCGCTGATGTGGTGGACCGGATCGAAGTCTTCGATGACCTCGGCGCGGCCCTCGCGCCCTTTCAGTATGTTGTGGGCACCACCGCGCGCACCGGCGGCCAGCGCCGGGTGCTCAATTCCCCGGCGCGGCTGGCCCGGGAGTTGGTCGCCATCTCCCTCGAAAACCGGGTGGCACTGGTCTTCGGCCCCGAAGACCGGGGCCTCACCAATGAAGACATCCGTCTGTGCCACAGCCTGGTGACCATTCCCACCGCGGATTTCTCCTCGCTCAACCTGGCCCAGGCCGTCATGGTCATGTGCTACGAACTGGCCCAGGCCGGCCGGCAGGACGGCGGCGGCTTCAGCCCGCGCATGGCCACCCGTCACGAACTCGACGGGATGTTCGACCAGCTCAGGGACATCCTGGTGCGCATCAGCTTCATCAACTCGGAAAACCCGGACTACTGGCTGAACAACCTGCGGCGCTTCTTCACCCGCCTGCAACTGCGCGCGGGTGAAGTCGCCATTATCCGCGGCCTCTGCCGCCAGGTGGACTGGTACGCCGAAAAGCGCTTTCGCGACGGCCTCCAGACGGCCCGGGGCGCCGACGGCCCCCTGCCGGAAGCGGGGTGTCCGCCGCCAAACGGAAAGGCATCGTCATGAAACTCGTTCGCTTCGGTGAAAAGGGCCACGAAAAACCGGGGCTTCTCCTGGAAAATGGTCAGATCACAGATCTGCGGGCCGTTTTTCCGGGGATTCCCGACATCGGGGAGCGCTTTTTCCGGGAAGGCTGGCCGGCCAAGGTGGGCGGCGCACCCGCGCCCGCCCTGGGCCCGGCCGGCATCCGCCTGGGCTGCCCGCTGCACCGGCCCGGCAAGATCATCTGCCTCGGTAAAAACTACGCCGAGCACGCCAGGGAGGGCGGCTTCGAAGCCCCGGCACGCCCGCTGCTCTTCTGCAAAACCGCCAACACCCTAAACGGCCCCAGCGACCCCATCGTGCTGCCGCGAAGCAGCCGACAGGTGGACTGGGAGGTGGAACTCGCCGTGGTCATCGGCCGCGAGGGCAAGCGCATCCCCCGGGAGACGGCCCTGGATTACGTCGCCGGCTTCACGGTCATGAACGACGTCTCCGGTCGCGACGCGCAGTTCGCCGATTCCCAGTGGTTCCGCGGTAAATCCTTCGACACCTTCGCCCCCATGGGCCCGGCGCTGGTGACCCCCGACGAGGTCGGCGACTTCCGCAATCTGCGCCTGACTGCCGTGGTGGACGGCCGGCTCATGCAGGACGGCACCACTGCCGACATGATTTTCGACATCCCCTTCCTGATTGAAAACATCAGCGAGGACATCACGCTGCTGCCCGGGGACGTTATCTCCACCGGCACCCCGGCGGGCGTGGGCATTTTCCGGGACCCGCCGATCCTGCTGACGGCCGGCAGCCTGGTGGAGTGCCGGATCGAGAAAATCGGCGTACTCAGAAACCCGGTGGTGGCGGCCTGATCCCCGCCCCTACCCGCCGTCAAGAAAGCCTCCCCGCTCAAGAGGCCCGGCTGAGCGGTGAATACCCGGGGGCGGGGCCAAGGCGCCTTTCAAGCCGGCCGCAACACCCCGGTAAATTTAGCCCAACGCCGTAACCCGCCTCTCTGCGGGAAGGTCAATACCGACCATCCGCATACTCCACCCATCCCCCCGCTTCCACCAGGGCGCGTTCGAAAGCCGAAAGGCTGAAGGGGACCGTGAGCGAATCGCCTTCCGCGGTCAACTCAAAACAGCTGCCGCCCAGATCGGTTTTCAAATATGTCTCCCGGCCGCCAAAGCGGGCGAATATCTCCGTGATCACCGCCGCCGGCAGCGCAACCGCCAGCATGCCGCAGTTGAACATGTTCTGGCGGAATATGCGGGCGAAGCTCTCGGCGACCACCAGGTGGATCCCGTTGACCTCCAGCGCCCAGGGCGCGTGCTCGCGGGAGGAGCCGCAGCCAAAGTTGCGGCGGGCGACCAGCGCGGACTTCCCAACCGTGTCCCTGCCGACCTCGAAGCCCTCTAGGCTGAGGTCCTCCAGCAGGTGGGGCCCCAGGGCCTCCTTGGCGATTTCGGTCAGGTAGCGGGCCGGGATGATTTCATCGGTGTTGATGTCCGAGCGGTCGAGAAAGAGAATCCTGCCGTCAAAGTTTTTCATCCGCTTTTCCCCTGCGCCAACCTCATCCCTGGAAGAGTGGCGAGTTGGTAATGTGGCCCGCCACGG
>JAWOJK010000246.1:0-4364 GCA_046481705.1 Desulfobacterales bacterium | reverse complement strand
TCTCCCCCCGGCCGATCGAGAAGCTGATCCCCTCGACCGCCCTCACCGAGCCGTACCGCTTCGACAGCCGCTCCACTTCAATCATGCGCCCAATCGACTTCCGTAGCGCCTGTGTGCTGACGCGTTACAACTGGCTGCAGTACCAGGGGGCCGCACTGCCCGTCGCAATGGCCCATTGCGCGCCCCTGCCCCTGGATGAAATCGCCGCACGCTGCGGCGGGCAAAAAGCCCCTGGGAGATAGATTCCGTCGGGCGAAAGCCTTTTTCCCAGTCCCCTCGGACACGGGGATTTTTCCACTCCCTGCAACCCCTATTCGGTCATGCTGCCTCGGCCGCATGAAGCCATAGCGTTGATTTTGCCATGACTGCAGAAAAGCCCAGCCAAACGGCCATCGCCATAATCGCCGCCGAAGGTTTTTTCCCCAAAGCGCCAGGACTCAGGGAATACTGGCACCTGCTCTATCACGGGGTGGATGCCATTTCGGAAATTCCCGATTCCCACTGGTCCCCCCAGGACTACTACGACCCCGACCCCCTAAAAGCGGACCACGTCTATTGCAAGCGCGGCGGTTTCCTGGAACCAGTGCCCTTCGACCCCGTCGAATTCGGGATTCCACCGTCCGCCCTGCCGGCCACCGACACGTCCCAACTTTTAGGCCTGCTGGCTGCCAAACGCCTGCTGGAAACCGCCGGCTACGGGGAGACACGCATATTCGACCGGGATCGCACCTGCGTGATCCTTGGGGTCACGGGCACCCAGGAACTGGTGATCCCTCTGGCTGCCCGGCTCGGCTACCCCGCCTGGCGCAAGGCCCTGGAGGCCGCCGGTCTTCCCCCTGAAACGCTGCAGCTTGCGCTCGAGCGTATGGCGGATGCCTACGTTCCCTGGCAGGAGAATTCATTCCCGGGGCTGCTCGGCAATGTCGTTGCCGGCCGCATCTGCAACCGCCTCAACCTGGGGGGCACCAACTGCGTGGTGGACGCCGCCTGCGCCAGTTCCATGAGCGCCGTCCATCTGGCCGTCATGGAGCTCGAGTCGCGGCGCTGCGACATGGCGATCAGCGGCGGGGTCGACACCCTCAACGATATCTTCATGCACATGTGCTTCGCCCGAACCCACACCCTCTCCAAGAGCGGCGATGCCCGCCCGTTTGCCGCGGCGGCCGATGGTACGGTCCTCGGCGAAGGAGTCGGACTGCTCCTGCTCAAGCGCTTGGCCGACGCGGAAGCCGACGGCGACACGATCCTGGCGGTGATCAGGGGGATCGGCTCCTCCAGCGACGGCAAGTCCCAGAGCATTTACTCCCCCCGACCGGAAGGCCAGGCCAGAGCCCTGGGTAAAGCCTACCGCGATGCCGGTTTTGACCCCTCCACGGTCGGTCTGCTGGAAGCCCACGGCACCGGCACGCGTGTCGGCGACCGGGTGGAATTCAGCGCGCTGAGCACCGTTTTTGGCGAGTCCGGCCCCCGCCCCAGCCCCTGCGCCCTGGGGTCGGTCAAATCCAATATCGGCCACACCAAGGCGGCCGCCGGGGCGGCCGGATTGATCAAAACGGCCTTGGCCCTGCACCACAAGGTGTTGCCCAAAACGCTGAAGGTCGACGCTCCCGACCCGGATCTCAGGATTGACGAAAGCCCGTTTCGCCTCAACACCGAAACCCGGCCCTGGGTTTCGTCCGAAGCCCATCCCCGCCGCGCCGGGGTCAGCGCTTTCGGCTTTGGCGGCAGCAACTTTCACCTGGTCCTCGAGGAGCACAGCCCGCAGAAAACCGTCGTGGCCTGGGACGGATCGGTGGAGATCATCGCCTTTTCGGCGCCGACCGCCGAAACGCTCCGGTCGCGGGTGCGTGAAACCGCCGCCGCTTTTCAGACACCGCCGCCGCTGGCGGAAATTGCACGCCTGGCGGATGCCTCGCGCCGCTCCTTTTCCCGGCAGGACCCCCACCGGCTGGTGCTGACCGTCAGGCGACCGGCGGCGGCAACCAGCGCCCAGGCGGCGACGGCCTTTGCCAGCGCCTTGAATCACGCCGTAAAACTTCTCGCCAAAAACGGTTGCGACCACTCCTGGCGACACGCAAATGTTTTTTACGGCAGCGGCGCGCCCCTCGCAAAAGCGGCATTTCTATTTCCGGGCCAGGGCAGCCAGTACATCGGAATGGGGCGGGATCTGGCCTGTTTTTTCCCTGAAGCGCTGGCGGCCTTCGAAACGGCCGACCAGGCCTGGGGCGCCTCCCCCAGGCTGAGCGCGCTGGTGTTCCCCTGCCCCGCCGGCAGCGACCAGGAAAGGGCCGCCCAGGAAGAAACCCTGCGCCAGACCGACAAGGCGCAACCGGCCATCGGCGCCCTATGTCAGGCCATGTTGGCGGTCCTGGAACGATTCGGGGTCCGGCCGCAGGCCGCCTGCGGGCACAGCTACGGCGAGTTGACAGCCCTGTATGCCGCCGGCCGCCTCTCGAGCAGTGACTTTCTGGCCCTGTCGGTCGCCCGCGGCAAGGCCATGGCGGCGGCGGGGCGCGGCGGCGGCGAAACAGCTCCGCCGTCCAACGGCGCCATGCTGGCAGTCAAAGCGCCGCTTGACGAAATCAGCGAACTGCTGAAGGAGCTGGACCCCTGCCTGGTGCTGGCCAACCGCAACAGCCCCGAGCAGGGGGTTATTTCCGGCCCTGCCGAGGCCATCGCCGCCGCCGAGCGGGCCTGTGAAAACCGGGGGCTCAAAACCCGCCGCCTGCCGGTTGCGGCCGCCTTTCACAGCACCCTGGTGCAAAGCGCCCAGGCGCCTTTTGCCGCAGCGCTGGCGCAGATCGATTTCAGCGACAGCGCCGTCCCGGTCTATGCCAACAGCTCCGGCCGCCCCTACCCCGCAGACAGCGCCATGGCGCGGGCGCTGCTGGGCACCCAGCTCGTCAACCCGGTGGACTTTGTGGGCGCCGTCGAAGCCCTCTACCACGACGGGTTTCACGCCTTCGTGGAGGTCGGCCCGAAATCGGTTCTGACCGGGCTGGTCAAGGCGATCCTCCAGCAGCGGCCCTTTTATGCCGTCGCCATGGACGCTTCGGCGGGAAGGGAATTCGGCCTGGGCGACCTCGCCAAGACCCTCAGCCAGCTGGCGGCCTTGGGTATTCCGGTCGATCTGGCGGCATGGGAGCAGGCGCCGCCGGCCCCCCGCAAGGCCGTAATGGCCATCCCGGTTTCAGGGGCCAACCTCAAGCCGGCCCCGAAACCGGCGGCCGCGCGGCGCGCGCAGGCCGTTGCCCCCCGCCCGGCCGTCACTGCCGGACCGCACGGCTCCCCGCAACAGCCTCGGGGGCCGGCCGCCCCGCCCGCAGCCACCGGCCCGACCGACCGACCGACACCGTCCGTCCCGGATGCTCAGCCCCGCCCCGGCCCGGCCGAGACCGTTTTTTCATCACCCTCAGATTCCAAAAATGATCGTGCCATGGACACTCACAACAGCCGTAACCGTCGCGGTTTTGCCGCGGACGCCTTCGAGATCGTGCGGGAAGGGTTGAAATCGATGGAAACCCTTCAGCGCCAGACCGCTGAAACCCATCAAAAATTTCTGGAAACCCAGACCGAGGCCAGTCATTGCCTGCAGCGCATGATGGACAGCATCCAGCGCCTTACCGAAGCGGCCCTGGGAGATCCGGCAGCGCAGCTCCCCAACCGCAATCCCGGGATTGAGCTGCCGGCCGTCACGCCACCCCGGCCGACGGCTGCTCCCACGGCGACGCCCCCACCCGCCGCGGTCAGCGCCGCACCTGCGCCAACCCCGGGACCCCATTTGAACGCCTCGCCGACCGCAGCCGCACTGAATGCCCCCGCCGCTTCCCAGCCGGCGGCGCCGGCCCCAGGACCCGCCGCCGATCTCGAGGCCCACCTCCTGGCGGTGGTCTCCGAGCTCACCGGCTACCCCGCCGAGATGCTCGCCCTCGAGATGGACATCGAGGCCGACCTGGGCATCGACTCCATCAAACGCGTGGAAATCCTCTCGGCCCTGGAAGAGCGCCTGCCCGAGCTGCCCCCGGTCGCACCGGAAACCATGGGCAGCCTGCGTAGCCTCGGCCAGATCGTCGCCCACCTGGCGCCCGCCGGCCGCACAGCGCCGGCCGCGACCGCACTTGATGCCTCCGCCGCTTCCCAGCCGGCGGCGCCGGCCCCAGGACCCGCCGCCGATCTTGAGGCCCACCTCCTGGCGGTGGTCTCCGAGCTCATCGGCTACCCCGCCGAGATGCTCGCTCTCGAGATGGACATCGGGGCCGACCTGGGCATCGACTCCATCAAACGCGTGGAAATCCTCTCGGCCCTGGAAGAGCGCCTGCCCGAGCTGCCCCCGGTCGCACCGGAAACCATGGGCAGCCTGCGTA
>JAWOJK010000264.1:0-10743 GCA_046481705.1 Desulfobacterales bacterium | reverse complement strand
CCCGAGAGCACCGTGTGGGGAATGTACTTGATCAGGTTGCCCAGCCTGAAAAAGCCCAGCAGCAGCTGGGTGAGGCCGCCGATCAGGACGCAGAAGGAGACCAGCGAAACGATTGCGTAATTTCTGCCCGCGGGGTCCTGGGGCAGCGACGGGTCGGTCAGCAGCTGGGCGGCCACGGTGGTTAACACCATCGTAAGAGAGGCCTGGGGCCCTGAGATCTGGCCCGGCGTGCCGCCCAAGAGGGCGGCGACGAGCCCGCCGATGACCGCGGCATTCACCCCGATCAGAACCGACTGGGCGGCGAAAGAGGGCCCCAGCGGGGCGAACACCGTGACCCCGCAGCCGATGGCCATCGGAATCGAGATGATCGCCGCCGCGGTGGCGCCGCAGAGCTCATTTTTGAAACTTACGAGAGCCGCCGCTCTCCTGGTTTTTCATGATCCGCTAGCTTACGACTTTGAAGCGCTCAGGGTCTTGGGCTGGAGCTGTTACGGTGCATGAAAATCTCATCTTCGGGCGAAATGCGGGGCGCGTTGACACCCACCCCGCAAGCGTGTAAACTTTTTTTTAAATCGAGAGGTTGATGATGGTCAGCTACACCCCCAAATACATGAAAATCAATTCCGGGTACATGGGCCAAATCGTCAAGTGGCCCGAAGTCGTCACCGAGGGGAAGGATCTCGAGGTGTGCCGTGAAATGCTGCGGGATGCCCTCAATGAAATGGTTGTCGCCTACAGGCAGCTCGAAAAGGAAATTCCAGCCGGAAACGCGGTGTTCGAACAGCTGCCGGTTGCGGTTCCGCATGTCGTCCGCGCGACGTGATGGGATTGGCTGCCTGGAAGAAAACGGCTTTTACCTTCTGCGAGAAGGCGGCAAACACGCGATTTACACCAACGGCACTAACGTAATCCCGGTAAAAAGGCACAAACAATTCGACCGCATTACAGCCAACGAAATCTGCAAGCAAGCCGGTTTGGCGACCAGATTCTAAACCGGCGCCCCGTTACGCTTCACGGCCAGACAATCCCTTTTTTATTTAAGCACCCGCGACAAGTCAAGCGCAATACCCGGGCGCCTCCCTGCCAGACCCGCGGCCGTTCAGTGGCAAACCGATCTGGGGTTTTTCACCCTTCGACGGTCGCGAAAAAATAGACGCCGGAGACGACGTGCGGCGGGTGTTGCGGGTCGTTTCCGGAAACTGCGGCCGCGGAGTAGGGCCTTCTTTCTGCCAGCGAATCTTTTTTCAGAGCTTAGATAAGTCACGGCTGCAACGTCGAAAAGCGCACTCTATGGCAGCCAGTGGTTTTCTCTACGCCCAGAGCAAGCGGCGCTGCAGCAATGTCTGCATATCTCGCCGCCCATCGGCGATTACAAGAACGGTGACGCGCTTGGCCATGATCCGGTATATGATGCGATAAGGCTTGAAGAAAACCTCACGATACTCTCGAAGTCCTAAGGCGAGCAATTCCCTGGGGAAGGCGCCACGTTGGGGGTTTTCTGAAAGGCTGTTGAGGGCCTTTTCAATCTCGTCGAGAACGTGGTCCGCCTTGCCCGGCCCATCCTGCAGTGCGATGTAATCGTACAAATCTTCCAGATCACGGGCCGCGTCGTCGGTCAGAAATACCGCGAACGACATCAGCGAGCCTTTCTACGTTCACGAAGCCCCTCAATGACATGGGCTGCGGGTTGCACCTTGCCTTCTTCGATCTGACGCGTGCCGAGGACCAGGATTTTCAGCAGCGCCATGGTTTCCTGCGTTTGCTCGTAGCTTGCGATGTCCTGGATGACCGCCTTGGCTTCGCCGTTCTGGGTGATGATCAGGGGCTCCCCCTGCTCCCCCAGGTTGCGCACGATCTCTGCGGCATGCGCCTTGAGATAGCTGATCGGCTTTATTTGGCTGGACAGTTTCATGGGCCACCTCCTTCAGAATACGATCGAATATAGTCCTTAAACAGGTCGTGAGTCAAGTTCCCAAGCCGGTCGGAACCGGTCGGAAGCCCGGCCCAACTCTAAACGCGGCCGGGTTCGGAGACGGTCTGGTGATCGCCGGCCTCGGGTTTCTCGCAAAGAACTCTGTTATCTCCCCCTGAAGGATCGAAACCTCAGGAGAGCAGATCATCAGCACCTGCTCGGACAATGAGGGCTGGCTGTCGCTGAGGAGCGTTGCCGAATTCATCGCGTCCTTTTGCTCACCGAACTGGCGCCCGCCGATGGCTGTTGCGGGTGTTACCCTGGCGGATTTTGATAATGCCGTCTGGGGCCCGATGGCACCGGTGGAACCTTTGCAATCCCCCATCAAATCTGGTATCGAAAAACAGCAGCGGCTCACTTCCATCGATCGCCTCCCCTTCGTTTTGCAGCCGCGCACCCGTTTAAGATTCCCTCTTCTTCGCCGCCGTGCGTAGCGGCACCCATGCGCGCTGGAGACGGCGGCAAATGAACACCCCACTCTAAGTGGTGGCCAGCAATGAGCGTTTTCATCAACTACAGCTCCCATGACAAGGAATTCGCGCTGCGCCTGGCCGACGATCTCAAGAACCGTGGAATTGGGGTTTGGTTCGACGAGGACCCGATTGCCCCCGGCGATTCGATCATCGGCGCCATTGCGGCCGGTTTCGATCAAACTGCTTTCTTTTTGGGACCAGAGGAGCCATGAGCGAGGCGCACGATCTTTTTTTCAGCTATCGGCGTAAAGATCGGGAAAGCGTCGAAGCCTTGCTGGCAGCCCTACAGGCAAAAGAGCTAAGGGTGTGGCTGGACCGGAATGAAATCGAGAATGCGGCCTCCATCCAGCGTCGGATTGACGAGGGCTTTACCTGTTCTCGGGCGTTTGTTGCCTGGTACACGGTCGATTACCCCAAATCCCGCACCTGCCAGTGGGAGCTTACCGCCGCGCTGATCGCAGCCGGAGCCGAAACCGCGCCGGTCCGGCGACTGCTGGTGGTAAATCCTGAAGAAAACACCTCCCACATTGAACCGGTTTCCGTGCGGGACCTGCAGCACTTTTCCTTTAACGACGATTACCAAGCCCTGGCCCACAGCATCGCCAATGCCATCCGGCCCATCAGCGGCACCCTGGGTGCCCTGCGCCGATTGACCAAACCCGACTGGTTCGGCCTTCGCGGCCTCGGCTCCAACCGGTTTGTCGGCCGGGTCACGGATGTATGGAAAATTCATTCGGCGCTTTGCGCCGGGGATTTTGCCATCGTCTCCGGTATGCCGGTCCCCGCCGCTGCGGGCGAACTGGCCCAGATCCGCGGCAGCGGTGGCATCGGCAAATCGCTTCTGGCGGAGGAATACGCGCTGCGCTTTGGCGCCTGGTGGCCGGGTGGTATCTTCTGGCTGCGCGCATACGGCAACAGCGACAACCCGAGCGAAACCGAGGCCGAGATGGCGGAAAAACGCCAACTGGCTTACGGCAGCCAATTGGCGGACTTTGCCCTGCAACTCGGGTTGGATGTCCGTGACAAAGGCGAACGGGAGCTTCGGGCCGCCTGCCGGCGCCTTGGCTACGGGCCTTTCCTCAGCCGGCAGGAACGCCCGGATAAAGACGCCCTGGCGCTTGCCGCCGAACTGGCCCCCCAGCTTCCCAACGGCCACAATCCCCGCATCGCCGCTACATTTCTGGGAAGTATCCGCCATCTCGACGAAAATGGCCGGGACGTTTTACGGCTTGCAGCCCAACTGGCCCCGGCCCCGATCCCGGTGCCGCTCCTGGAAGCATCCCTGGCGGAGGCCGATCAAAAGGACGAGGAGGCGGCAAAAGAGATTGCCGCCCTGGCTTTGCAGCAGGTGCTGGATCATTCGCTGGCGGAGGAAGCCGAAGGGGGGCCTACACCGTCCATGGCCTTGTTGTCCATACCCTCCGCCGATCCGATAACCAACCGGACCGCGGGGAGATCCTTCGCCAGACCGCCATGGCCGCTCTTCTCGGCCAGATGGCCGAAGCCGCCGCCGACATCCGCAGTCATGTGCGCCTCGCACCGTTTATCCCCCACGCTCAGGAGCTGGCACGCGATGCTGAGGACCCCATCAGCCTGGACCTGGCCGGCTGGCTGGGAACATTTTATCACGAGGCCGGCCTTTATCAGACAGCCAGGGAGTGGAATGAAGCCGCATCCCATCGCCAGATGGCCCTTCTGGACGAGGAGCACCCGGACACCCTTTTCTCCATGAACAACCTGGCCTTAACGCTCAGGGCCCAGGGTGATATTGCCGGTGCGCGAAGCCTGCAGGAAAAGGTGCTGAAAGCCCGCCGCCGGCTTCTGGGCGAGAAGCACCCGGACACTTCGGCGAGCGCCTGGAGCCTGTTGATGACTTTGGCAGAACTGGGAGACACGAGCGCAGCCTTGGCCTTGCTGAAAAGCGATCTGCTATGGCTGCTCGAGCGGCATCCAAACGAGTTAGGGGGCACTCAGCGTAATATCCGGAAGTTGTTGGCGGATGGGCTCAAAACCGGTTAGGGGGGTGGCGCAGACCACGCCAAACCTGTGAGGCTTTCCGGTTTCCAGGGTGGACCGGATGTGATACCGGCTGCCGTTTCTTTCATCCTTTTGCCGCCACTGGAAGCGTGATCATTTCCCAGCTTGGCTGAAAGGGCGGGGCCCTGAAATACGACACGCCCCTCAGCCGCCGCAGCCCCATCGACGGGTGCACGACCATGTCACGGAGGCGAAGATGCCGAAGATATTCATCAGTTATCGCCGGAGCGATTCCCAAATGGTCGCCGGTAGGCTGCGGGAATCGCTGGCAAGGCGCATGGGTGACACTGCGATCTTCCGGGACAAGAACAGCATCGGCGCCGGGGAGGACTGGGTCCGGGCCATCGAGGAAAGCCTGACCGGAAATGCCATCGTTCTCGCCCTGATCGGCCCCAACTGGGCCACGGCCCGTGACGAAGCGGGCGCCCGGCGCCTGGATGACCCGGCGGACTGGAACCGGGTGGAGCTGGAACTGGCGCTCAAACGATCCGCCCGCGTGATTCCGATTCTGATCGACGAGGCCCGCATGCCGCGGGGGTCAGATTTGCCCGGGAGCCTCGGGCAGCTTGCCCGGATCAACGCGCTGAAGCTGCGCGACGACGATTGGGAATCGGATGTGGAGCGGCTGATCCAGGTTGTCGGGTCGCACGGCAAGCGGCGTTGGACGCGCCGCCCGATGGCGTTGGCGGCGGTGGTCGCCATCGTGATCGCTATCGGCGTGGCGGGCTGGTGGTGGTTGGGGCACTTTCACGGGCAACGGGTCTTGCCTGAAGCCGTTGAGAAGGTGGCGCCGGTCCCGACTCCGGAGGGTGGGGGGGCGTACCTGGCGGATATCCGGGAGCGGCTTCGCGCTGAACAGCAAGAGGGGCTCGCGCTGCTTTTCAAAAGGGCTCACGCCGACCGCGCCCGGGCGATCGCGCTCATCGACGCCAATCTGACCCACATCGAACGGGCGCTGGCGTCCTTTCCCGATGACGTTTACCTGCACACGCTGGCCGGTTATGCGGCGAAGAACGTGTATGCTAGTTCGGGCGGGACCGATCTGCTGAGCCCGCCGCAGCGCAAGAAGTACCTGGACCGGGCCCGGATGCATTTCGAGACGGCGCTGGGGATCAATCCAAACGACCCGGGCGCCGTCAACGGATTGGGAAACGTGCTTTTCTACGAAGGCAAGTTCGACGAGGCCATCATGCACCACGAGCGCGCCCTCAAACTCGCCGGCGGCTCGTATCCGGCCGCCGAGCACGATCTGAACCTCGTCATGCAGGTCAAAAGCGGGGTCCTTCCGTTTCCCGAGTGAAGCCCCTGCCGGCCGCCGGGCCAACCGCATTGCCGGGGCCGTTTTGCGGCCGTTAAATGTTCATTCCCAGCGGCGCTGGGGCCCCCTGAGACAAAACCGGAGGCGTGAGGTGCCGCCATGCGGCGTCCGGTTTTCTCCCCGGCGCCGCTCAGCCCGCAACCAGCTCGTAGACCTTCTCCAGGGCCGCATCCAGGTTTTCCGGCTGGGTGCCGCCGGCCTGGGCCATGTCCGGCCGGCCACCGCCGCTGCCGCCCACCAGCGCGGCCACGGCCTTGACGATATTGCCGGCATGGAAGCGGCCGGTCAGGTCCTTGGTGACGGCCGCGATCAATAGCGCCTTGGGGCCGCTGGCGGCACCCAGCACCACCACGCCGGACTGCAGCTTCTCCTTGAAGCGGTCGGCCAGCTCGCGCAGGGCCCCCGGGCTGTCGGCGTTTACGCGGCTGGCCAGGACCTTGACGCCGTTGATGGTGCGGACCGCTTTTTCGGCGTCCGAGGCCGAGGCGCTGGCCAGCTGGCCGCTCAAGCGCTCGACCTCCCTTTCCAGGGCCTTCTGGCTGCTGAGCAGGCTTTCGATCCGCTGGACCAAACCTTCGGGCTTGTCCTTCAAGAGGCGCGCGGCGTTTTGCACGATGTGCGCCTGCTGCTGCAGGTATGCGAGGGCCGCGGCGCCGGTCATGGCCTCGATGCGGCGCACCCCGGCGGCCACGCTGGTCTCCAACACGATCTTGAAAACACCGATGTCACCGGTGCGTTCGGTGTGGGTGCCGCCGCAGAGCTCCTGGCTGAAGTCGGCCAGTGAGACCACCCGCACGCGGTCGCCATACTTTTCCTCGAAAAGGGCCGTCGCCCCCGATTGGAGCGCCTCCTCGGCCGCCATCTCGGCTGTCTGGGCCGTCAGGTTTTCGCGGATGCGGTCGTTGACCAGCGTTTCAATGCGGTCCAGGGCTGCGAGGTCCACCTGGGAGAAGTGGGTAAAATCGAAGCGCAGACGATCGGCCGCCACCAGCGAGCCGGCCTGGCGGACGTGGTCCCCCAGGACCTGGCGCAAAACGGCGTGCAGAATATGGGTCGCCGTATGGTTGCGCGCGGTGGCGCGGCGGCTTTCGCCGTCCACCTTCAGGGTCACCGCGGCCCCCTTGGCCAGGGTGCCGGCCGCGATTTGGCCCTTGTGGATGATCACCCCGGTGGGGTCTTTGACGGTGGTGCTGACGGCCATTTCCAAGTCCGGCGCCGTTATTTTACCCTGGTCGCCGACTTGGCCGCCCGATTCGCCGTAAAAAGGGGTCTCGCTGGCAACCACCTCGACGGTTTCGCCCGCGCGGGCGCTTTCGACCTCCGCGCCGTCGCGCACGATCAGCAGCACCCGCGCGTCGCACGCAAGGTTCTCGTAGCCCACGAAACGGGGGGTGACGCCCTGGGCCGAGAGGCTGCGGTAGGCCGGGCTGATCTGGGTGAAGGCGGTCACCGAGCGCGATTTTTCGCGCTGCTTGGCCATCTCGTGCTCGAAGGCCTCCAGCCCCAGGGTCATGCCCTGGTCGCGGACCACGTCACGGACGATGTCGACGGGGAAACCGAAGGTGTCGTAGAGTTTAAAGATCACCTCACCGGGTACGCTGGTGACCCCCTTGGCGCGCAGCTCGGAGAGGGTGTCGTTGAGGAGCTTCAGGCCGTGATCCAGGGTTTCGGAGAAGCGCAGCTCCTCGTTTGCGATGACGTTGGTGATAAACGCCCGGGACTCCAGCAGTTCGGGGTAGGCGGTCTTCATGATATCGAAGACCACCCCGGTGGTTTCGTGCAGAAACGGTTTGAGCAGCCCGATGTTGCGGCCGTAGCGGATGGCCCGGCGCATGATGCGGCGCAGCACGTAGCCGCGGCCCTCGTTGGATGGCAGCACCCCGTCGCCGATCAGAAAGGCGCTGGCCCGGCTGTGGTCGGCAATCACCTTCATGGCCACATCGGCCGCGGTGGAGGCCCCCATCCGTTGGGCGGTCAGCTCCTCGACCTTGCCGATGATGGGCCGCAGCAGGTCGGTCTCATAGTTGGTGGGGGTATTTTGCAAGATGGAGACGACCCGCTCCAGCCCCATGCCGGTGTCGATGCTGGGTTTGGGCAGCGGGCTCAGCCTGCCGTCGGCGTCCCGGTTGAATTGCATGAAGACCAGGTTCCAGATTTCCAGAAAACGGTCGCACTCGCACCCCAGCCTGCACTCCGGCCTTCCGCAGCCGTGGGCCGTACCCCGGTCGATGTGGATCTCGGAGCAGGGGCCGCAGGGACCGGTGTCCCCCATGGCCCAGAAATTGTCCTTTTCACCAAAGCGCAGGATCCGCTCCGCCGGCACGCCGATCTGACGGTGCCAGATGTCAAAGGCTTCGTCGTCGTCGAGATAGATGGAAACCCACAGCTTGTCGACGGGCAGGCGGTAGCCGTCGGTGAGCAGATCCCAGGCAAAGGCGATGGCCTTCTCCTTAAAGTAGTCCATGAAGGAGAAATTGCCCAGCATCTCGAAGAAGGTGTGGTGCCGGGCCGTGTAGCCCACGTTTTCAAGATCGTTGTGCTTGCCGCCGGCCCGCACGCATTTCTGCGAGGTGACGGCGCGCACGTAATCCCGTTTCTCCTCCCCGAGAAAGGTGCGCTTGAACTGGACCATGCCCGCATTGGTAAAGAGCAGGGTGGGGTCGTCCTGGGGGACCAGGGAAGAGCTGCGCACCACCCGGTGCTGGTGTTTGGCAAAATAATCCAGAAAAAGTTTGCGTGCCTCGTTGCCTGTCATGGGTCGCTCCGTTGCTGGTGTCGTAGAGTTTCAGGGACCGGGGCGCCTATCACCCGGGCCGGTTGCCCCGCGGCGGCCGATGGGCCGGATCAGCCGGCCGCCGGTGCGGCATCGGCCGCCTCGGGGGCCGGCACCAGCAACCCCAAGGCGGTTTTGACCCGCTTCTGGATGCTCTGGAAGATGTCGGGGTTGTCCTGCATGAAGCGTTTGACGTTCTCCCGACCCTGGCCGATGCGCTCCCCTTCGAAGGAATACCAGGCGCCGCTTTTTTCGATAATCTCGGCGGCCACCCCCATGTCCAGGAGGTCGCCGGTCTGGGAGATGCCTTCGCCGTACATGATGTCGAACTCTGCCTCCTTGAAGGGCGGGGCCATCTTGTTTTTGACCACCCGCACCTTGGTGCGGTTGCCGATCACTTCCTGGCCATCTTTGATGGCGCCGGTGCGTCGGATGTCCATGCGCACCGAGGCGTAGAATTTGAGCGCGTTGCCGCCGGTGGTGGTTTCCGGGTTGCCGAACATCACCCCGATTTTCATGCGGATCTGGTTGATGAAAACCACGGCCGTGTTGGTTTTGCCAATGGTGCCGGTCAGTTTGCGGAGGGCCTGGCTCATCAAGCGGGCCTGCAGGCCCATGTGGGCATCGCCCATTTCACCTTCGATTTCAGCCCGCGGCACCAGGGCCGCCACGGAGTCGATAACCAGGATGTCGATGGCGCCGCTGCGCACCAGCATGTCGACGATTTCAAGCGCCTGCTCCCCGGTATCCGGTTGGGAGACCAGCAGCTCGTCGCAGTTGACCCCCAGCTTGCGGGCATAGACGGTGTCCAGGGCATGCTCGGCATCGATGAAGGCGGCGATCCCGCCCCGTTTCTGGGCCTCGGCCACGGCGTGCAGGGCCAGGCTGGTTTTGCCCGAAGATTCCGGGCCGAAGATTTCGGTGACGCGCCCCCGGGGGATTCCGCCCACGCCCAGGGCCCGGTCAAGGGCCAATGAGCCGGTGGAAATGGTGGGGACATCGACGATCGGGCGGCTGCCGAGCCTCATGATCGAACCCTTGCCGAACTGGCGTTCGATCTGGCCGATGGCCGACTCCACCGCTTTTTCCTTTTCCTGGGTGTCTTTCATATCGCCTCCTGGTCGGTTGTACGCATGTTTGACGGTTCCGTAAAAAACCCAATTTCCGCGTTGCGCTGCATCTCGAAGTCGCTGCGGCGCACAGTAGCACGCCTCACTCCTCGAGATTTGCGCGCCGTAACTTGGCTTTTTTACGAAACTGTCTGATTTTCTAATTTTATCCGTTCCGTCATGTTTAAGGGCGCCTCGCCGAGCGGGGTGTAAACCGCCCCGCCGGGGCGCAGGTCGCTTTGAAAAATGGTGACGCGATCCACCCTGAAAGTCGGTGACGCCCATTGCCCCAGCGCCTGCAGGGCCGCCAGCAGGTCGGCCGGCCTGACCCGCCCCTTGAACCGCCCGAGGGTCAGATGGGCCTTGAAGGGCCGCACCTCGGGCGGGAAACCGGCGGTCGCCAGGGCCTGCGCCACCGACCGCTGGAGTGCGAAGAGCGCCGGGAGCTGCCCGGTCAGACCCGCCCAGACGACCCGCGGCGCTTTGATGCCCGGAAAAACACCGGCGCCCCGGGCCGCGATGGCAAAGGGGGCGACGGCCGCCGCTGCTGCCCCCAGCGCCGGCAAGATGCACGCGAGGTCCGCCGGGGGGATGTCACCGAGAAATTTGAGCGTCAGGTGGATATTCTCCGGTTTGGCCCAGCGGATGTCGAAATGGTGCGATTTCAGCTGATCCTGGGCCGCTTGGAGGGCCTGGCTGACGCTTGCCGGCAGATCGACGGCGATAAAGGCCCGGATGGGCGCATCGCCGTTCCGGGCTTTTGCATGATCAGCTGGTTTTTGCATTCTGTCAACCGCCGGCCGGGGGGTCTCACCCCCCCCAAGCGGCCAGCAGCAGGCGGCAACCCAGGTTGGCGATCACCCCTGCAATCAGGTCGTCCATCACGATGCCGCTCCCGCCGCTCAGCCGCTTTTCAACCCAGCCGATGGGAAACGGTTTGGCGATATCCAGGATCCGGAACAAAACAAACCCGGCGGTGGCCGAAAAAGCGTTGAACGGAAGCCCGCTGAAGGTCACCAGCATCCCGGCGATCTCATCGATCACGATGCTGCCCGGGTCCT